>JAWPOC010000019.1:0-21664 GCA_033345235.1 Alphaproteobacteria bacterium | reverse complement strand
TAATTATTCTAAATTCATTGTTAAAAACGATTGCAAAGACATTGACGTCGCGGATGTATCCCAGTTGTCTGAGAATCAAATTTGCGGTGTATTATGTGAAAACGCGGGCGACGTTTACACGAACAGTGGTGTTTGTGCGACGGGTTATTGTAAAAACGGGGACAAGAAGTTGCGTTTGCACGTTGCGCGTCCAGAAGGTGCAAAATATGACTATCCCTTATACGCATCAAAAACCAGCAGTCCATCAATGCACTTTAAGTTTTTAAATACATCGGGAAATGAACAGACATGTTATGTGAATCTTGTTCCGCCAGATGCAATAAATCATTTTGTGAATGAAAAACCGAATCCGATACGTGTTGGTAAATCACTAAGCTGGACAGACAGCAGTGGCAAAACCCACACCACCGACAACCTGATAACAATAGATTAAAGAAAAGGAAGAAGAACAAGAATAAGAAACTTAAAAACCCTTGTCATCCCTGCGCAGGCAGGGATAGGGACTAAGCAGTGTGAGCGTCAGCGAACCAAATACGTGCTCTGCGACACAGGTTTTAAAGACCCTGTTCCTGCCTACGCAGGAATGACAAAAGAAAAAAGG
Organism: Alphaproteobacteria bacterium; assembly: GCA_033345235.1. Taxonomy (GTDB): domain Bacteria; phylum Pseudomonadota; class Alphaproteobacteria; order Rs-D84; family Rs-D84; genus Enterousia. Next base: position 21,063 of record JAWPOC010000019.1, on the reverse strand, counting down.
GACAGGTCTAAAGAAAAGAAAAAGGAGTACAAATGAAAAGACTGATTTTATTTTTACTAATAATGCCGATATGTGCATTTGCTGGGACAGATGATACGAATGAAATCTGTCGTCGTAATACCTTGGTAATGGCGGTATTGCAAAACGAAGTTAATGCGACAGAGGCACGCATAAACAACGATGCCAAACAGTGGGCGGTTAAATTTAATTATGACCTGTTTGCAGGCACGCACCCAAATCGTGTAACGGCATATGTAACCAAAGGTCGCACAACATGCAATATGATTGATTATAAATCGTCAGACAATGGAAAAAGTTCAAATGCCGGCACCGCCAGTGTGGGCGAAGCGAACACATTTTTAAAGGTCGTTGCCCAGGATTATGGTGTTAATTGCTGGTGCAAGATGGATGGTCCCGTTACATCGTGGTGGACATATTTAAAGAAATACGACACGAACGACGATTGTAAAAATAATTGCACCAGATTATGTGCCACTGCATTTGCCAAGAACACAAACATTGATGGCGGCAATACTGGCGTTTTAATCCGCAATGCACTGTATAACAAAGTATGGTAAGACAAAGGGGGAAAGATATGCGAAAAATATTATTAATACTGTGTGCGATATTAACAACGACATCAACCTATGCGACACAAATGTGCGCCCGCCGCGATACAACGGTGATTCCGTTGGATAGTATTGTTCAGGGAAAAACAAATGCTTATTGGAATAATCCAAATGAATGGATATGGTATTCGGAATTTGAATATGGTCGTATTTATGGTGTGGCTACCTGTTTGTCACTACAAGATATTCGTGACATCGAAGACAACCAGACATTGGCTGAGACAAAAAAGACGTTGGTAACGGATGAAGAAGAAATAATGGGTCGCAGTGACTATTATCAGGGCAATAAAACCGATAATAATTTGTATGAACGCAAGCATTGTTATTGTAAACTGACACATCCAATGTCTTCGCTTTGGTTTTCCTTGGACCCGTCCTCCGCCGCTAACTGCAAGTCTAATTGCGCTTACGGTTGTTCGGTTCGCGCTAACAGTTATATCGATTGGCGTCCAGCACTTTTCAATACCATCGGTTATGGTTACGAAAGTATTGATACCAATGAATACGATGAAAGTATTGATTTAAATTAAACGCAGTTTCTTCACACCCTGAATAACTGTCTGCTTAGTGGGATGGTTATTCATGAAAAATCCCCCATTTGGGGGATTTTGGGTTTTGTTGTATCGTTACTTACATCATTCCTGGCATGCCGCCACCCATTTGTGGGACAGATGGTTTCTCTTCGGGAATTTCTGTCATAACCGCGCCTGTGGTTAACATTACGCCCGCCGTAGATGCCGCCGCAGTTATCGCAGTTTTTACAACTTTGGCCGGATCAATAATGCCAGATGCCATCATGTCAACGTATTCGCCAGTTTGCGCGTTATAACCAAAATTATATTCGTTCGATTCCATCACTTTGCCAACAACAATTTCGCCAGATGTACCCGCGTTTTCCGCAATTTGGGCGCATGGCGCAATTATCGCGCGTCTGATGATATCAATACCAACGTCTTGGTCTGTGTTCGCACCATGAACGTCAGCCAATGCAGATACCGCACGAACCAGCGCAATACCACCGCCGGCAACAATGCCGTCTGATACCGCCGCGCGTGTTGCAGCCAAGGCGTCATCAACACGATCTTTCTTTTCTTTGACTTCGATTTCTGTCATACCGCCGACTTTGATAACCGCAACCCCGCCAACGATTTTTGCCAGACGTTCTGATAATTTTTCGCGATCGTAATCACTGGTTGTGGTCGCAATAGATTGACGTATCTCGTCCGCACGTGCCGCAATCGCAGATTTATCACCCGCACCATGCGCCAACAAGGTGGAATCTTTGCTGACAATGACTTTCTTGGCACTGCCTAAAACAGCCGGTGTAATGTTTTCAAATGTCATACCCATATCGTCAGATATAACAGTCGCACCAGTTACAATCGCAATGTCTTTTAACATTTCTTTGCGTCTGTCGCCAAAACCTGGGGCCTTGACCGCACAGACTTTCAAGCCACCACGCAGACGGTTTAATACCAATGTTGCCAATGCTTCGGATTCAACGTCTTCGGCAATAATTAATAATGGTTTGCCAGATTGGGCAATCGGTTCCAGTATAGGTAATAATGCCTGCAGACCTGTGATTTTCTTTTCAGATACTAAAATTTGCGCGCCGTCTAATTCGGCTAACATTTTTTCACTGTTCGTTACGAAATAGGGCGACATAAAGCCTTGGTCAAATTGCATGCCTTCGACAACATCGATTTCTGTGTCCAGACCTTTGGCTTCTTCGACAGTAATAACGCCTTCTTTGCCGACGCGTTCCATTGCACTGGCAATCTTGGCGCCAATGTCAGCATCGTTGTTCGCAGAAATGGTCGCAACCTGGGCAATTTCAGCACTGTCTGCCACAGGACGGGCGTGTTTTTCAATGTCCGCAACAACCGCCGCAGTCGCAATGTCTATGCCGCGCTTTACATCCATTGGATTCATCCCAGCCGCAATTACACGACGGCCTTCGCGGATAATCTTTTGTGCCAGTACTGTCGCAGTTGTTGTGCCATCGCCAGCATCATCACCGGCTTTTTTTGCAACTTCTTGAACCATGCGGGCGCCAATGTTTTCGGTCGGATCTTTTAATGATACAGCCTTGGCCACAGTAACGCCGTCTTTGGTCGCAACAGGCGCACCATATGATTTCTCAATAACAACTGTGCGACCTTTGGGCCCCATTGTAATCTTTACAGCATTGGCCAATTTATCAACGCCAGATGCCAATTTGTCAGTATTAAAAACAATTTCTTTTGCCATGTGTGTGTTCCTTTGATTATTAATCTAAAATTCCCAAGATATCTGTTTCTTTGATTAAAACGTAATCTTTGCCGTCCAGTTTGACTTCGTTCGCAGATGATGCCCACTTGGAAAATAATACAATATCATCTGGGCGAACCGTCATAGGTATGTTTGCACCATTTTCATATAAGCCAGACCCAATCGCAATAACACGACCGCGTGATGGCTTTTCTTTGGCATTGTCAGGAATAATTATTCCGCCAGCAGTGATGTTTTCTTCTTCGATACGTGCCAGCAAAACATAATTGTGTAATGGTTTTAGCATATCAAAACTCCTTAGATTAAAACCTGTACGATACATATAGTCTAAAAAACGTTGATTTCAAGTCCGGTTTTGTATATTCTGAAACTGAAATTTTAAACAAAAGGAATATATGCTATGTATGATAAAAATAATGTCTTTGCAAAGATTGTTCGTGGGGAAATTCCTTGCAAGCGGGTCTGGGAAAATGATTTCGCAATCAGCTTTTATGACTTGAACCCAGTGGCACAAACCCATATATTGATTATACCAAAAGGCGAATATATAAATATGTTCGATTTCGTAAATAATGCATCCGCAGAAGAACAGGCCGGATTTTGGGCGTGCCTGACAGAAACTGCGCGTGTGGCAAATTGTATCGATGGATGTAATGTTTGGTCTAATGTCGGAGAAGGTACGTTCTTTTATCAAAGTGTTCCGCACTTTCATATCCATTTGATTGCAGGTGATAAAAAACAAGAATTCTCAGATGTCGCAAAATGAAAATAACTGTACGCGTTATCCCACGAGCAAAAATAAACAAGGTTGATGTGCAACCTGATGGTGTGGTGCGCGTACATACAACAACTGCACCAACAGATGGCAAGGCAACAATGGATGTAATAAAAATGCTGGCCCAGTACTATGATGTCCCGAAAACCAGCATTAAATTAATCCGCGGTCAGACGTCGCGCGATAAAGTATTTGAACTCTAATATTTTAGTATCAACTTTTTTAATTCAGAAACAGTGTCCGCAACAAATATGTTGTAACATTCTGGATGTACAACAAAACCATGCTTTTGCATGTGGCGGGTCAATGTCGCAAATGGACGCCAGAAATTGTTCGTGTTCAAAAAGAATAATGGTTTTGTCGTCTCGCCAATTTGCTGCATCGTCATGATGTCTGTTAATTCATTTAGGGTGCCAATGCCCCCAGGTAAAATTATAAATGCATCTGATTTTTCAAACATTATTTGTTTGCGCTCGTTAACGCCGTCAACAACTTGAACCTTGATGCCGTTGTGTACCGGTTCTTGCATCGCAATCACGTCGTGTGTAGATACACCAATAACATCACCACCATTGTCTAAGGCAGATGTTGCAACTGTGCCCATCAAGCCAACGTCACCAGCACCAAATACCATTTTAATGCCGTTCTTTGCCAACATCGCACCAACAGCCTTGGCGTCACGCTTGAACTGGGGGTCTGTGCCGAGTTGATGACCGCAATATACCGCGATAGACTTTAATTTATGTGCCATTGTATTTTTCCTTTATTTTTGCGAATTATAGCATATTATATCATAAAAATGAATGACAAGTTTTTAGATTTTGTTCATATGTATTTGGAAAATCAACGCGTGGCTGTCGCAGTCAGCGGTGGGGTGGATTCTGTGTGCTTGCTGCATTGGCTGGTGCGCGCAAATGTCAATGTGGTGGCACTGCATGTCAATCACCACTTGCGCCCGTCCGCAGATGTAGAAGCAAAATATGTTCAAGATTTATGCGAAAAACTGGGCGTGTGTTGCCATGTGTTCGATTGGCAAGATAAAAAACCAACGTCCGGTCTGGAGGCTGCCGCACGTGACGCACGATATAAATTTATGACAGATTTTTGTCTGCAAAATAATATAGATACTTTGGTCGTCGCACACCAAGCAGATGATCAAATCGAAACTTTCTTGATGAATTTATCCAGAGGTAGTGGTGTTGTGGGATTGGCTGCGATGCGCGCAATTTCAATGCGCGACGGAATTAAAATCGCACGCCCATTATTAAATGTCTTTCGAAAAGAACTGGTACAGTATTGTCATGAAAATAATATAAAATATTTTCATGATGAAATGAATGAAGACGATGCGTATACACGTGTTAAAATTCGTAAAAATAGGCACTTGATGGCCGATAAAATGGGAATTTCAGATGCGCGTATTTTGTTGGCAATCGAAAATCTGGGGCGGGTACGTGATGCGCTGGATATAGATGTTGATGCCAGAATTAAATCCGTTATGTATGACGATTATGCGCTGTTCCCTGATTCTTTTCTATTTGACGTGCCGACCAATATTGGGCTAAAGTTCTTGGGAACGTTGATTCAAAAAATCGGAGGGAATGTTTATCAGCCACGCTTGAATTCGTTGACGTTCGCATTACGTAATCTAAAGTCAGATTGTAAATTTACTTTGGGACATTGTACGGTGCGACGTTTCAAGAATCAAATTCTGGTTGTCCCCGAAGGCGCAAAAACAAGTATCAGGAAGAAAAATGAAAAAATTAAAAGACTTCAAAAAAAACAAAAATAATAATTTAAATAACCGCAAGACAAAGGATGGTGCCGCAAAGTATTTGGTACTGTTTGGGTTGTTGTTCGCATTGATGATGGCACGTGTTTTTGTCGTTGGTAATGCGCCTGTGGGCGGAATAGATGGAAATCCAATGCCAGTTAAATCGAATCGACCTGTGGAATTGTCTTTCTCGGATGTGTTGCGTCGCGCGTCAGATATAAAAACCATGAATGTCAAAGGTGAATATGTCAGTGGTGTTTTAAATGATGGTACAAAATATACTGCAACTATTACTTATGATCCAGAAATGTTGGCGAAGTTGTCCGCAGGTGGTACAGCAATAACAATTGATACGTCGAAAACTTGGTTTGAAACAATTGCGTCAATTGCACCCTTGTTGTTGACTTTGCTGTTTATCTTGTGGATTGTTCGTGGGTTTAAGCGCGGTGGTGCCGCAGGTGGATTAAGTCGTGGCTTGTTAAATCAAAATCCGACTAAAATTACTACAGGAAAACCAAAAACAACATTCAAAGATGTCGCAGGTATTGATTCTGAAAAACAAGAATTGTCAGAAATTGTCGATTTCTTGAAGAACAAAGATAAATATATTGCGCTGGGTGCGCGTGTGCCACGTGGCGTATTGTTGTCTGGACAACCAGGAACAGGTAAAACATTATTGGCACGTGCCATCGCAGGCGAAGCAGATGTGCCGTTCTTTGCAGCATCTGGGTCGGACTTTTCAGGAATTATCGTGGGTTTAGGTGTTGCAAAAATCAAAGAAATTTTTGAAATGGCAAAACGTAATGCGCCATGTATCTTGTTTATTGATGAAATTGATGCAATTGGACAAAAACGTTCAACACACTCTTATAATGACCAAGATCGCGAACAGACATTAAATCAATTGCTGATCGAAATGGACGGATTCGCAAATGATACAGGTATTATTGTTATCGGGGCGACCAACAGACCTGATATGCTGGATCAAGCATTGTTACGTCCAGGACGCTTTGACAGACAGGTTTATATCGATTTGCCTGATATGGCGGGGCGTCGTGCAATCTTGGATTTGTATGCCCAAAAGGTAAAAATAAACAATGATGTCAATCTGCAAGATATTGCACGTGGAACAACTGGGTTTTCTGGGGCTGATTTGGAAAATCTGTTGAACGAGGCTGCTTTGCACGCTGTCCGTAACAAGCGGGGTGAAGTCACATCAGAAGATATCGAAGAAGCGCGCGATAAAATTATAATGGGACCACGCAAGTTACGTAAAATGCGTCCAGAAGATATGAAATTGACTGCATATCACGAAGCAGGGCATGCATTTGTTAGCTTGATTTATGCAGATATTACAGATCCAATACACAAGGCAACAATTATTCCTCGTGGTCGTGCGCTGGGGATGGTTCAACATCTGCCAATCGATGACAAAGTTTCAATGACGTTGGCTGAAGTGCGCGCAAATCTGTCTATATATTTGGCGGGACGTTGCGCCGAAGAAATTTTCTTTGGCCCAGATAAAATTACAACTGGGGCAGAAAGTGATATCGCGGTCGCAACACGATTGGCACGATATTCAATCACAACATCTGGATTGTCCAAGAAAGTTGGATTGGCTGCAATTAATCAGGTTGGTACATTTGGAACACGGGGGGCGTTGGAAAATGCGTCTGAAAAAACAGCCGAGTTGGTCGATGCGGAAATTCGTGCCTGGTTGGATGCGGCACATAATGACGCAACAAAACATCTGATGAAAAATAAAACCAAAGTTAAAAAGTTGGCAGATGAATTGCTGAAACGTGAAACTTTGACAGGCGAAGAAATTCGCGAAATCGTTTTCGGCAAGAAAAATACAGCCACCAAGAAAACAGTTGCTGGTAAAAATGCAGGAAAATCAAAAAAATAATTTCGAAATAATTTCTATGCCGCCAGAAAATACAGTTTCTGTATTGGTGTCGAATGGAAATGACTGTGTTTTATTTGATCCATGGGGAAATGCCGCAGATTGGGTTAATTTGCTGGCACAGCGAAAATTAAAACCGCAGGCAATTTATTCAACACATGGACATCCTGATCATATATCCGCAGCACCAGATTTAGCACAGCACTTTGAAGTGCCTTGGTATTTGCATTCGGATGATTTTTATTTAATTGGTTGGGGAAATGATTTGTTGAATTATTTTGGATTAAAATCAATTGATAAAAGTACTGCACGTCCTGTGGCATTGGATGTTTTACAAAAACGTATGTTGAATGATTTGGATGTGCAAATAATTGAAACCCCAGGTCATACCCCAGGTGGTGTTATGTATTATTTCCCAAACGAACGTGTTTTGATGGCAGGTGATACTGTTTTTCAAAATTCAATTGGTCGGTATGATTTGCCAAGGGGAAATTTACAAGATTTACAACAATCTGTTGCAAAGGTTTGTCGGTTAAATTTACCTGATGATACGTGTGTTATACATGGACATGGTGAGCCGACCAATATCGGTTATTTGCGAAAAAATAACCCATTTTTTCATGAATAAAAATGCCCCAAGTGGGGCATTGTTTATCTGATTTTTTCTTCTTGTAAAAATTTATCTATCGGAACAATCGCTGCGGCTGTTGGCCCGAATTGGCGATTATAGTGGCTGGATGGATTCTTGTCGTATGGTTCGCAATCCCCCGATATTTTGTCATAGTAAATCTGGCCAATACGCATCAATGGATAAACAACAGTCGGATATAATGTTTTTATTTCCAATGTCCATTGACCACAAAAGCCATCGTCACCACGACCGGCTGTGTGATGATTTAATATAAAATTGCGACCAATGCTGGATTTACCATCAATGTATGGAAATAGGTTACGCGTTTCGGTGTATTCTAATGTTGTGCCCAGATATCCAATATGCGGTGATAAAATCAAACCTGTTTCTGGGATTTTTATAGCAATGGTTTCATGATGCTGGGGATTGGTCGGATCAATCAAGAATTTCGGATTCATTGCATCAAAATCATAATATTCACGTCTAAAATTTTCATAAGCTATGGTTGTTTCAAACCAATCTCGCATTGAATGTAAAGATGCCGCGCCTTTGTATTCAATTGCAGGCTTCATACCATTTGGAATGGTATGTTTGTAAACCAACAAAGTATCCCCCAGATGCAGGTCGTAACTGTTACTGCCTAAACAACGTCTATCAAATGGTTTGATAACGATATCAGGGTTTTCTTTTTTATCTGTATTTTCAATATGTCTTAAAATTTCAAGTCCTGTTAATTGCATACTAAAAATCCTTTTGTGTTGTTTGCGATGGTAGTATATTTAAGTGTAAAAGCAAGATTTTTGTTCACTTTTTAAAATAGTGTGCTATTGTTTCCCGTATGACAGATAAAACATATTCAGGATTTGTTGCCATTATTGGGCCGACGAATGCCGGTAAAAGCACATTGTTAAATCAAATTATGGGGCGTAAAGTGTCAATTGTTTCGCATAAAGTGCAAACAACACGTACACGTCTGCGCGCCGTTAAGATGGTGGATAATCGCCAGTTGATTTTTGTTGATACCCCCGGCGTTTTCAAGCCTTCACGCAGATTAGACAGGGCAATGGTTGCCGCTGCAATGGACGCAGTGGGGGATGCCGATGCGGTATTATTATTGATTGATGTAACCAAGGGTATAACAGAAACAATACGCGCATTGGTTGAAAAGATAAAAGACAGACCAAACCTGTTCGTGGCATTGAACAAAGTTGATGCGATTGCAAAAAATAATTTATTGCCGATGGTGGCTGAAATATCAAATATGGCGCCGTGGCGTGAAATATTTATGATTTCTGCGTTGAAAAATGACGGTGTGAATCAGATGTTACAATCTTTGGCGGACGTTATGCCGGAATCCCCATATTTATTTGATACAGTAGACAGTCCAGATGTGCCGGATGAACTGTATTTGTCTGAACTGACACGTGAAAAAATTTATAAATATATCCATCAAGAATTGCCTTATCACATAAACGTTGTAACAGAACGTGTTGATGTTGATGATGAAGGTGTATTGGATATATACCAAAAAATTGCTGTTCGTAACGAAGGGCACAAGAAAATAGTGGTTGGACGTGGTGGTGCACAACTGAAACAAATCGGGACTGCGGCACGTCATGATATTCAAGACCAGTGGGGGGTAAATGCACGTTTGCATCTGTTTGTACGTGTTGAACCGGATTGGGAAGAAAAAGCCGAAAACTATATTGACCAAGGTTTGGATTTCGGAAAGTAAATACAATAACCCACAAGAGGTATTATGATGAGTGATAAAGACAAAAATACAAATAAAGAGATTGATCTTTTAGTTGCTGCTATGGTGTTTACGACTTTGGTGATAATGTTGTGTCTGGTACAACCAGTAAAAAGAACATCAACAGGGGTTGTTAGGGCAAGAAATGATAAGGAATTGTATGTGCAAGACTTAAAAGATACCGCACGATACAATATCTTTGAATATAGAAAAGGAATGAATATTGATAAAATGAATGCGTTTCCGTATGTGGCGACTGGTGATACATTGAAATATGTTGTGCCAAATGATGATAATACAGGCTCGTTTGCATTGGTGCGCAGGGTTAATGGTGAAAGATTGAATAAATTCGCAGAAAATCATCGTCAAATCGCAGAATCTGCCAGAATTAGAAATATGATAAATCATAAAACAAAATAAAGGAGTAAATAATGAGTTCTGTTATTAAAGGGCCAAAAAAGGATCATGAAATGTCAGATGAATCTCTTAGAGGGTCAATGGCGTGTTTATGTCTGTTGGTTGCAGTCATGGTATTTGGAATTGTAAATTGTGTGCCAGAAAAAACACAAGGCGTTGTTGTAAAACGTGATAAAAATTTATTGTATGTTAAAAATTTGCAAGATACATCAAAATATGTTGTTTTTTCAAATGAATTATGTATAAAACCATATGGTGCCAAGGCATTTCCATATGTGAATGTGGATGATACTTTGGATTATGGAACCCATGCTACGTCTGCTGTAAACTTTAATCAGGTCAAACGTATAAATTCCAAGAAATTTGCGGATTTTGTTAAAGAACGTAAAAAAATGCAACGTAATGCATTAAACCAAAATACAAATTCAAGATAAAGGTAAATGATAGCACATGAAGTTATATAAAAAAATATTTTTGACATTTGTTGGAACAATGACATCTTGTGCGCCATTGTCTAATATAACCAAACCTGTTTCTGCCAAGGTTGTGAAAATTACCAAATATTATTATTTGGATCAAAACGGCGATGGGGCGGTTGATAATTGCTTGTTTATTGGTAATAAATCAAACAATAATCAATGTTATTTCCGTGACTATATTCAGGTTGGTGATACATTAAAGTTTCGTGCGGCAAATAAAAGATTGATAAATTTAAGCGCCGATAATGTTATGCGAAACGTTGTATTGGATTCTGTTAATAACCGTTCTGCTGATGATTTGGAAAATTTGTATCATTATAATCAAGTCTGTAACAAAATGGGACGATCCAGACAAAGATAGTTATGCTGGTTATAAGATAGTGTTAGTTGACAATTTTATATTTTTGTAATACAATTTTGTCTCAGCATAATAAAACATAAAAGGATAAAATATGCAATTTTATAATAAAGTACTTTTAACTGTGTCTGGTATTGCAATGATGTCTTGTATGCCATTAAGTAGACTGACAACACGTGGGCAAGGAACTGTTGTAAAAACAACAACAGGTTATCATTATATTGACAGCGATAATGATGGGTTGGCTGATAATTGTATTTATATCAATTCTTGTGCGCCAACAAATAATCAACGTTATTTTGCGGACTATTTGCAGGTGGGTGATACGCTGAAGTATTCAACTGTGCCTAAAAAACCTGTGCAAATGACAGCCGATGTTATTTTAAGAAATACAAGATTGGATTCTGTAAATAATCGTTCTGCCGCAGATTTAAAGAAGATTTATAAAGTAAATTTAATGCGTAAAGGTATAGATCAGGCAAAAGCAAGATAATGAAAGGAAAAAAATGACTGATATTAAGGAAAATCCACAAAATAATCGTGAAGAGGCGGATGAATCAACTAAACGTTCAGTTGTGTTTTTATGCGTTTTCGTTGCGATTATGGGGGTCGGAATTGCGGATTTGGTACCTAAAAAAACACAGGGTACAGTTGTTGAAAAAAACAAAGATACTTTGTTTGTGCGAAATTTAAAAGATACAACAAAATATCATATCTTGACCCGCCAAGATAATGTGAAACCTGGGACATTACAGGCTTTTGATTATATCTTATCGGGCGATACGTTAAATTTCTATGTGCAACCATGTGATGGAACTATAATCAGAGATATTAAAGATATAAATTCCAATGCCGTTGCAAAATTTGTTAAATTAAAACGTGAACAACAAATATCTGACAGTAATCGTGCCAGAATTCGATAGAAGTAGTAAAGAGGTATATGAATATGATGTTTATTAAAGGTAATAACCAAAAAGATATTATGTCTGATTTACAGAAAGAATTTATAAAATCTGAACGTATGGCGCGTGCAGTTATAATAGCTGTGGTGGCGGTGGCGTCAGGATATATTTGTTCAATGTATTGGGCGGCAAGAACTCTTAAAAATGCGCATTTAAAAAATATTGAAAAGGTTGTTAATAGTAAAACAAATTCAGTGATGACTGCAGATACACTGAACACTACTGCATATATTCCACGTATCCAAGATTTTCAAAAAACAAGATAATTACAAAAAGAGAAGTAGAAATGATAGATCCAACACTAAAAACATCTGATTTTGAATTTGATTTGCCACGTGAACTGATTGCGTCACGACCATTGCCACAACGTGATGCATCGCGTATGTTGGTGGTTCAAGGCGATGAAGTTTATGATAAACATATTCGCGATTTCTTGGATTTTCTAGAACCCGGAGATGCAGTTGTTTTTAATAACTCACGTGTTATCCCAGTCAGATTTATGGTGGATGGTAAACATGAGATAACATTGCATACAACAACACGTGACGGATGTTGGTGGGGGCTGTGTTCAAAGTTTACTAAGTTCAAGCCAGGTCGCTTGTTCACAATGGATGATGGTACCTTGGTCGGTGTTGTCAGTGTTAACAAAGAAATCGGATTGAAATTAAAATTTATAACAGATGATTTGATGGGCGTTCTGGAACGTGTCGGAAAATTGCCTTTGCCACCATATATGAAACGTGAAGAAGAATTAGAAGACCGAGAACGCTATCAAACAGTTTATGCACATGCGCTGGGGTCAATGGCGGCGCCAACGGCTGGGTTGCATTTTACACCTGAATTGATAGACGAAATAAAAAAACGTGGCGCAAAAGTTGTAAAAGTTACACTGCATGTTGGGGCAGGAACTTGGATGACAGTGAAATCTGAAAAAGTCGCAGATCACAAAATGCACAGCGAATGGGGACGTATTACACAAACTCAGGCCGAAGATATCAATAGGGCAAAACGTGTAATCGCAATTGGTACAACAACATTGCGCTTGTTAGAAGCCTCTGCCAGAAATAATACAAACAGACGCAGATTTAAACGCGTTGCGCCATTCTTGGGAACAACACGTATCTTTATTACCCCAGGATACAGATTCCGCGCGGTTAATGTATTGTTGACGAACTTTCATTTATCAAAGTCAACATTGTTTATGTTGGTGTCTGCGTTCGCAGGACTGGATCAGATGAAAGCTGCATATGCTCACGCTGTAGAACAAAAATATCGCTTCTTTAGTTACGGGGATTGTTGTTTGTTGTTCAGACGTCCACGACCACGTATTATGGAAGAAGAAGCACCCGTCGAAGGCGAATCGGATAAAGTAGTTGATGCAGATGCTGCTGCAACAGAACAATTGAAAAATTCAATCCCACAGGAAATAAAGATTGAAACAGATGTAACACCAGATACAAATAATGATGGTATAGAACAAAATGGCACTGAAATTTAATCTTATTAAAACAGATGGTAATGCACGTCGCGGTTCTGTTGAAACCGCACATGGCACGTTTCAAACACCGGCTTTTATGGCAGTTGGAACAGCTGCCACTGTCAAGGCACTGACAATGAATCAGGTGCGTGATACAGGTACCGAAGTTATTTTGGGTAATACATATCATTTAATGATGCGTCCAGGTGGTGACTTGGTTGAACAAATGGGCGGGTTACATAAATTTGGCGGTTGGCATGGGCCAATCTTGACGGACAGTGGCGGTTTTCAGGTTATGTCTTTGTCAACGCTGACAAAGATGAACGAAGATGGTGTACAATTTACATCTCACTTTGATGGCGGTAAAAAGCATTTTTTGCGCCCCGAAGATTCTGTTCATATTCAGCATCAATTGGATTCTAATATCACAATGGTGTTGGACGAATGTTTAAAATTGCCTGCACCACGCGCACGTGTCGAGAAAAATGTTGATATGGTAACGCGTTGGGCAAAGCGCAGTAAAGATGCGTTTATTGACAGACCTGGATATGGAATCTTTGCAATTGTCCAAGGGGCAGATTTCCCAGATTTACGTGAAAAGTCAGCACGCGCATTAACAGAAATTGGATTTGATGGTTATGCAATTGGTGGGTTGGCGGTCGGTGAACCCCAAGATGTTATGTTTGATATGATATCTGTCACAACGCCTTTGTTGCCAGCAGACAAGCCCAGATATTTGATGGGGGTTGGAACGCCACTGGATATATTGGGGGCGGTCGAACGTGGGGTTGATATGTTTGACTGTGTTATGCCAACACGTGCAGGACGTACCGCCCAAGCATTTACTAGACATGGCACAATGAATATGCGAAATGCCCGCTTTCGTGATGATTCGGCGCCGTTGGATGATAAATGTGGCTGTCCGGCGTGCAAGCTGTCGCGCGCATATATTCATCACTTGATAAAGTGTAATGAAATATTGGGGGCAACTTTGCTGACGCAGCATAATTTATGGTTTTATCAGGATTTAATGCGCGATATCAGAAATGCCATAGAACAAGGAAATTTCGCAGAATTTAAAAATGAATTTATAAGAAAATATAAAGGTGAATAAAAATGCAACTAGAACAACAAACAGTTAAATTGCCGTTGGCTAGATATTGGAATGCATATAACATTGTTCATGAGGTTATATCAAAAGATGATACGCTGTATATCTTGTCGTCCAAGAAAAAAAACGGTGTGTTGGGTGTTTTTGATGTAGAAAAATATAAAACAGAAAAACATAGCTTTGAATCAAAATATGATGCAGATAACTTTTTAAAAGTGGTAAATGCGTTTAAATTCTATGAACAGCAATTATTGACGGCAAGATGTCAAGATGGCAGAAAGTTTTTAATTTATCCTTCGGCAAATTCAAAAATTGAGGCATTTCGTATTAATGTCGCAAACAACAAAATAAATCCAGATGATGTTGCTGTATTTGAACATGGGGCTGTGAATGCCAAGACAGGCGTGCCCGTATCTGGTATCACATTTTATCCATGTCTGGAAACACAGCGTATCAACTTTGATGGAATGGTGTATGTTTATTCTGTGGTTCTGGTGCCTTGTTCTCATAATAATCAAGAATATTATGGTAAAGCTGCGTTGGAAATCGCATTGTTCGCTGATAATAAAGATGCGGACAGTTATAGGGCCGCAAAATGGAATGCTTATGCACAATATGACTTAAAACAGGCCGTAGAAACTAATAAAGAGATGATTCAAAGAGTGCGCCAACATAAAAAAATGTTAGAGGCGGAATCAGTCGCCAAGAAAGCAGGAATGGCAAGATAAATACAAAAGGTAAAATGTAATGAATACAAAACATAAACCGATTTTGACCTTGCCAATGTATGATAAAATATATTTGGCAGTGGCCAAGAAATCTGCCGGAAAACTTAGTTTCGTGTATACGTTGGCGTGTCTTAATGATGGTACAGATGGAACGTGGTTACTAAAAGCAACCCATGAAATTCATACGTTCCAAAATGAAGAATCTGCGAATTTGTACCATGATACAATTGAACAGATTGTCGAGGAAAATGAAAACGATGAAACAAAAAAGGCTTTTTTCGATTTCAATAAGAAACAAGTAGATCATTTCGCAGAGAAGTTTTGTACACCTGGGAGATAATAATTAAAAAATCAAAAGAAAGGAGAAAATCGTGGCAAAAACAAAAAAGACTGTTGAAGTAATAGACAGAGATGGCGCAAAAACAGTCGCGAAAAAAGCTTCTGTTGTGACGACTGTAAAGCGCGTATTTACAGTTGTAACACTGGTTTGGTTTGTCTTGTTGGTATGGGCGCCTTTACATGTTAAAAATACTTATTCTGCGCCAATAAAAAAATCAATTGTTGTATCAATGTTCTTTGATTTGCAACGCGGTATTGTTGAACAATACCAAGCATTGTTGAACGGGGTTGCTGGGGCAATTAATTTGGATAAACCTATCGCAGTCGCAATTGATAAGGTAAAAATGGCCGAAGGTGCCGTTGATAAGGTTGCGGATACAACAGCCAAGGCAAAAAAGACAACTGCCAAGGTAACAGAAAAAACATCCGGTGTAAAAAAATTAACAGGATTGGCAAATGCATTCGGCGTAAAAACAGGTGCAATTGATGATGTCGTTGATACTGTTGATGATGCCGCAGGTCAGGCAAATAAAGCAGTCGCCAAGGTTGATAATACCGCCAAAATGGTCAATGCAAAGTTGGATAATGTAAAATCAGAACTGTCACGTGTCGCACAGGCTGAATTTGATAAAATGCTGGATGATGCAATTAAAACTGCACTGGACAAGCAATCTGGGGGATTAGGAACGACTTTGTTAACAGACTATGAAATCGAACATGTTTATCCATGGCGTCCATCATCGTGGGCAACAGCAACCAAGATATATGACGATTTAGCTAAATCAGATGTTTCTACGATAACAGTTATCACAAACACAGTAGATTCTTATTTTGGCTATGTCGCATGGGGATTGGTGATTGCAGTTTGGGCGATTGGCTTGTATATCTGGTTCTTGGTTTATAAACGTGTCAAAGCGATTATAAAACCATTTAATGTTTGTCCGCGTTGTGGCCATACGTATGCAGATAAACGTACTGGAATGGGGTTGTTAAAAGTATTTCAACCTTGGAATTGGTTTTAATTAATTGAAAAAGAAAGGTGAAAATATGTCAGAACAAAAAGTCGAAATTACAAATAATAGCCTTACATTAGGAACCTTGTGTTTGATATTTATATCATTTAATACGTGTATGTCTCTGATGACGCCAGAAACCAAAAATACAATTGATGAACGGCAACTGGAACAAGATAAAAAGCAATATACATTGGATTCGTTGGCGTTAATTCAGGCGCGAAAACAATACACAATGGATTCATTGCAGTACAAACAAATGGCAGATTTTGCCCAGGAATACAAAAAACTAAAAAATCGCGAAATAAGAACAGATTCGCTGATGCGTATTGATACTAAAGAGCAAACAGAAGTAATGAAAAAACAATATGAATTGGATCTAAGCAAGAAAAACGAATATGTAAACGCAATGCGCAGATTGTCAGGCGGACGGTAATAAATTATGACTTATACACTATACGGTTCGGCGGGATATAACAGATTTTTTAAGAAATCTGTGGCAAAACAATATGTCAAAGATTGTGCGGCAGTTGATTGTGTGCCCAAAGGAATTATCGCTAATACTTTCCCGAAAAAAGGTTTCGGAATTTTTACCAGCGATAAAGAATTTGTAACTTCTTCATTGCAGATGCGTAATGGACGTGGGCAATTGCCACCAGATATATCAGAGGTTATAAACATTCCTTATGTCGACCAAGATGTTGTGTATCTGGGCAATGTTTATGATGTGTTCGGACATTTTATTCTGGGACATTTAAATCGGTCGCATGCATTGTTTAATTTGCCGCATGATGTAAAGTGCGTTTTGATAAATTATAAAAATCTGCAGAAAATCCCAGAGTATATGTTCAAATTTATAGAATTGTTGGGCGTAAAACGTCAAGATATAATAATATTGGATAAAACGACTCAATTTAGAAATGTTTATATCGCATCCCAAGGATTTTGTATCCCTGAATATACATCAAAAGAATTTGCCCAGATTTTTGATAGAATGGCTGCAAATGTACCAAGTCCAGATGTTATATACGATAAAATCTATCTGTCACGTACAAAAATGGGTGCGCGCAAAACGTATGGCGAAGAACAAATAGAAAAAATATTCGCTAAAAATGGCTATTGTGTGTTGCATCCAGAAACAATGTCTTTGCCAGAACAAATTGGCTTGATAAAGAATTGTAATGTCTTGGCGGGTTGTGGTGGTTCGGCGTTACATATGTCTTTGTTTATGACAGGGGGTACAGTTATTAACTTGCGTCGTAATCGTAAGTATAAAAGTAATGCGAATATTCAACATTTAATAAATATGACAAAGAATTTAAAGTCAGTAATTGTTGACGCATCTATCGAGAAAGTAAAAACACGTCATGGTGGTGATGTGCCACAGATTATTGGTATTACAAAACATCTGCAACGTTTTTTCGATGATTTTGGCATAAAATACAGCGATAAAGATATCCAGTTTGATAAATCTTTGTACCAAGAGTATTTAGATGCTTTGCATGAATACAAGGCTAAAAATGGGAATATTTTGGGGAACAAGTTAAAGCGTACGTGTCGTAAATTCTTGTGTTTGTTTGTGATTGGTCGGGCGCGCCGTTCGCGTGTTCGTGCACATCTGAAACAGGTTTTTGGAGCCTAGGGCGCAATTGTAAAAAAACACTTGCAATTGTGAAAAAGATATGTCAAGATATACGACGCAATGCGAGCGTAGCTCAGTTGGCTAGAGCGCAACCTTGCCAAGGTTGAGGTCGAGGGTTCGAGCCCCTTTGCTCGCACCAAAATTTTAAAAACCGTCCATTTGGGCGGTTTTTTAATTTTGTCGGGCAAAGGGGCGAAGTTGCGAGGCGAGGGGATAAAATCCCCGAAGTACTTTGCGAGCGTCTAAATTTTAAAAACCGTCCATTTGGGCGGTTTTTTAATTTTGTAGGCCACGGGGCGAAGTTGCGAGGCGAGGGGATAAAATCCCCTGATTTTTTTGACAAATAAAAGATACGTGGCTATACTGAGAGTAAAGCAGACTAGAAAACTCAAATGAGAAAGGTTTAGTATGACATCTGATAGATTTTTTGAAACATTTTATGCAATTATAGAAGATAAACTGGGGGTTGATATTACGCCGGATAATTTGGATATGGGTACTTCGTTGCATGAGGGTTTTAATGTGGATTCACTCGATTTTCTGGAACTGATTCTGGAATTTGAAAAAGTGTTTGAAATAACTATTCCAGATAGTGATGTGAATTGGTCAGAAAAAATGACATTGGGTGATTTGGTGAAATTGGTTAGTGGAAAGATAGAAGGCGGATTGGATGTGTCAAATACTCCCATTAATCGGGTAACAGTGGCACCGGCTGTCGCCCCAGTTGTTGAAGTACAGCAAAAGTTTGTGTTGGAAAAATTTAATAATGCTTTTAAAATTTCAGATGGTACTGATATCAAAACAATCAAAGCTGAACAAAAGGTTGCATATGTACAAGCAACAAAATTGTTTGCACAATTGGAACAATTTTATGCACAACCTGGTATGCCTGTAAAAGTTGCGCCAGGCAAGTCTGTCAAACCTGCGTCAGAAACCGCAGAGAAAAAAGCAAAAGAAGCATACGAAAAAGCATTAAAATTAAAAGATGAAATAAATTCAAAAAGTAAAGAAAACCAGAAATAAAAATGCCCCGTTTGGGGCGTTTTCATTTTTGATTTTGCATAAATATTTGTCTGTTTTTGGCCAATTGTTTATCTAACATTTGTTTATAGATACAATCGCCGCACACTGTATTCGGACATAATAGGCATGTTTCTTTGGCAAAGCATTCGCTGTATTCAAATGGTGCTTTACGGCCTTGGACGGCAAATTCTTTTAATTGAATATTGTATAGTTCTGCCCAATTTGGGTTTTGTGCCAATTCTTGCAATAAAACAGAAAATCTTTGTATGTTTGATACGGTGTATTTGTATTCAGCGGCCCTGTTGTTTTCAATATTAGACGCAGTCCCAACGTATCTGTGATACAGATAGTTTGAATGTGGAACCAGTACCGCCGTCTGGGCACGCAATACAGCCTGCATACAGAATAATATATCTTCGTCCAGTGGCATTGATGTTTCAAAATGTAGTTTTTTATCATTTAAAAATTCACGACGATACAATGCGAAATTTGCATTTTCACGTTTGTCTGCATCGATTAATAATTCCTTTTTGTTGCCGGAATCAATATATTTAAATTCTTTATAACCCATCCAACTGATGTATTTTTGGTCGTTATTCAGTGTTATCTTGTTTGCAAATGCTAAATCTGCATTAATTTTTTTGGCGGCACTGACCATACGGGTGAAATAAGAAGTGTCATATGTCCGTTCGAATTTTGGCATTTCTTTGAATCTGGCGCGCTCAAAATGTAAATCATTATATTGGGAACGATAAACATTGTTGTTTGTGCCGTTCAAATATTGTTCAACGCATGAATAAGACAGACCGACAATATCATCTGCATCAATAAAGGTTATATATTCCCCAGTCGCAATATTTATACCGACATTGCGCGCAGCAGATACGCCTGAGTTCGCTTGATTTATCAATGTGATATTTGGATGTTTTGCTTGATATTGGGTTACGATATTTGATGTGTTGTCTGTTGAACCATCATTGACGACGATAATATCATATTGGTTGGCATTTTGTTGCAGTAATACACTGTCCAGACACGCATTTATGCAATGCCCACAATTATACGACGGAATAATAATAGATAAATCTGTCCGTTTCATATTGAATAATCTAGTACACAATAACTGTTTTGTCAATTAAACGTTTTTTATGCGTTTAAAGATATGCCAGTTTATAAAAACGTCTTGCCTGATATTTTGTTATTCGTTATAATTTAATTGTCACTGGGATCATCCAGTGATGGGGTGTGACTACCCTTGTGCCAGCGTCTGATAGGTAATCAGTGCGCCGATTGGCGTATTTTTTACGCTCAGATGAAAAATAAAAAACTCCTGACCCGCGAAAGGTCAGGAGGGCTGCGAATATATTGAATAAGCACACAATTCTGGTAATTGTAGTCAACCTCCTGACCACTGTCGTTTTGAATCGGTGGTTTCTTTTTTAACACGAAAGAAAGGAATCAGGGGATGAGACTGTTTGTATTTTTAATTTTAATTTTCACATCATCGGCATCGGCCGCCAGTGTGGCGTCTGTACGTTACGTCGACGAATGCGTCGCAACCAAGGTCAGCAAGCTAGAGGGTACTGAAAACGAAATGGCCGGCACGTATAACGTTGTACCGAACAAAGGCCATCTGGATGTACCAACGCCTGAAATTCCAACAATGACAGAAATTTAATACCACAGGGGGATGTGATATGTTACGTAAGATTTTATTTGCAATTTTTGCCATAGTTTTTTCCATCGATGCCAATGCGTGGCTGCCGACAAAATCA
>JAWPOC010000018.1:0-17229 GCA_033345235.1 Alphaproteobacteria bacterium | reverse complement strand
TTAACTTATCAATTTCTGCCACAGAGTTTTCTTTTTCTGTTGCTTTTTGCGTTTGCGATGATTGGCAGAAACAGTCGTTTTGCGCGCGTCAATGTGTTGCGTATTTTTCTTTTTTACGTCCGTTGATGGCGCGTGCGCGTTCAAGATTTCATCTGTCTTGTTCTGTTCTGGCGCGACACGCTGAATCGAATACTGGTCGATGTTTAGTAAACTGTCGTCGCCAACAATCACAATTTCTGTTTCAAACTTTGATTCCATTTCCGCCAGTTCTGAACGCTTGTGGTTTAACAAGTATACCGCAACGTCTGTCGGAACAGTCATTATTATCTTTTGTGCCGATTTCGCCAACAGCTTTTCTTGCAGGTGACGGAACAAGATTATCGCCGCAGTCTGTATCGATGGAACAATACCCGCACCCATACAATGTGGACATGCAACATATGATGATTCCATAAAACTGCTGCGCAGGCGTTGACGCGATAACATCAATACGCCAAAGTTATTAATCTTGGCAACCTGAGTGCGCGCGCGGTCGCGTTTCATAACTTCACGCATCTTTAGTTCCAGTTTGCGGTTGTTCTTTTCTTCTTCCATATCAATAAAGTCAATCGCGACAATGCCCGCCAAATCGCGCAGACGTAATTGCAAGGCAATTTCTTCGGCCGCTTCTAAATTCGTGTTCAGTGCCGTTTGTTCAATGTCTTTCTCTTTTATCGCACGTGAAGAATTTACGTCAATCGTAACCATCGCTTCGGTCTGATTGATAACCAATGAACCGCCAGATGGTAACTGAACAAATGGGCCATGTAAACCTTCTAGTTGTTTTTCAACGCCGGCCTTGACCATTAATGGAACAGCAATGTCTTTGTATTGAATTAACTGTTTGCGTGGTGCACGACCATACATCTGTTGAAAATACTGTTTCGCAGAATCATATGCTTCTTCGCCCTGAATAATCAAAGTGTCTTCTTTGTCACTCAAGAAATCACGAACAACACGACGTAATAATGAATCTTCGGTGTGAATGGTTACTGGGGCAACAGATTCCAAAGTCGTCTTGCGGATTTCATTCCACAAATTGACCAAGTAATCATAATCCGCCGCAATGTCCGCAGGTGACGCATCCATCGCCGCAGTACGTAAAACAACCGTCATCCCTTTTGGAATCTTTAAGTTGTGTAAAATTTCACGTAATCTGGCACGTTCCGATTTGTCGGAAATCTTTTTAGAAATACCATAACTGTTGCGCTTGCGAGAGTTTGGCATCAATACCGCAAAACGACCCGCCAATGACAAATATGTTGTCATTGATGCGCCTTTTTGACCGCGTTCTTCTTTGACGCCTTGAATCAGCAAGATTTGTTTCGGTTTTATAACGTCTTGGATTTTGAATTCGCGTGCGCGTTTGGTAAATTCATTGTTGTCTTCGCCCGCACTGTGATCGTCGTATTCAGCAACCTCATCTTCTTCGTCGTTGGGGTCGTCATCGTCATCAACAATGTTCGCGTGCGCCAGTTCTAATAATTTCTTTTTCTGTTCCGCAGTTACCTGGTAATAGTCAGGATGAATTTCCGAAAATGGTAAGAATCCATTCTTGCCAGTGCCATAGTCAACAAATGCGGCCTGAAGTGATGGTTCAACACGTATAACCTTGGCCAGATAAATGTTTCCCTTTATCTGGGGCTTGGTCGTTGTTTCAACATCAAAATCAGAAACGCGATTCGTCGCAGTATCTACGACAACAACGCGCGTTTCTTCCGGGTGGACTGCATCCACATATATCTTTTTTGACATCTAGTAATCCTTTTGTTTTTGGGGTGTATGCAACGGCAATAACCTGTCCCCATGGGGCGTCCATGCCCATGCCAAGGGATAGCGCCACGATAACCATCAGCGCCATGCAAATTATTGAAATCAGTGACAATATAAACACTTTTATAAATCCTATGTCATACACAAATGGCATTCTAACACGACATAAGTGCAATTGGCAAGGTATTTATTTTCTGTGTTGAATTTCTGTTTTTAGACTCTTGATTTTGGCAGGAATTTTTTCTTTGGCTTCGGCCAACCAACGCTTCATACGTGAACGTAACCAACGTTCATATATGAAAAATAAACTGCCAACACCAATTAATGGTAATACATAGTATATTATTCTGTACGCCAATAACGCACCAAATATGTTCGCTTTGTCAATCGTGTCGGGTATCGCGATTAAAAAGATACTCTCAAAAACGCCAATACCACCTGGAACCTGACTGAAAACGCCAGTCGTCTGGGCAACTACAAACAGACCAATAAAAATTGTAAATGGAATGTCAACAAATGGTGTCAAACAAAAGTATAATACCAGACCTGCTAAAACACTGTCTGTGATGCCCAATAATGTTTGAACCAATGCCAGCTTTGGTGATGGTACTTCGAATTTTATTTTGCCAATGTTAACATGCTTGCGATGAAATAAAAAGGCCATGCCAAAATACGCAACCAATACAGCCAGACAGAAAATAAACAGCGTGTTCAGTCCCATGCTGACCCCAATGGAATTGTCAAATACAGATCGCGGAATTAAAAAGTAACCAATAACAACAATCGCAGATGCACCCAGAAAATACGTAAACCCAGATATCGTCAGCATCTTTAATATGTCACCGCCACGTATGCGCCAACGTGTATACAGCCTGTATCGGATTGCGCCACCACTGACCACAGCGTGGCCGGCATTGTTACTGATTGCAAAGCCCAGCATCCCAGCCAACATCCATTTCCACCATGTTACTTTGCTGCCAACGTACTGTAACGCCAGATAGTCATATAATGACAGCGCAACATAGCCCGCCAAGCACGCCAAACACGCAAATACTAAATTTGTAAATGGTATATCTAAAATCGAGTGCGCAATGTCAGATAAACTATAATTTCGCAGCTGCCACCATAACATACCAACAGCAATCGTAAAAAAGAAAAGTCCGGCGTAATTAATTAATTTTTTAAACAGACGTTTTGTCTTGGCTGGCATAAAAATCCTTTTATAAAGCGTGTATTAGGATAACAAGATTATAAAAAAAAGCAAATTTAAAAAAAATTGCAAATTTATGACGCTTTGTATAATAATAAGTGTGCGATAAATAAAAAAAGGATTTTCTGATGTTACGTCCGTCTTTGCGCAAGGCAAATCAAATGAGACCTGTTTCAATCGAAACAGAAGTTAATAAATGGGCTGAAGGGTCTTGCTTGATAAAAATCGGCGGAACGCACGTGTTGTGTAATGCGTCAGTGGACTATAATCAGCCAACATGGAAACGTATACAGAATAAATCAGGTGGTTGGGTCACCGCAGAATATGCAATGCTGCCACGTGCAAATTCTGTGCGCAAGGGACGTGAAGCAATCTTGAAAGATAATCGCAGCGCAGAAATATCGCGATTGATTGGCCGCAGTTTACGTAGTGTGGTCGATATGGATGTGCTGGGCAAGCATACAATCACAATCGATTGTGATGTCATCCAAGCAGATGGGGGTACCAGATGTGCCAGTATCACAGGGGCGTTCATCGCGTTGCAATTGGCAGTCAAAAAGTTAATGGACAAAGGTTATATTAACGAAAATCCAATTTCCGATAATGTGGTCGCTGTGTCTGCAGGATTGTGGAATAACGAATTAATTCTGGACTTGGACTTTGAAGAAGATAGCAGCGCCGAAATGGATGCGAACTTTGTCTTGGCAGGCAGTGGAAAAATAATCGAAATACAGGCAACTGGTGAAAAACACCCCTTTGATGTTCAACAATTAACTGAAATGATAGACTTGGCAAAGCAGGGCTGTGCGAAACTGGTCGAATTACAAAACCAAGTTTTGGAATAAGTGTGTTTAACTTAGGAAATAAATAAGACCCTAAGGTTATAGGGTCTTTGATTTATTAAGTAGTTTTATTATGTCTTGCTGTGTGCGGCACATACAGTGTGACATATATTCATAATACGCTTTCTTGTTGCCTTCGGCATACGATTTAATCGCGCTTTTATATTTTTGTTTATCGCTGGGCTTGTTAAAGACAATAGGGCGATAACCGTTTTGAACTAATATCCAATTCATTACTAAACGAGCTGTGCGTTTGTTAAAATCGTCAAATGGTTGCAGCGCAATTAATTCATAGTGAGCATCAAATGCACGATGCAAAACATCTTCGGATTTGTTGTTCATATTATAGACAATCTGATTTAACAAATATGGAATGTCATATGAATCAGGTGCATGCATACGTTCGCCATTTACTGTTATTTCTAATACTTTGGATGTTGTGCGGAAATTACCACCGTCTATATATGTGTTCTGGCACAGAAAGCTGTGCAATTTGCATATCGTATTGGCATCAATGTGTATTTCTGGTTTCGCATTGTTAATTATATAATCGTATGCATTGCCTAAATTGCTCATACAGTTATAGTCTAAATGGTAATGCTGTTCTTTTTGTGAAATGTAAAATAATGTACGGGGTTCACTGTATGAAATCTCATGACGTAACCAGTTTATATTATTTAAACGCTTAACAGACGCTGCACCAGATAATTTAGTGGTGATGATAGCGCGATTTTCTTCAATCTTAGCTCTGTATTTTGGTCGTTTTGTCAATTATACACCTCATAGCTATTTGTTATTTAGTATAGTACACAAATTATGTTTGTCAATATGTTTCCGAATTTTTATTTTGATATAAAAATCGGGTTGAATGTATGGTTGATTTGTTCTATGGTATGTGGTGTATAAAACGAAAGGATTTTTAGCATATGTTTAAGAAGTTATTGATTTTGGTTGCTATTTTAACGCCATTTGTCGCAGATGCGGCGGATAAAAAGAAAAAAGAAGAACCTGTTGTACATCTGACAGATGAACAGATTTATGAAGAATTAAAAAAATTGGCTTTGGTATTCGAAGTCGCACGTGAAAATTTTGTAGAAGAAGCTGACGAAAAAAAGATGTTAGAGGCGGCAATGAACGGTATGTTGGGGGCTTTGGATCCGCATTCCTCATATTTGTCCGCAGATGATTTCAAGGAATTTAGTGATAAATCACATGGTGAGTTCGGCGGATTGGGTATTCAGGTCACCAGTGAACGTGGTGCAGTGCGTGTTATTTCGCCAATTGACGATACCCCCGCGGACAAGGCAGGTATCAAGGCGGGCGATTACATAACGCATATTGATGACGAACAAGTCTTTGATTTGACATTAAATCAGGCGGTAAAGAAAATGAAAGGACGCCCAGGGACAAAGGTAAAATTGACAATAATTTCCGATGATGGCGAACCTAAAACAATTACGCTAAAGCGCGATGTTATCAAAGTTAAATCTGTAAAATTTGAAGAAAAAACGTTGGCAAACGCAGATGCCAAAGATGAAGATACACCAAAAATTGGGTATGTCAGAATTTCTGATTTTGGGGTTACAACTGCGCGCGATTTAGAAGAAGCGTTGAAAAAATTAGAAAAGAAAAATGTTGTTGGGTATGTTCTGGATGTACGTAATAATCCAGGTGGTTATCTGATGGCGGCAATTGATGTTGCAGATGCGTTCTTGGACAGCGGGGAGATTGTTTCAACACGTGGCAAGGGCAAGGCTGATATTGATCGTGTGTACGCTAAACCAGGGGATATGGTAAATGGTAAGCCGGTTGTTGTTCTGATTAATCATGGTTCTGCATCCGCGTCTGAAATTGTTGCGGGGGCGCTGCAGGATAATAAACGTGGTTTGGTTATGGGCTCGCAATCTTTTGGCAAGGGCAGTGTACAACAGCAAAAGCCTTTGGGTGATGGAACCGCGATACATATTACAATCGCCCGTTACTATACCCCCAGTGGAAATTCTATTCAAAACGAAGGTATTACGCCAGATGTCGAAGTCTTGCATTCCAAAGTCGAAGTTATAGAAAAAAAGGAAAGTATGTATTCAGAAGCGTCGTTTAAAAATTCGTTGAAAAATGATAAATCTAAAAAGAAAAAGTCTAAGAAATCATCGGATGATGCTGATGAAGAAAGTTCTGACAAAGAACTGACGGACGAAGAAAAAGATGCGCTGGATTATCAGTTGCAACGTGCGATGGATATGGTAATTGCAATGTCAAAATTACAACCAGATACATCGGATGTGGCAACGGATGCGTCGACAAAAGATAAAAAATAAAAAAACGGGGATTGCCCCGTTTTTTTATTAGCGATATTAAATTGCTTTATTTATTAGTCAACAATAAAAACTGTTGATAAATCTTGCCTTTATTTCTTTTTAGGGGTAAAATTTACCCGATATAAAAAATTAGGTAAGGAATATAAATATGTCTAAATTTATTGTTGATGGAAACTGGGCAGCGGCTGATGTCGCATACAGATGTGTTGACTTTGCAGCGATTTATCCAATCACCCCCAGCAGTACAATGGGTGAATTGGCAGATGAATGGTCTTTCCAGCACAAGAAAAATATATGGGGCGCAATCCCACAAATAATTGAAATGCAATCCGAAGCAGGGGCTGCTGGTGCGATGCATGGCGCACTGCAGATGGGCAGTTTGGCAACAACATTCACTGCATCCCAAGGATTGTTGTTGATGATTCCAAATATGTATAAAATCGCAGGTGAACAAACACCGTTCGTTATGCATGTCGCCGCGCGCGCATTGGCAACACATGCGCTGTCTATATTTGGTGACCACAGTGACGTAATGTCTGTACGCGGAACAGGGTTTGCAATGTTGTCCAGTCATAATGTTCAACAGGCACATGATATGGCTGCAATTGCACATGCCGCAACATTACGCAGTCGGGTGCCTTTCTTGCACTTTTTTGATGGATTCAGAACCAGCCACGAAGAATCAAGACTTAATCGAATCGATGATGATGTGTTGCATGAAATGATTCCAGATAGTTTGGTCTTGGAAAATCGTCAGCGTGGTATGGGGCCAGATAAACCAACTGTACGTGGTACTGCACAAAACCCAGATGTTTATTTCCAAGGACGCGAAGCTGCAAATCCGCTGTATGATAAAACACCGGAAATTGTGCAAGAATGTATGGATTTGTTCGCAGGACTAACAGGACGTCAATATGGATTGGTCGAATATGTTGGTGATAAAAATGCAGAAAATGTTATTGTTGCAATGGGCAGTGCCGTCGATACAATCGAAGAAACTTTGGAATATTTGCCTGCTGGGTTGGGGTTGGTCAAAGTACATTTATATCGTCCTTTCCCGACAGATGCGTTCAGAAAAGTTTTGCCTAAAACTGTAAAGCGTATCGCTGTGCTGGACAGAACAAAAGAACCAGGCAGTATTGGTGAACCATTGTACCAAGATATCAAATCTGTGGTAGATAATGATGTCGCGGTCTTTGGTGGCAGGTATGGTTTGGGTTCCAAAGAATTTAAGCCCAGAGACGTCAAGGCTGTGTATGAAAATATGATGCGTGGCACATTGCATCATAACTTTACTGTTGGAATTGATGATGATTTAACAGGTTTGTCTTTGGACACAGACAAGGCTTTTGCAATAGAAAACGATAATGTCAAAACTGCAATCTTGTACGGCATTGGTAGTGATGGTACAGTCGGCGCAGTTAAAAATATCGTGAAAATTGTCGGCGAAAATTCTGATTTATATCCGCAATCTTATGCAGTGTATGATTCTAAAAAATCTGGTGGATTAACCGCGTCTCATATCAGATTCTCGGATGCGCCAATTAAAAGTCAGTACTTGGTCGAAGCGGCTGATTTTATCAGTGTGTCTAATTTTATGATTGCACAACGTTTTGATGTGTTCAGCAGTTTAAAACCTGGGGGCACTGTTATGATTAATACATCAATGGCACCAGATATCGCTTTTGCGAATTTGCCAAAAGATGTTCAAGAACATTTAATCAGAATGCGTGCCAATGTCTATTTCTTGGATGCAAATCGTGCGGCGGCAGAATTGGGATTGGGAAATCGTATAAATACATTTATTATGTTGAATTTCTTTAATTTAACAAAGGTTATCAATCCAACAGTCGCAGCCAACAGCGCCAAGGTCGCAATCGAAAAAACATACAAGAAAAAAGGTATGGACGTTGTTCAAGCAAACTGGAATGCTGTAGACAAAGCCTCTGAATATTTAGTTCATTATAAAATGCCGTCTTCTGTGTCTAACTTTGCGCCTGATTTTGTGCCGGCGATGGTATTGGATACGCCTGCGGAAATCGCAGGTACGTTGGGTGAAATTGCTGCGCAACGCGGTGATAGCATCCCTGTGTCGCGCTTTAAAATCGATGGACAATTTGGTGGCGGACAATATCCTGTGGGAACCGCAAAATATGAAAAAAGAGCCGTTTCGGATAAAGTCGCAACGTGTGATATTGATAAATGTATTCAATGTGGAAAATGCGCAATGTTATGCCCACATGCTGTGATTCGTATCAAGGCAATGACTTCAGCGCAGGCGCAAATCGCACGTGAAAATGGTGTGCGTGTCGTGCCAATGAAAACACCAGAACTGGGGCCAAATATGTATTTTACAATCAATATCTCCCCAGCAGATTGTACAGGGTGTAATATTTGTGTAAAACACTGTCCAGTAGGAGCCTTGTCACTGGTGCCAGCAGCTGATGTTATGGCTGAAAATCAGGCCGCATTTAATGCAGCTGAAAAAATACCGAATATTGAACGTAGTAAATTGAATTTAAATATTCCAAAACATATTGAATTGCTGCCTCATTATTTCGAATTCCCAGGTGCATGTGCTGGGTGTGGTGAAACGCCATATGTCAGAATGTTGGCACACTTGTTCGGCGACAGAATGGTGGTTGCAAATGCAACAGGGTGCTCGTCGATATATGGTGCGAATTTGCCAACAACACCATGGACATGCGACGCAAATGGACGTGGGCCAGCTTGGTCTAATTCATTGTTTGAAGATAATGCAGAATATGGGTTGGGTATGCGATTGGCATTGAATCAACAGCGACAAATGTTAAAGAATTTGCTGTTCGAAGTCGGTATTGAAAATGTCGAAGAAATCTTTGACGAAACAAACGTCGAAAAACAGCGCGAGATAGAGGCAACTTTGCGTGAAAAGTTGGCAAATATCCCAGGGCCACGCGCCAGAATGGCAGAAAGTTTGGTCGGCGAAATTGTCGATAAATCTGTCTGGATTATTGGTGGTGATGGATGGGCGTATGATATTGGATATGGTGGCGTTGATCATATCTTGCACAGTGGTGAAAATGTCAATGTGTTAGTGTTGGATACCGAAGGTTATTCAAATACAGGTGGCCAACAATCTAAATCTACACCTTTTGGTGCCAGTATGAAATTTGCAATTGGTGGTAAAGAACATGCCAAGAAAGATTTAGGAATGATTGCAATGATGTCAGGTGCATATGTTGCACAAATTGCAATGGGTGCTAATCAAGCCCAGGCGATTCGCGCATTCCGTGAAGCAGAATCTTTTAATGGCCCGTCAATAATCTTGGCTTATGCGCCATGTATTGCGCATGGGTTCGCATTGCAAAATGGCCCAGAACATCAAATGCAAATGGTTCAGACAGGTGCGTGGCCGTTGTTCAGATTTGACCCGCGATTGATTGCAGATGGACATAATCCTTTGACAATGGATTCTTCGGTTGATAATCCTTTGCCATTGGAAGACTTTTTGAAAACAGAAAGTCGATTTGGTGCTGCGCGTGCCGCAAATCCGCAATTTAATAAATTGGTAGATTTGGCCAAGGCAAATAATGCTTATAAAAGCGAATTGAAAAAGCATATCGCGCAATTCGCAATGTTAAATAAACCGGCTGTTAAAGAAAATGGAGAAGGTTAATGAAAAAAATATTCTTGGTGTGTTGTTTTATTGTCTTGGGGGCGTGTACTTTTCAGACAAAGCATCGTGGATATGTCTTTCCAGAAAATTTGGAAGATAAATTGGCGAAAGTAAAGACAACAACTGCGTTGATTGATGATATTGGTGTGCCACAGGTCAAAACAATATATGGTGATGAAGTTTGGGTTTATTATGGCGCAGACGAAAATTATCGTGGCCCTTTGGCACCGACGTTTGATAACAAGACAGTATTATTAGTATGGGTGCGTGGAAAAAATATATTGAAAACACAGGTCTTGCATGATGCGGATTTGCCTGTTGTTAATATCGCAGAACAAGAAACAGAAATTCCTGCGGCAATTGAATTGAACGCAATCGAAGAATTATTTAATAATATCGGGCGATTTACACCTGCAGGTCTGGGACAATAGTTTTGAAACCGGATTTTTGTGTTGTGTAAAATAGGCAAATAAGTTATACTAAACAATATGAAAAAAGTAGTTTGTTTTTTGCTGTTTTTGCCGTTTGTTAATGTATTTCCTGCGTTTTCTGCGACCCAAGGTTGTGGGGCAGGTTATATATTGGTAGAAACACGTAATAAAATTGACGGAATTCCGACGTCTGAATGTCAAAAATTGTGGTGTCGTGATCTGGAAACAAACAGACCAATGGGCAGTGGGGACAAGGCGTACAGTGGCTATCAAAAAACATCTGGGCCTGTCGAATTATGTGATGCTAAGGGAATTTGTGTGGAATGCTGGGGCGAACGTGTTTGGTGCAGTGGTGCTAAGCGTGGTGAATGGGTTCCAGAAATTGGGGCGTATACGCGTGGCGGTGGTGATGATATAACTTATTTGTCATATCAAAAATCCAATTGTTTCGATTGGCGTTTGGAAAAGCCGAATTGTAAATCTGGACAAACAGCGATATTGGAAAATGGTAAATGGAAATGTGCGATGCCGGCGGACGGTACAGGCAAGGTTTCGCGGGAATCTAGTATAAGACGTACAGGCGCGGTTCGTCGTATAAAGATATAATTTTAAATCTGGGAATTTGCCCAGATTTATTTTTTTCGTCAATTATTTGTTTTTCTGTTTTTTTTGTGTTATAATGCCAGAGTAATAGAGAGAATGGCAACCGTAAAAGGGTGTATATATGCCAAGTAAAAAGTTAGAATTTAAAACAGGTCAGTATGTTGTTTATCCAACCCAAGGTGTTGGAAAGCTGGTTCGCATAGAAGAACAAACAATTGCAGGCCAGAAAATTAAAATGATGGTAATTGATTTTGAGCGTAATCATATGACGTTACGTGTCCCGTTGGAACGTGCAGAAATTTCTGGACTGCGTCCTTTGATTACAGCAAAAAAAATGGACGAAGTTATCGCCAGCGCTAAGGGCAGGGCGGGCGCCAAGCGTATGATATGGGCGCGTCGTGCCGCACAGTACGAAGAAAATATTAATTCTGGTGACCCAATGAAATTGGCAGAAGTTGTACGTGATTTGCAACGTCGCAGTGCATCAGAAGCGATGACTTTTTCTGCGCGCCAATTGTATTTACGTGCGTTAGAACGTATGGCTCAAGAATTTGCTGTGTTGCATAAAATTGATATTGATGCCGCATCTGATAAAATTGAAGATATTTTGGGTATCCCAAAAGAAATTGATTTAAGTGCGGTTGAATCAGATGACGAAGAAATCGAAGAAGATTCTTAAAAAAATCCCCATTTCGGGGATTTTTATTTTGTTCGCTGTTTTAAAGCAGTCGCTATTTCGTTATATTGTGTGAACAGTGCGCGACATTTATCAAAATCGGTCTGTTTTATACCACGGGCGCACAT
Organism: Alphaproteobacteria bacterium; assembly: GCA_033345235.1. Classification (GTDB taxonomy): domain Bacteria; phylum Pseudomonadota; class Alphaproteobacteria; order Rs-D84; family Rs-D84; genus Enterousia. The sequence continues at coordinate 5,551 of JAWPOC010000018.1, read as the reverse complement.
ATTGTTAAAATCTGTGACCAGTTTATTTTGGCGATTCGCAAGGCGCTGTGTTTGATGATGTTTTTTTTGCATTTTATCCGCATAAATTGTCGCATTGTATTGCGGATTAATTTTAGAAATTAATTGATGGGTTTTTATGATTTTATTTTTGTCTTGCAGATTTTTTTCGATTTCATTCAGTATACCCAGATTATGCAGTATATCAGATCTTGTTTCTTGTTCTTCCATATAATTATTACAGTCGTTTTCCAGATACGCTTCTAAATCTTCATTTTCTTGGTGCAGGCGTGCAGCATGTTGTTCTTGTTCTGTGATTAGTTTTATTTTATTGTCGCGTTCTTGTTGTGTTGTGTTAAACAGCATTGCGAAAAAGTACGACATTTCCACAGAATTAACATTTGCCAATTTCATAATAACATTCCTTTTGTTCTTTATTTAAATCACTTTACTTATTTAAAGAAAAAAATCATATTTATCAACCAAGAAATTAACAAAAATCCCCCGAAAAAGGGGGAAAAGATTATTTGTCGCATTTTTTTTGTTTATGTTCGCCGTTTTTATCGGATTTCATTTCGTTCATACCAGAGTAGTGCTTGCATTTACAAGGTTTATTATCTGTTTTTGACATTTTATTTTCCTTTGTTTTATTGTTGTTTTGTGTTTGTCCGGACAGTGCAATTTTACATTGTTGTATGATGTCAAACAATACGCGTCTTTTCCCAAAAAAAAGTATTTGTAATTGCGTTATATACGTTCTAAGATGGTGACACATCGTCGGGGTGTAGCTCAGCCTGGTAGAGTACTTGCATGGGGTGCAAGGGGTCGCAAGTTCGAATCTTGTCACCCCGACCATAAAAATTCAAACGGGGTTTATCCCGTTTTAATTTTTATCAGTGGGTATGTCAGTTCGATATTTCGCATGTTCTCAACATGCCAAGTTCGAGCCCGCAGGGCGAAAGGGGCCCACAAAGCGATAGCGAAAGTGGGAATTACAATCTTGTCACCCCGACCATTTTTTTTGTATTTATTCTGATTGTTGACAGTTTTGATTCAGCATATCTGCAATTTGCATTTGCTTTGCGTATTCACGTGCATTTGGCACAGCGCATGGATCACAGTCGCGCCTGATTTGCGCAGGATGACATGTGAATGCGACATCTTGGCATATTCCATACGTTGTTGTTGTGATGGGGGCGTTCATATATTCCAGTGCAATATTCCAGTATTTATCAGGAATTGATTTTGGGTCATATTCCCACATTTTGTCGACAGTTTCTATTACGCGTTTTACACATGGGTCATTTCCATGAACATGTGTTATATTTTGTATTACATTATTATGTGGTGCGTTGTTATTTCTGGTAATCATAATCCATGCGATAACAATCATACACAGGGCTGCAATCAGAAACAGTAATATATAATGTGCGATTGTAAAAGAACTGGTATTGGTTTTAAATTTATATTTGTTCTGCGCCATATTTTATCCTTGTTAAGTTCTGCGGTATTATTGTATCACAGTCTGGGCGTATAGAATATTGTCAAGAATTCCTAATGTTGCGTTATAAAAACGTCTTGCGTGAAATTTTATATCGGTTATAATTAGTACGTCGCTGGGGTCATCCAGTGATGGGGTGTCGAAACCCGTGCACAAAGCGTCTGGGGAAGGAATTCCGCGCCGTTTGGCGTGTTTTTTATACCCAGATGAAAAGTAAAATCTCCTGACCACTGGTTGGTTAGGAGGGCTGCGAATATATTGAATAAGCACACAATTCTTTGTGATTGTTTCGAACCTCCTGACCACTGTGTAATGCATTGTGGTTTTCTTTTTTGATGCCAAAAAAGAAGTAACAAGGAGAGTATGAAAAAAATCGCGACATTGTTTTTATTGTTGTTTATTACTGTGCCGGCGCGCGCAGATGATGCTGCATATTATGCGGCCATCGGCGCGCCGATTTGCGGCTATGGGATGTATCGTATTGGTGATACGTGTTATGAATATGGCGCACCGAATGATACGTTATGTGACACTGATTCTGTGACGGGCAGTGCGTGTCTGTATGCGTTTGTGGAAAGTTCGGGTGGTAATCCACTGTTATATCCATTTTCTGCGGGGATTGCGGTTTTTGCAGCGCCGCGCAATTCGTATGCGACGGCAGAGTATGAACCACGTGTGGTTTGTGGTGGTACGGGTGTATATGGTTCGGCATGCCTGTATGCGTTTGTTGAAAGTTCTGGGGAATATACAGAATTATCCCCATTTGCGGGTGGCTTTGCCGATATTGGTTCGGCGGATATTGGTTCTGCAGATAAATTTATTCCAACCCCATATCAGGCCTGTGGCGGTGTTGGTGTGTATGGCACTGCATGTCTGTACGCATTTGTCGAAAGTTCTGGTACGCCCGAAGAACGTTTCCCGTTCCAAAGTGGCTTTGGCGACATTGGTTCGGTCAGTGATAAATTTACAGAAATGAAAGAAAATGACTGTATTGGCACGATGGATGGCTATTATGTCACCAATATTACAGACAATACATTTAAACCCAGAAACAATTATGAATGTACAGATGGTTACGATAATTATGTAATTGCAAATGATTGCCAGTACATAAATATGACCTCTACCGATACCACGAATGTACATTCACCCAGATTCCCAGATAACAGGTTATGTGCGGTACTGTGCGATACCGGCAAAATGTATACCAGTGTTGAAAAATGTGCGACACCATGCGCCGTTGGGGGTAAACAGCATCGTCTGTACGTTGGTGACGGTAAATATTCAGTACCGCTGTATATGGAAAAATTAACATCGCCTGCGATGCACTTTCAGTTTTCGAACCAGAATATGTGTTATATGAACCTGCAACCGCGTGTGCTGGGTTCGTCGAATACCAAGGTATCGGTTCGATATAACGATACAACTTATTACAGTTCACATTAATGAAAAAAACAACCAAAGGACAAGAAATGAAAGGAAAGATAGCGATTGGATTATGTTTATCAGCGATATGCGCGGACGCAATTGGTGCGGACGAATTAGCGAATGCATATTTTGATATATGCCGTACGGTTGGCGATGTCGTACTGGTTCTGCACAAAGACGTTGATGCGAATTCTGTTGTACTGGATGGCAACCAATGGACGGTGGAATTGCCATACGATATTTTATCAGGTACCGATGCCGGCAGCGTTGGCACCAAGAACAGTACACTGACCGGTATTGCGGCATGCAGTACGATTAATACGAAATCCAACCCCGACGGCAGCAGTTATACCTGTGACGGCTGCAGTCCTGTTCGTGAAGGCGATGTAAACACATTTGCGATAATGACAGACGCCAGTGCAGGTGATAAATGTTGGTGCAGATTGACTGGGCCAATTACATCGTATTGGACATTTGTGCACCAGTATTCCAGTGATAAAGATTGTGCAGATAATTGCCCCACGTATTGTGCGAATGGCTTTGCGAAAAACACACCGATGATGGACGGTGGCGGCAGTATACGCGGCGCCATCATCGACGGTGTATGGTGATAACGGGATGAAAAAAAACAAGAAATAAAAGGAGAACAAATGAAAAAATATATAGTTGCAATAATGATATTATTTATACCCTGTGTAACATATGCATTAACCATGTGCGCGCGCGATGACAGCTTGGTGATATCACTGGTTGGTGGTACGAATGGCATCAACGGCAGTAATAAATATAACGCGTCAGAGTTCACATGGCGTGTAGATTATAACTATGGCACGATATTGGGCGAAGCAACCTGCCTGTCTGCGGCCGAAGGTGGGCAACCCAGTAATGCAAATGCTAATTCTGGTGTAATGACCAATGTTGATGGCGAAAAGTTACCGCACAGTATACCAAAGGCTTTGCGTGGCACATCGGAACCAAATGCTGAAAACCCTGAACTTAGTACGGAACGTGGATATTGCTGGTGCAGAATGGCACACCCTGCATCTTCGCGTTGGGTTTTCCGGATCTCGCGTTCCGCTGCTTACTGCCCGTCTAATTGCGCGCTCAACTGTGCGGCCTACGCCATCAGTAATGTCGCTTGGCGTTCCGCGTTGTTCCGCGCCGTCGGCGAATGATGTGGGTCCCATGCTAAAAACGTAGTTTTTTGTATGGGTCGCCTGCAGGCGGGGTTTTTTAGCCCCGCCGCCACAGGCCGTAATGCGCCCGCCGCGCAGCGGCGCGCCCGTAAAAACGAATAAAAGGAAAAGGAAGAAAAAAGAGAACTAAAACACTATTGTCATTGCGAGCGGCAGCGCAGCAATCCAGTAGATGCCTTAGAATAAAAAGGCAAGATGACCTAGGTTCTGGGGTCAAGCCCCAGAATGACAAATTTTTTTATAAAAATTTGTAAAAAAGGCGGGATTACTGGATTGCCACGTTCACTTGCGTTCACTCGCAATGACAAGGGGGACTAAGAGCAAAAAAAGGGAAAGGAAAAACATTGTTCAAGAATAAAAAATTTAAAAACTCCCCCTATGTCATCCTGTGGCTTGACCACAGGACCCAGGTGAATGTGTCGCGCGCAGCGCACAAACACCAACCACTTACACTAACAACTAACAATAACCAATGAAAAAACTGATATTTGGATTTTTATCATTAATATTCTTACCCACCGCGTTATGGGCGGGGGATTTCGGTGCAATTGGTGCACCAATTTGTGGTTATGGTAAATATCGTATCGGTAACGAATGCTATGATTACGGCGCGCAAAATGACACGTCTTGTGATGCTGATTCTGTAACTGGGAATGCGTGCTTAGCCGCGTTCGTGGAATCTTCGGGGGGATATGAAAACCTGTCACCGTTCAGCGCAGGTTATGCGACTTTCGGGGCCTTGTTTAATGTCGAAAATCCAGCCGATGCCACATGTGGTGGGGCGGGGGTAACTGGTACTGCGTGTTTGGCCGCGTTCGTCGAAAGCGCCGGTGGCGAACCATCCAGATATCCTTTTTCCAGCGGTATCGCAGTGCTGGGCGCGCCATCAGATGTCAAAACGACCGCAGATGAATTCTGTGGACGTGGCGGGGTTTCTGGAAATGCGTGTTTGTATGCTTTTATTGACAGTTCTGGTGTTATACCGACACGATATCCTTTTTCCGGTGGTATCGCAACAATCGGGTCGCCCAGTACCGCATTCGAAAATATGAAGGCAAAAGATTGCTTGGGGACAATGGACGGTTATTATGTGACAGGTATCAATTGGTTTTCGCCAATGGTAAAGGCCGCGTGCCCGTCTGGCACAGAAAACTTTGTCATACCAAATGATTGTCAGTATATCGATATGGCCAATACAGACGCGTCTGATATTCATTCGCCGTTAAATCCAGAAAACTGGATGTGTGGTGTGCTGTGTGACACAGGCGCGCTGTACACAGGGACAGGTGCGTGTTCAATGCCATGCACGACCGATGGCATAAAACGCCGTCTGCATATCAAGAATGAAACGTATGAATTTTCAGTGCCACTGTACAGTGATAAATTAACGACCCCTGCGATGAACTTCAGCATATATGATACATCTGAA
>JAWPOC010000017.1:0-35119 GCA_033345235.1 Alphaproteobacteria bacterium | reverse complement strand
TAATTATTCTAAATTCATTGTTAAAAACGATTGCAAAGACATTGACGTCGCGGATGTATCCCAGTTGTCTGAGAATCAAATTTGCGGTGTATTATGTGAAAACGCGGGCGACGTTTACACGAACAGTGGTGTTTGTGCGACAGGCTATTGCACAAATGGGGCTAAGAAATTACGCCTGCACGTTGCGCGTCCAGAAGGTACAAAATATGACTATCCATTATATGCATCAAAAACCAGCAGTCCATCAATGCACTTTAAGTTTTTAAATACATCGGGAAATGAACAGACATGTTATGTGAACCTTGTTCCGCCAGATGCAATAAATCATTTTGTGAATGAAAAACCGAATCCGATACGTGTTGGTAAATCACTAAGCTGGACAGACAGCAGTGGCAAAACCCACACCACCGACAACCTGATAACAATAGATTAAAGAAAGGAGAACGAATGAAAAAACTGATGATGATATTGATGATGATACCGATATCGCTGTGGGCGGGGACAGATGATACGAATGAAATCTGTCGTCGTAATACCTTGGTAATGGCGGTATTGCAAAACGAAGTTAATGCGACAGAGGCACGCATAAACAACGATGCCAAGCAATGGGCGGTTAAATTTAATTATGACCTGTTTGCGGGAACGCACCCAAATCGTGTAACGGCATATGTAACCAAAGGTCGCACAACATGCAATATGATTGACTATAAATCGTCAGACAATGGAAAAAGTTCAAATGCCGGCACCGCCAGTGTGGGCGAAGCGAACACATTTTTAAAGGCCGTTGCCCAGGATTATGGTGTTAATTGCTGGTGCAAGATGGATGGGCCAGTTACATCGTGGTGGACATATTTAAAGAAATACGACACGAACGACGATTGTAAAAATAATTGCACCAGATTATGCGCCACAGCATTTGCCAAGAATACCAACATTGACGGCGGCAATACTGGCGTTTTAATCCGTAACGCGCTGTATAACAAAGTCTGGTAATAAAGGGGGATGAAATGCAAAAAATATTATTAGTTTTATTATTGATATTAACAACGACATCAGCCAATGCGACACAAATGTGCGCCCGCCGCGACACAACAGTAATTCCGTTGGATGCTAGTGTAGGTAATGGCAAAATATGGGATGATCGATGGGAATGGGTATGGTACATACAATTAGGCTATGGCACTATTTATGGCGCGTCGACATGTTTATCACTACAAGATGTTCGTGATATCGAAGGTAAACAAGAGTTAACAACGTATGTATCGTTATTGTCGACAGACGAAGATACGATACAAGGTCGTGATGATTATTATAATGGCGATACATCGAACAAGGAATATGAACGTAAGTTTTGCTATTGTAAACTGACGCATCCAATGTCTTCTTCGAGTTGGGTTTTTCAAGGCTCGTCTGACGTTCTTACCTGCTCGAAAGATTGTGGTCTCTACTGTTCGCGCACCTTGAACACCGATACCGTTTTGCGCACAAAAATCTTCAATACCATCGGTTATGGTTACGAAGATATTGATCCCAACGAATACGATCAGAGTATTAGTTTAAATTAAACACAGTTTCTTCACACCCAGTAACTGCCCCACATGGGGCAGTTTTTTTGTATTTAGTGGTTAGTGCTTGTTTTCTATTTTGCTCTTCCTTGTTAATCATGTCCCACCTTTGTCATTGCGATGTTCACTTACTCCCCCTCTGTCATCCTGTGGCTCTTGTCATTCCTGCGAAGGCAGGAATAGGGACTAAGCAGTGTGAGCGTCAGCGAACCAAATACATACTCTGCGTCACAGGTTTTAAAGACCCTATCCCTGCCTGCGCAGGGATGACAAAGGGGGCAATGACAAGGGGGAGTAAGAGTAAAAAAAGGAAACAAGTGCAAGTGGCAAGTGATTGAGCGCTGCGCGCAACATTAAAAACAATCATTATTCCACCACTAACACTAACACTTGCCGCCTACATAAAATTAATTGGATTGACATCAATCTTGACACGTATGTTCGCAGGTTGCTTTACCCGCCCCAGCCACCGAACAACAATCGGCTGTAATGCCGCACTGCGACCGCCCGATATCAAAAAACGCATACGATACCATGAACGTACTTGATATATCTGCGCCGCAATCGGCCCCATAATGCGCGCGCCAGTCACATTCGGCGCCAAGGCCGCCAATTCTGAACAATATTTTTGCAAGACGCTTTCTTTGTTGCCTTCGATAATTATTGCAATTAACTGACCATATGGGGGCATCTGCGCCAAACGACGCCCATTCATATCCAACGCCATAAATTCATCCCGATTACCGTTACATATTGCCGTAACAACAGGATGTGTCGGCTGGTACGTTTGCAATAAAACACGACCCGGCACGTCCCCACGACCAGCACGACCAGATACTTGGAACAACTGTTGAAAAGTATGTTCTGCCGCACGAAAATCTGTCCCAAACAAACCCATATCACTGTCAATCACACCAACCAAAGTCAAATTCGGAAAATGATGTCCTTTGGCCAAGATTTGCGTGCCAATTATAATGTCTGTGGCGCCCTGCTCCATATCATTAACAATGCGTTCCAGTGACTGGCGCGATGTTATGGTGTCACTGGAAACCAATGCAGTACGCGCCGATGGAAAACGAACGCTGACTTCTTGGGCAATTTTTTCCAGCCCAACACCACGCATCACTATGTCACAGCCACATTCTGGACATTTCTGGGGCTTTGGAATTGTATGACCGCACATATGACATAATAATTTACCAATTCGACGATGATATGTCATACCAACACTGCATTCTGGACACGTCGCAACCCAGCCGCATTTCGAACACTGAACAATCGGCGCAAAGCCACGTCGATTAATAAACAGCATTATTTGTCGCCCCGCCGATAAAGTTTCTGATATCGCATCACATAATGGTTCAGATAAAAAGCCTGTTTGTTCCGCACCATCAGACATATATGACGTCGGCCGATGTTCACGCAAATCAATCGTTGATACGGTGGGTAACTGCGCCCCGCCATAGCGTGACCGCAAAACTAAACGATTGTATTTGCCCAAGTTCACATTTTCCAGCGTTTCCGCAGATGGCGTCGCACTGGCTAAAATTACCGGTATTTTCGCAATACTGGCACGTAAAATCGCCATATCACGTGCGTGATAATTCCCCATATCTTCTTGCTTGTACGATGTGTCATGCTCTTCGTCAATAACAATCAAGCCTAAATCCGTCCATGGCAAAAATAACGCACTGCGCGTGCCAACAACCATCTTGATTTTGCCAGTTAATACACCATGCCAAATAGAACGACGACGCGACGCAGTTAAATTACTGTGCCAAACAACCGGTGGCGCACCAAAACGAGATTCAAACCGAGACATAAACTGAGCCGTTAATGCAATCTCGGGCATCATTAATAAAACACTTTTACCCGCACTGTACGCGCGCCATGCAGAATCAAAATAAACCTGTGTTTTACCACTGCCTGTGATGCCGTCTAGTAAATGCACAGAAAAACCACCATTCGATATCGATACACCAATCGCGTCAGCCGCACATTTCTGATCCGAATTCAGCGTGATATTACCGCAATCTTGATAACTATATACAAATTCATCTTTGTTCTTGGGAATGGTCGCAGTCGGTATCAACATACCGTTCTTTATCATCGTACGAACGACAGACGAACTGACCCGCGCGATGTTCTGAATATCTGATACGGTCATCGGGTCGTTGTCATTCGATGAAAATGCGTCCATTACCGCCAATCTGTTGTCCGTCTGACGCCCAGACGCATCAAAATTAAATGAATACAGCTGTTCCAAACGCGGGGGCGAAAAAGCATCCGGTATGTTTATAATCAAACGTAAAACCATCCCCAATGGTATTAATGTCCATTCAGACATCTTGTGCAGCCACTGCATATCTGAAACAGACATTTTATGCGCGTGCACAATTGATATATCTTTGATTTTATCCGACCCAAGATTACTGTCGCCAATTCCCCAAATAATTCCAACACACAATCTGTTCATAACACGAACACTGACAAACGTGCCAATGTCCGCGTCGCACGTCAAACGATAGTCATATCCAGAATTTGGAATATTCGCAATTAAGACTTTTACAATAGTGCCAGATGTAAACATACCCATAAAGTACTTGTTTTTTTCTAAATTTTCAATACCATTTAACACATATTTTAACAAAGGTGTTTCTTAATATGTGGCGACTGTTTTTCGAAGTGTTTGATAGACTGGCTGGACTGATTCCAAACAAAGACGTGCGCGAACGTATCAGACAAAAAAAATTATACGACTATCGTAAAAAATTTAACGCGCTGCGTAAAGTTATACCAGAACACGAATTTAAAAAAATCCGCGTCATCAAAGGTGGCTGGAATATCGGATTTATCATAAATAATAAATATGTTTGCAAAATTAGAAAATTCTTGGACGAAAGCGTGCCACAAGAAAAAATTATACGCGAAAAAAGAATAACTGACGCATTCCAAGAAATTCTGCCCGTCAAAATCCCAAAAATAGACGTCTTGATATCTGATGGTATGACGTTCTATAAGTACAATTTTATTTCAGGGGTGAACTTGAACAAAATGTCTCAGGCAAAAATTACCCGCAATCAAGAAAAAATCGCAAAACAACTGGCGCGCTTTATTCACACAATGCATAACAGCAATATGCCAGAACTTTCTGACTTGAAAACCAGTGACGGCGACGGCTGGAATCATCACGACATCTGTAATAATATGCTGATCGATAAAAAAACGATGAAAATTATCGGCATAATCGATTGGGAATATGCAGGTTGGGGACCACTGGATACAGAAATTCTAAATTGCACCATATTTTCTAGAAAAATGCGCAATACACAAATAGACGCACTGATACGGGCAGAATATAAAAAATTAAGTAATAAAAAATCTTAAACAATATTGACAAAGTGTTATTTTGTGCTATATTATACATTGATGTAATATGAAAACACGAGGATATCTATGTCAGAACACAAAACAGTAAAAAAAATAAATCGTATGTTTGATGAATACAAACAGTACATCGGTGCCATATTTGTAGAAAAATTTGGTACTTCTTATATGAGATTTGAAGACACCCAAGATAATTGGCGTTCAATGGTAAGATATACACCAGACGCAGAGGCAACATTGCTGATGTACACAAAAGTATACATCCGTAATCTTAACTATAAAAGCTTGAATAATTTGAATGTCTTAATTGGACAAATGTCGGAATTCTTGGCAGAATATGTCGTCAAAAAATACACAAAACAAGACGACAATGCCATTCAATCTGTAACTGCATCTATCAAAGAATCTTTGTGGGACAAGAATAACTATATCGTAAAATTGACACAAAGGAATCTGCTGGCACAAGAAAGAAAAAAATCACAAGAAGAAGCAAAAGCAATTGCTGCTGCAAAAGCCGCTGCAAAAGCCGCAGCTGCTGCATTAGAAGCAGAAAAAGCCGAAATGGAACGTAAAAATAGAACCGAAAGAAAAAGAATTCCTTTGGTAATTCATAACGGAATCCGATACAAGTGCGTTCGCGATCGCTCCGCACGAGGAGGCAGATAATAATTATCATCAACAAACAACAAGACGTATCAATTCGATACGTCTTTTTATTTTATTATGCTATCTATATCTGCATCAGAACCTGTGGTGCAAATTGTTATATCTGGATTAAATTGAGTGCGAAACCATGTACGTTGCCGCTTGGCATACTGATTGGTTTTATTTATCCAATCCGATACACATTCATCATACGTCTTGTCCCCGCGTAAGTACGCACACAGTTGCGCCGCACCAATCGCACGTTCCGGATTCCAATCATTGGCAATAATTTTGCGCGCTTCATCCAATGCGCCACCGGATAACATTTGTGGAATACGCGCAGCAATACGTTCGCGTAAAACATCTTTTTCCGGCTGAATCAAAACACGATATGCATCTGGTACAACCGCACCTGTACGTGGCGCATTTTGAAATTCTGATAAGTGACGGCCTGTTTCAAAAAATACTTCCAATGCACGTGCAACACGTTGGGCATCTGTGGCTGAGAATTCAGGCGGCAATAAACCGCGGGCTGAATTAATATCAGATGCCACCATTTCACGCGCACGCGCACGATTTTCCAAGGAAATGTCCGGCATTGGCGATATCCCTTGGATTAACGCATTTATATAGTACCCTGTTCCACCGACAAATATCGGCACCAGCCCCGCACCCAACGCATTATCATATTCTATACGCGCCATTGCGATATAGTCTGCAACACTGATTTGCTGTGACAGGGGTAAAATTGAAAATAACTTATACGGAACACCGTCTATGTCCGAAGTTATTGCACGATTGGCAAACGGACTGGCCGAAATATTTTCGATTCCGCGGTACATCTGTACACTATCACAGTTTATAATCACACCATTAATTTTGCACGCCAAGCGATGAGCAAAACTAGATTTGCCCGATGCAGTTGGCCCTGTGATAATATAAGCACTATGTTTCATTACAGATGTGATTATAAACCACCGAATAGCTTTGTAAATAAAATATTGTAATTTTTACGTTCCCAGTGATATGATATATACGTCCAATTTATAACAGAAAGGAAAAACATATGTCTAAAATAAGAGTTGCAATTAATGGGTTCGGTCGCATTGGTCGCTTGGTATTGCGTGCTGCACTGGAATCAGGGCGTGATGACATTGAATTTGTTGCAGTTAATGACTTGGCGCCTGCTGAACAAAACGCATATCTATTAAAGTACGATTCTGTACATGGAAATCTGCCAATGGATGTAAAACTGGATGGCGAATATATCTTGGTTGGCAATCAGCGTATTAAGTGCTTGGCAGAACGTGATCCGAAAAACCTGCCTTGGGGCGAAATGAATATTGATGTCGTAATGGAATGCACAGGTATCTTTACCGCTGCAGACAAGGCACGCGTTCATCTGGAGGCCGGCGCAAAACGCGTATTGGTATCTGCACCATCTGCAGGCGCGGATAAAACAATTGTGTATGGCGTTAACCAAGATACATTAACTGCGACTGATTTAATTGTATCAAATGCATCTTGTACAACAAACTGCTTGGCGCCAGTTGTCAAAGTTTTAAATGATAACTTTGGTATTGTATCCGGTTGGATGACAACTGTGCACGCATATACGGGCGACCAACAATTGCTGGACAAGAATCACAAAGATTTTCGTCGTGCGCGTGCCGCAAACCTGTCTATGATTCCGACCAGTACTGGTGCCGCCAAAGCAATTGGCTTGGTATTGCCAGAATTAGCCGGCAAACTGGACGGAATGGCAATTCGCGTTCCAACCCCAGACGTTTCTGTGGTTGAACTGGTTGCAAATTTAGAAAACAATGCGACTGTCGAACAAATTAATACCGCTATGCGCAATGCAGAATCTGCAACGTTCGGTTACAATGAATTACCATTGGTATCAATCGACTTTACACATGATGCGCACAGTTCTATATTTGATGCAGGACAAACAAAAGTCTTGGGCGACAAACTGGTTCATGTAACTGCGTGGTATGACAACGAATGGGGATTTTCCAATCGTATGTGCGATACAGCCGTCGCAATGGGCAAGTTGATTTAAAAAAAATCCCCATTTTGGGGATTTTTTTTATTTCTTACTTTTTGCCTTTGGTTTTGCAGATTTCTTGTCAGATACAAATTGAATGTCGCGCAACTTTTTATATTCGCCATTCAAAGCACATAATTCTGCGTCTGTGCCCTGCTCTATAATTTCACCATTTTTCAAGACACATATCTTGTCCGCATCCAATATTGTTGACAATCTGTGTGCAATTACGAATGTTGTGCGTCCGCGCATCAAATCTTTTAATGCGCCTTGGATTAACTTTTCGCTTTGTGTGTCCAGTGCGGATGTCGCTTCGTCCAGTAATAATATTGGCGCGTCTTTTAATATTGCACGTGCGATTGCGATGCGTTGCTTTTGTCCACCGGACAGCAAAGACCCACCTTCACCAACAGGTGAATTATATCCCATTGGACATGCCAAGATAAATTCTTCGGCATTTGCGGCGCGGGCTGCGGCGACAACATCTTCATGTGATGCGTTTGGTCGACCGTATTTTATATTGTCTTCGATTGTGCCATTAAACAAGAACACAGATTGAGACACTTCGGCAATGCTTTCACGCAAAGAACGCAATGTATATTGCTTAATATCTGTCTTATTGATTGTTATTTTGCCCTGTTGTGGATCATAAAAACGCTCTAGCAAGTTAAACATTGTTGTCTTGCCACCACCAGATGGGCCAACCAACGCGCATATCGTCCCAGCAGGAATATGCAAATTCACATTCTTTAAGACCGGTTCGTTTGCCTCATATTCAAAAGAAACGTCTTTGAAATCAATGGACATATTTTTTGCATCCAATTTACGTGCATTTGGCATATCTTTGATATCTGGCTTTGCGTCCAAAAATTCAAACAGAACTTCCGCCGCCAGCAATCCATGCTGTAAAGTATCACCTGTGGATGTAATACTTTTCGCAGGCTTGTACGCAGCCGTCAACGCCAACAAGAACGCTGTAAAATCACCGGTGGTAATTGCGCCACTGGCAATAAAATGTCCACCCATAATCATCGCAATACACAATCCAATTGAAATCATAAATTCCATCAACGGCGAACGCAGTGCGTTGGCCTGGGTGCTTTTATAAGAATTTACCATTGAATCATTTAATACATTTGCAAATTTGCGCACTTCGCGATCTTCGGCAGCAAACGCCTGAATAGTTTTCATTCCATACAAGGTTTGATTTAACTGTTGTGCTACACTATTTGCGATACCAAACGACTGACGCGACAGTTTGCGACGCTTGCGCATAATTGCCACCATTGGAATCATAATCGCAGGTGCCAAGAACAACAACACTGCGCACATTTGTGGGGCATAGTAAACCATCAACCCCAACGTAATGATCAACGTAGCAATATTTTGCACGATACGAATAACAGTCTCTGTTACCAGCTTTAAAACTGCACCGGCCTGTACGTGGAAATAATTTAAATTTTTCCCGATTCCGTCGCCTTGAAATCGCGCCAGATTCATACGCGTCATATGCCGATATATTTTATTTTGCAAACTCGCACTGGCCAGCAAGCCGCCCTTGGACATAATCAGAGACTTTGCATATGTAAATGCACCTTTGGCACCAAATGCGATAATAACCTGGGCGCCCAGCCAATATACGGCCTGCATACTTTTATTAATAAAAGCCTTGTCCACAACCTGTTGCACCAAGGTAATAGTATACCCTTCGGCAGCGGCGGCCAATACAGTGAATATTATACCAAACAGCAACCATTTCCAATACGGACGGCCAACTTCGCGCCAGACACGACCGTACAAAGACCATTTGATACCTTTGTTTGATTCATCGCCTTTGATAAAGGCTTTGATAGATTTTAAAATTTTCTTACTCATAGCGATTGTATTATAGAAACCTTTGATAAATAAATCTAGTTATATTTTTTATTTGACATTTGATTATATAATGTATAAAATGCATTCGCTTTCTAAAAAGAAAGTGCAAAGTTTTGGGGTTGTAGCTCAGTTGGTAGAGCACCTGCTTTGCAAGCAGGGGGTCGTCAGTTCGAGCCTGATCAGCTCCACCAAAACAAAAGAAACAAAAAAAGAAAATACAAAGCGTCAAAAGGGGGTGAATTAACCGATGGTAAAAGTTCTAGTTCGCGACAATAACGTTGAACAGGCATTACGTGTTGCAAAACGCAAATCACAAAAAGAAGGTCTGTACCGCGAAACAAAAGAACGCCAGCGTTTTGAAAAACCAACAACACGACGCAAGCGTAAAAAAGAAGAAGCTGTACGTAACGAAAAGAAACGTCAATCTAAACAACGTATGGTCTTTGGATTCTAAAGTTAAAAAATCACCTAATTGGGTGATTTTTTTAATACATACGCCCGACACTTGTCACTAAAAAAATGCCCGTTTGGGCATTTTTTTATTTCCACGTGGCTGGTATTTCCGCATAGTCAGACAGGTTGGTACAGTAACGATACATATATGATTGTGCCTGTTTCGGATTTGGCCATATTTCATACAGATAACGTCCTTTGAGCCTTGCAGATGGCCCTGTTAAATTTGAACACCCATCAAACATCTGCCCAAAACCAATTGCAGATGTTGACTCTGTTGAAATATCGCCAAATAATTCTGCTGGTATTTCTCCACTAAGATTCCCGCACCAAGAAAAAGTACCATAAAACATATTGTTTGCCGAAGCACCCCCTAAAATTGTTCCATCCGCATTTGCGACACCACCGAATAAATCAGGGGGAATACTGCCTTTTAGGCCACCGCAACCGCTAAAAGCATATGAAAACATATATTGTGCAGGTGCGCCATATATATCACCAAACAAATTTAGCGGAAATGCATAACCATCGCGCATATATTGTGGCATATTTTCTTCGGTTATACCTGTTCCTAATTTGCCACAGTTGCGGAATATATCTGCAAACATTTGTACTTGCGGATTTCCACGAATATCGCCAAATAACCCATCAGGAATTGCACCGGTTAAATTACTACAATATGCAAAAGTTCCATAAAACATACCTGCTGCAGGTGCACCACTAATTCCCGCGAACAAATCCCCAGGAATCGAACCCGTTAATCCCGAACAATTAAAAAATGTATACGTAAACATTCGTCCTTGGGGTTTAGGGTCATTAGCATAGAATTTACCAAACAAACCATTTGGAATCGCACCAACCAGCCCTGAACATCCTGAAAATGTACTATTATACATACTTGCCGCCGGCGCACCAGATATTCCAGCGAATAAATTTGGTGGAATTGCATAACCATCAATCATATATTGCGGCATATCATCTTCTGAAATATTTGTACCCAGTCCTGTGCATCCGGAAAATGTACCGTCAAACATAGATAGCGCAGGCGCGTTATCAAAGATCCCGAACAATCCATCTGGAATCGCACCAGTTAATTTGTTACAATTAGCAAAAGTTTGGCTATACATATATTGCGCAGGTGCTCCTTGGATTCTGTAAAATAATTTTTTTGGAATTGCCCCAGTTAAACCAGTGCAGTCTAAAAATGTGCCTCTAAACATAAAACCTGCGGGGGCATTATTTTCAAAATCACCAAACAGCATATCTGGAATTGAACCCGTTAACCCAGAACACTTCGCAAATGTATAAGCAAACATATTTGGTTGTGGCGCACCATAAATATTGCCGAATAAATTTGGAGGAATGATGCCTTGCAATCCAGTACAACCATAAAAAGTACTTCCAAACATACTATCAGCCGGCGCGTCATAAAGATTTCCAAACAAGTTTTCAGGGATTGTACCTTTTAAACCACTGCAATTATGAAAGGCCGATGTAAACATTTCTGGTGCAGGTTGGCCGTCTATCCCCCCAAACAAACCATCTGGGATTTTTGTTAGGCCGGAACATCCGGAAAATATACCATAAAACATCCCATGTGCAGGCAATCCAGCTATGCCTGCAAACAACCCAAATGGAATTTCGATATTCAGCCCAGTACAACCACGAAACGTTGCCCCAAATATTATTTTTGCGGGTTCGCCGGTTATGCTGCCAAATAAATTTGCGGAAAAACCAGTCAAACCCACACAGTTTTCAAATGTAGATTCAAACATACTGGCACAATTAACATTTACTTTGATACCAGTAAACAAATTGTCAGGTATTACACCATACAATTTATAACAGTTACGAAATGTATTCCTAAACACACCAGATGCACCATCGTATCCGGAAAAATTCCCGAATAATTTATCTGGGATTTCGCATTCTAAATTAACACAGTTATAGAATGTATCATAAAATACATTGGCAGATAATGTACCATAAAGATTACCAAAAAAAGAATCTGATAAACTGCCTTTTAAATTTGTGCAACCATGAAATGTTCGCCAAAAAGCAGAGTTTTGTGGTGCGCCATAAAGACCAGAAAATAAATCGCTGGGGATATCAACTAAACTTGAACAGCCTTCAAAACTGCGGTAAAAAATCATTTCAGCAGGTGTGCTTTTTATACGCGCAAATAAACCACTTGAAATCTTCGTTATTTTTGAGCCCATAAACAACTCTCTGAACATATTTGTTCCTACTTGGCCATGCACTCCACTAAATAAATCTGATGGGACTTCACCAGTCAAATTAGTGCAATTACGAAACAAAGCAAAAAAATTTGGTTGTATAGGTTTTGTTGGGTCTTTTTTGTCTTTTAAAGTCGGAAAAATTTTACCGATACTGCCTGATATATTTAATAATGATTTGTTATTATCAAAAAATATTGATGGATTATTCCAGTGACCATTATAATCGCGCGAATACCCACCAATGCGAATTGTATAACTGCCCGCTGTTTTGTATGTATGTGATATTGTTGTAAAGTTTATATGATTTTTATAATAATGCTCTCGTGTGCCGTCACCCCAATCAACGTGATATGTACCGGCAGCACTGATTTTGAATTCAAAACTGGTTGTATCTGGGGTGGTGGTCGCGGTAAAATAGTATCGTTCAAT
Source organism: Alphaproteobacteria bacterium (assembly GCA_033345235.1). Taxonomy (GTDB): domain Bacteria; phylum Pseudomonadota; class Alphaproteobacteria; order Rs-D84; family Rs-D84; genus Enterousia. Next base: position 22,475 of record JAWPOC010000017.1, on the reverse strand, counting down.
CAAATCACGTATGCAATATATACCTGCGACAGTGTTTACCGCCTGACGCGTCGCGTATTCTGGGTCGTTACCATAATTCGTCCAACCATCACCATTAAAGTGCGCATTTACCATATCTACAATCGTCAGCAAATATTTCATATTTGCGGCTTTGTTCGGGTCATCTGCATATGGAATGATTACACCATGTTCTTGTTTTACCAGTTCGTGAATATAACGGATGTTTATAATCTGGCCGCTGGGGTCTGATTTTGTCGGCAGCCACGCATTGGCATCGATGGAAAAAACTATGGCAAAAATTGCAAATAAAATCTTACGTAACATATCACATCCCCCTGTGGTATTAAATTTCTGTCATTGTTGGAATTTCAGGTGTTGGTACATCCAGATGGCCTTTGTTCGGTACAACGTTATACGTGCCGGCCATTTCGTTTTCAGAACCTTCCAACTTGCTGACCTTGGTCGCGACGCATTCGTCGACGTAACGCACAGATGCCACACTGGCGGCCGATGCCGATGATGTGAAAATTAAAATTAAAAATACAAACAGTCTCATCCCCCGTTTCCTTTCTTTCGTGTTAAAAAAGAAACCACTCTTTTCTGCGTCAAGGTGGTTGGAGGTTAGAAACTATTACAAGGTATAGCGGGTTTATTCAATGTATTCACCGCCCTCCAACCGACGGTTGGAGAAAGCATTTCGATTACGACAATTCGTATCGCCTTGTAAAGGGTTTCTACGCCCCATCACCAGCCCTTTTTAAAAAACTGGTGACGCAGCAATTATACTTAATAAGAAAATTATGCGCAAGGACAAAATCTTGATTGAAATTCATAAAAACCGGTTATAAAATTCCGTCAAAATGGTGATTAATAATGTTACAACAATTTACACTGCATACGCACACAAATGAATTTGATGGGAAAAATACAGTCAAAGATATGGTTGAATCTGCCCGCCAAAAAAATATGCACACAATTGGTATATCAAATCACTTTATCGTACACCCAAATATTAAACAGGCCAAATTTTATCCCTATGCTGTCGCAGGCGGTTATGACAGTATTTATAATGACAACTTTGATATTGCAACAGAAAAATTCAAAAGACACTTTGACACACTGGAACACATTGCCGACAATTCTGCACAAATTCGGGTATTAAAAGGCATCGAATTGGACTTTTTTGACAGTATCAGATGGCATTTAAATATGTCTTATATCATCAATCAATTAAAACCAGACTATGTCATTGGGGCATGCCATTTCATCGAATATAACGGACGTCTGTGTAATATACATGACATACATTCGGCCAGCGCATCCGAACAAAATGAAATGCTGCAGATTTATTGGGAAAAAGTTCAACGGGCAATAAAGTCCGGAATGTTTACTTTTATGGCGCATTTAGATTTACCAGCGCGATTAAATTTAGGTACAGCGCCCGAGTTGGAAAAACTGGAACAGCGTACAGTTCACACATTATCTGATATGAAAACACCTGTGGAAATAAATACTGCATTATATGGCGAACACCCACACCCCAGTCCACGTATTATGCATATGATTTATAATGCTAACTTGCCAGTTATTCTGTCAGATGATGCACACAGTACAAATCAAATTGGACGACACTTCGACCGCGCAGCACGATACTGTGAACAACACAAAATCAGCAAATTTTGCGAAATGGAAAGGCACATTTTGCACACCAGATAATCAATCATTTGCACGCGGGTGCGCGTTTGCGTATATTGCGGAAATTTCTGCCATATTAACCTTGGTATATATCTGGGTTGTTGACAATGACGAATGCCCCAGCAATTCTTGCAAGCTGCGCAAATCTGCACCGTCTGACAGCAACGCCGTCGCAAATGTATGACGCAATGCGTGTGGTGTTACATAATCTGGCAACTGTAAGTAATGCCGCACATTTTCAATAACTTTCTGTGCCATACGGGGCGACATCGGCAACCCACGAACACTGCGAAACAGTTCATCTGACATCGCATTTCCAAACGGACGCAATGATATATACTTATCAATCGCGTTCCATACCGCAGGCAACACAGGAACCAGACGTTCTTTACATCCTTTGCCGACAATACGCAAAACATCTGGATGATTTTGCACATCAGAATTGTTTAGTGATAACGCCTCTGATATACGCAGACCACAACCAAACAGCAATACAACCAATGCCCAATCGCGCGCGGCAATCCATGGCTCATTACTATCGATAACTTGTATCGCATCATGCATATTTTCAACATCGACCGTATCAATCGCCTTGGATAACTTGCGCGGGATTTTAGGCGTCGAAATCAAGCCAATTGAATCATTTTTTATACCATATCGCATATTCAAGAACTTATAAAAACCACGCACAGATGATAAAACCCGCGCAACAGACCTGTGCGATAAACCACGACGATTAGCGTCCGCTAAAAAAGAACGAAAACACATTGTATCTGCGCGGCCAATATCACGCAAAGTTATATCCGAACCTGTAAATTGCCGATAAAACGAGACAAAATCTAGGATATCCGCATTATACGCACTGACTGTGTGCAAAGAATAATTCTTTGTCACAGTCAGATAATCTATAAACTCTGCGATGATATCGTTCAAAATTTGCCTTATTTTATTTCAAATACTGCGGACACAGAAACAGATACATCTGTATCTTTTGCGACAATTGTGCCAGATGTATCTGCACCTGCAGCAGACGCAAATACCATCTTGGGTTGCATTAGATTCGCGGATTCATATGTAACATCATTTGTATGCGTACCATATGATACAGATAATAATTTTCCTGCTGTTTTTCCATCCCCGCTGGCCAATGCGTCTGCACGTACGCGGGCATTTTCAACCGCAATCGACAAACATTTTTCCATCACAGGCTGTAACTTTTCAGGGCTGGTATACATACGTAAATTTTCTGAATAGACATTTGTATTACCTGCGAATTGGCTTAAAATATGTTCGATAGTTGTAATATTATCTGCAGAAACTTCGACAGCAATCGTCGTTTCAATTCCCAAACTCACAGATTTCTGCTGGTCGCGATTCCATTCTGTCTTTTCGTAAGAATTAAACTGAGTTGTCTGCATCTGAACCGGCATAGTTTCCAAATACTTGGTTATCTGTGCCATCTGCAATGTAGCAGACTGCATAGACGCGACCGCCGTTGGCGCCAATGTTGTAACACGCAATGTTATCGCGGTCTTATCTTTTGGCACAGTTGTAAGACATTCACCATTTACAGATATTGTTTTTATATTCGCAGGCTTGTCCAGCGCACCAAACACCAATGCCATAACCGCACCTGCACCAATAACACTGCCAATCCATATCAACGATGTTTTTATTTTCATAAAATCCCCCCTTTGGTTTTATTAAATCTTAGCCCAACATTGCTTTTTTTACACGATGTAACGTTTCTGCCGCCACAGGACGTGCGCGCATCGCACCATTTTGCAATATCTGTTCTATTTCATTTGTATTTGCCATTAAACGCTGATACTCTGTGCGCGCGTCAGACAAAACAGAATTTACCTTGTCAAACAAAATTGTCTTGGCAGTACCGTATCCCATACCGCCGCGACGGAACATTTCCGCAAATTCCGCGATTTCTGTATCCGTTGCAAAGTGTTTATACAACTGATAAATTGTAGATTCATCAGGATTCTTTACATCTTCTGGTGTTTTGGAATCTGTGATAATGCGCATAATTTTCTTTTTCAATTCTTTCTCTGGCGCCATCAGCGGAATTGTGTTGTCATAAGACTTACTCATTTTCCGTCCGTCCAACCCTGGAATCAATCCTGTATCTTGACCGATAACAGGTGTTGGCAATTTAAACGTTTCGCCATATATTTTGTTGAAATAGCCCGCAATATCACGCGCAAATTCAACGTGCTGTTTTTGATCAGATCCAACCGGCACAATATCAGAATTATACAACAATATATCAGCAGACATCAAAATCGGATATGTATACAATCCCATATTTATACCTGCATCGATATCTTCGCCATTTGCAGTATTTTTATCCATTGCGGCCTTGTACGAATGAGCGCGGTTCATCAACCCCTTTGGCGTAACATTCATCAACAGTGTATTCAGTTGATAAATTTCATCAATATCAGACTGACGAAATAACACCGCATTATCCAGATTCAAGCCCAATGAAATCAGCAACGCTGCGATTTCATATGTATGCTGTTTTATCTGCGCAGCATTATGAATACTGTTCAGTGCGTGCAAATCTGCGATAAACATAAACGTTTTTTGTGTTTGCGATTGTTCAATTAACGGCTTTAGCGCACCAATATAATTTCCGATATGTGGTGTGCCTGTTGGTTTAATACCAGTTAAAACGATTTTTTCTGTACTTGACATAATAATTACCTTTTCTTGAATTTGATTTTAATGATTTTGTGCTAAAAATGAAAGTCCAAAATGCAAATGGACAATAAAGAATAGTTCAGGCGGCAATGCGCCAACATTTGTTTCCAGAAAAGATAAATGTATTTTTTAACATACTGTTATTATAGGCGCATTTCAAAAAAAATCAACACAAACATAATTTTATGGTATAATCTACCCGTACAAGGGGTATATTATGGCAAAAAGTATGTACGATATTATAAAAAAACAAAATGGTGAACATTTTGCCAAAGCAATTCGTAACTATGACAATGGTATTTTTGATATTCCGAACATTGATAAAATTGTAAAATATGCCGGTCGTGATGCAGAACCAATTATGAATTACCTGATATCGCTGAAACAAATAAAAATTCAAGAAATGTCTGTGCACATGGACCCAATTACATTGTTAAGCAAGGCTGGATACAATGCATATATTGCAGACACATTGGCAAAACAAAACGCAATCAAAAAATATTATGCACATGGCGAAGAATTATGTACATTTCGTGATAACAGCAGATTTAAAAATTACTATATCATAAACGCAGTACGCAAAGATGTTGATAATATTAAACGCAGTATCCATCCATCACGTGATGACAAATATGGAACATCTGTTATATCAATTCAGATTTTGAAAACCGGTGGTTTTATCAGTATAAAAAACAGATATAATCATACTGTGCAAAACTGTGATAACACATTAGATTCAAACCCAGACAATATTATATTGGGGTTATCTGATGCAATTAAACATCATTTTGATGTTGATTTTTCTTCACAACACGTTCCGTTGCCGAACCACTACGTTTCAATACACGGTCAGATTTGTAGATATAATTCAGAAGTAGAAAATATATATTTTGGTGAAGACTTTTATGCCAGAGATGGTCAGATTTATGAAATTGATAAAAATTCTGAAATAATGATTGGAAATGGTATTTTGTTTGACATAAAACAAAAATGCTTTGTTGATTTGACAAGAATGAACGACACAGAAACAATGCGTTATCGTTTTGTTATGTCACTAAACAATGCAACGCAAGGCAAAAAGATAACCGTTCAAAAAAATCCATCTGGTGGCCGTGATATTTTGGCAGATGGAACACAGTTGCTGACGGTTGAGAATGGTGAAATTGTAAACATAAATTTACCAGGCAAACAAGATGCTGTATATCTGGCAGAATGTTCGAATTTGCGTGGTAAAATGGATTTTAGCCAGGTTTCAAATTTGGTGTTGAGAAATGCAAATCTGAGCGCAGTTGATAATCTTGTATTGCCAAAGAATGCAAACTTTATCAATATTAAAGGCGCAATATTACCAAAATGTGATTTAGACCTTAGCAATGTTCACAACATTGATATGACAAGGGCAGATTTAAGTCGTGTTATCAATTTCAAATTATCGGATGATCTACCTTGCTTTACTGGAGTGATATTCCCACAATGTGAATTAGGTTTTAATGAAGAAGTAAATTTAACTTATGCAGATTTAAGTCGTGTTACAAAGCTTACTTTTTCCAAAAATGTAAAAAGAGCTGATTTGGCTTATGCATTATTACCAAATATTGATTTGGACTTTAGTCATATTGATAATCTTATTCTGTGTGGCGTAGATTTGAGAAAAACACCAAATATAAAATTACCACAGTCAGGAGACAAACTGAATCTGATGCAGGCAAAGTTACCAGCAATTGATTTAGATTTACGAAATATAGGAACGGTTCAAATTGAAGAGGCAGATCTCTCATTATTAACCGATTTAAAGTTACCAAAGTACACAGACTTATGGATGGAAGATACAATTTTACCCGCAATTAATATAGATTTAAGTCAATCTAGTAACATTTATCTGTCGCGTGCTGTTTTAAGTCGTGTAACAGGTTTGACATTACCAAAAAAAGCGGAGTCCATAAATTTATCGTATGCACAATTACCCCCAATTGATTTAGATTTTACGGGGATTGAGTATGTTCATTTATACGGATGTGATTTAAGTCATGTAACAGGTCTAAAAGGGGTTAAAACACAAGATATGTTAAGATGGGGTGCCGCCAGACTAAAACAAAAAATACAACAATTAGCAAAAAGGGAAACAAATGTCCAAAATCCAAATGACACTAACGAACGGTAATGTTATAATTGAAACATTGCCAAACGTTGCACCAAAACACGTTGCAAGAATTACAGAACTGGTAAAATCTGGTTTCTATGACGGATTGACATTCCATCGTGTGATTGATGGTTTTATGGCACAGACCGGATGTCCGTTGGGAAATGGCACCGGTGGCAGTGGCGTAAAAATCCCTGCCGAATTTTCAAATGAACATTTTTCACGCGGCACAGTTGGGATGGCACGTGCAATGGATATCAATTCTGGGGATTCACAGTTCTTTATCTGTTTTGATGATTGCGGTTTCTTGGACGGTAAATATACTGTTTGGGGACGTGTTGTGTCAGGAATGGAACATGTTGATAAAATTAAACGAGGCGACGAATTTGATAATGGTCACGTTGAAAACCCAGACAAGATTATAAAAATGAACGTTATTGAATAAAAAATCCCCCAAATGGGGGATTTTTTTTATCAGCAATACATTACTCATTTTATCACTGCGCCTTTTATCAGGTTCAGATCTTCTTTGATATCGTCTATTTTTATTTGAATTTGGCCAATACCTGTTTCAAGAATGGTCGTGCGGTTTTCCAACGATGTAATACGTGAATCTACACGTTCCAGTTCCGCGACAGATAAATCTTGACGTGCCACCCAGTATATTAACCCTGCTATAAAGGCAATCAAAAACCAACTGTCACGCAGACATTCCAGTAAAACAGATACTGATGTGGCGTTTTTTTTCATTTTTATTCTCCTTTGCCCCGCAAAATCATCGCTGATATTTGTTGGACTAATGCACGCTGAGCCTCGATGCTGCGTAATTCAGAATCACTGGCATTTGGCCCCAAGACACGTTCAATCGTTATCTTGCGCAGGTGTTGTAAAACTATTTCACCACTGCGCCCAGAAAATGTTTGTGCATATGCACGCTCTATATCCGTCATAACACTTCACCCATCACTGTTTCTGTTGCAGTCATTTGCGCGATTGGCGCAATGTATTTTAATTCTGCGTCACTGTTTAATTTAATCGGCTCAATCAATCCACGAGCAGACAAAATCTGCAATCCTCGGTCACATAGTGGTCTGATAAATTCATGTAACAGACGACCATATGTCGCACCTAAAATACGCATCATATCAGCATTACGCGCTAAAATTTCCGTCGCAGTCATTTCTTTGTCGGATAATAACCCCAGTCTGTCTGCCAATAACGTATGACGAATTCTGTCACGCAAGTCTTTCAAGATAATTTGCGAAACATCAAAATTTGCACCACTGGCCAATGGTGTAAGCCCAGAAGAACCAACTGCCTTTGGAATAATTGCCCCTGGGGTTAAATTAATATTATTCAAATTAATGACACCATCATCATCTGCCTGCCAGATACCACTGACCGCGATCGTTGCATTTTTCAATACTAATTCTACGACCTTGTTTGCTGTTTTTATATCTGGCAACGCACGCATCACAGGCCCACGACCGTACATTTCACCACTGGATACAGCCCATCTGAAAATAATGTATGGATTTGTTTCAAATATGCCACTGGATACAATATTATTTTCGATATCGCCACCAACATCCAGCCACGCTGTAAATTCAGTACCAACTAAACTTTGTACTAATTTTAATTGTGTTTCTGGGTTATTCTTTATCGTATCACGCAGATTGGCTGGCGGTGTCCACATTGGATATTTTTCTGCGACTTCACGTGCGGTCATTGATGTTGTATGAAATACTGCGTTTGGCAGTATCGCAATGTCAGACATCGGTATTGCTGTAAAAGAAAACGCAGATGATGCACCGATTGGATTTTGCCCCATAAACAGACAAGCAGTTCCCAAGACTACTAAATCCATATAACATTGATGAATTGTCGTATAGAAATTCGAGTCATTTAAATGAGCGCGCAAGACTTTTGTTGCATATTCTGCATCTGGCGACAAATCGCTTTCTGGAACCAGTTGCAACCACATTGACTCTGGTGGCGTCATTAATGTATAAATTGCCGCAGCTAAGTTATCTGCGGCATCCGATGCAGTCGCATCAAACAAAGTCGCAACATCGTCATCTGCACATGGCATTGCATAACGACGCGCACTGTCCCAACGATTAAGCCAAGGTGCACGCATATCTAATGCGCGTTTATATAAAATCTGCAAATTTTGTTTCATAGGTAAGACTCCTTTGTTTTATTGTTTGAAAGATGTGTTAAACATTAAATGCAGTATTTGCGGAAAAAGTTTTTATCGTGCCGCCAATCGGGCGCACAATATTTGGAATCTGGGCAATTGCACCTGCCACAGCGTCCAGTCCGTCATCATGACCGGTACAACCAATCGGTGACCATCCCAACATTTCAGCCATCAAAGGCGTTTTCTGAACACGAATATGCGCATGCAGACGACCTGTAGATAAAACAGGTTCTATGGCACCCAATATACGGTCTGATTTTGCCCGATTATTAGATACGCGGTTCACGTATATATTTGTACCCTGCTTGGTCGCACAATCGCGCATAATTTCTGGCAGGCCGCCACCAATCCCATTTGTTTCAATTGTTATTCTGTTTAACCCCCGCGAACGCATAAATTCCAGAACCATATTACATTGATATGACAATGGAAATTGTTCTTCATCAGGGACCGTTAAGTACAGAATATCGTGAATAAAGACATGTCTTGTTTTATCGTCGCGATATAACAGTACACAGGCACTGCCATCACGCTGACGTCGTCCAGATGACGGATCCCAATACAAAACCCATCCTGTGATAACACTGGTATCTAATTTTGCGTTACGGTTATCAAATTCAGAATCGTAAAAATGTATTGCACCTGGATCCAGACGCGCTTTATCTGGGGGAACAAATTCTAGCATCATCTGAGCCAAGAAATGCCTTGGGCCGACACTGTCGCGCATTTGTTCTATTTTTTCAATCGGGAACAGCTCTGGCCAGGCCGGATTTCCGCCACTGTCAACAATTGGGATTTTTAACAATTTATACCCCGATAAAAAAGGCGTTGAAAAAGCATTTTTTTCATATAATATTGAACCAAAGAAGGAATTAGACATGGACTTTACTCCTAAGACACTGCCAACAAATCTAGAAGCCGAACAGGCTGTACTTGCTGCGGTTTTAATGAACAATCGCGCACTGGAACGTGTATCTGAATTCTTAAGGGCAGAACACTTTTCACATCCAGCACACCAAGAAATTTTCAAACTGGCAGAAAAACAGTTTGCTGCGGGTATTCCATTTGACATCATCACTGCAAAAAATTATTTGGATCAACAAGGCGTTTTAGAATCCGTTGGCGGTGTTGATTATTTAACCCAGTTATCTGGCGCAGGTGCGACTGTTGTTAACGTCGAACAGTATGGACGCATAATTTATGAACACGCATTACGTCGCGACTTGATTGCGTTGGGGCAAGAAATCACAGACAAAGCATTCGTCGAAGATTTAGATACACCGGTGATGCGTCAAATAGAAATCGCAGAACAGAAATTGTTCGATATGGCGACATCTGGGTCATCTGAACGCGAAGTGACATCGATATCTACGGCGTTGCAAGCCGCCTTGGCAGAGGCTGAAATCGCATACAAGGCAGACGGACAACTGTCTGGTCTGACAACTGGCCTGAATGCATTGGATAAATCTATCAGTGGCTTACATAATTCTGACTTGCTGATTATTGCAGGCCGTCCTGCGATGGGTAAGACGACATTGGCAATGAATATTGCATTTAACGCTGCAAACGCTATTGCATATGGACGCGCGAATAAAAACTATACAGGCGCCGTTGTGTTTTTCAGTCTTGAAATGTCTGCGTCCCAGTTGGCGGCACGTGTGCTGTCATCACAATCAAAAATTCCTGCATCATCAATGCGCGAAGGAACGCTGACTGATGAAGACTTTTTAAAAATGTCACAATATTCAAACGCAATCAGCAAAGTACCTTTGTTTATTGACGACACACCTGGGATGTCCGTACCGATGATGCGCACACGCGCACGCAGACTGGCCCGCAAGCATGGTGGCATTGCGTTGATTGTTATCGACTATCTGCAGCTGATGACATCTCCTGGGGGTAAACGAAGTGATAACCGCGTTCAAGAAATTTCTGAAATAACTCGTGGTCTAAAAATGCTGGCCAAAGAATTAGAAGTTCCTGTTATCGCCCTGTCCCAGTTATCACGTAGTGTCGAAGCACGCGATGATAAACGCCCTCAATTGGCGGACTTGCGCGAATCTGGATCTATTGAACAAGACGCTGACATTGTGATGTTCACATATCGCGAAGAATATTATCTGCAAAATCGCGACCCATCAGAACGTTTATCCAACACAACAAATAATTCAATGGTTGAAACATGGCAAAAACGTCTGGAACGCGCACGCGGCAAAGCAGACATTATTATCGGCAAAAACCGACATGGTCGTCCAGAAACTGTACGTGTGGCATTCTTTGGCGATTACAGTTTATTTGATAATCTGGATGAATTCCAAGCACGCGGTGAAAACGAATTTGCACAACCTGCCCCAACTGTCAGTGCATCTACATTCGCCCCAGATGCAGATATGGAACCAACTGCAATCGACCCAGATGCAATCCCAGACGATATGCCGATTTAATCGAATAATTATAAACGATTTTGCTTGCACAATTTCTAAAAATTGACTATTATTTGTCAATAAATAGTTTTAGGAGTTATGCCATGGCCCAAGAAGAAATCATTTTTCCAAATAATATACGCAATATTCGCCTGTCCAAGGGTATGAAGATGACGGAATTGGCACGCCAAACAGGTTTGTCTTTGTCCGCTGTTTCAAAGATTGAAAAAGGTGTACGTCGCCTGAATCAAAAGCAATTATTGAACATATGCAATATATTGGGCTGCAAATTGTCTGATATTTTCATCAAAGAATCTGATGAAGTCGCAGACCAGTGGCAAAATGAAATCAAACGCCGTATGTCTGACAACGAAGACAGTGGTTTGAAAGTATTCGGCAGCGGACTGCGCAAGATTCGCCAACAAAAAGGTAAAACAATTGCCCAAGCAGCCAAAGATGCTGGGATGACACTGTCTGTGTACCATAAAATCGAAGTCGGCCAACGTGAAATCTATAAAAATGAAATCGAACCATTGGCAAAGTCTTTTGCAATGGGCGCCGAAGATTTATTCGGAAAAATCGCGGAACTTTATAAATCCGGCGAATTAACCAAACATATAAACAAGGTCAAAGAACGCGTAAAATCTGTTCTTATCCCAGGCAGTCCAATGTCCGGTATCGACGTTAACAGCAGCGTGTATGGCGCAAAACTGTATGACAGCGCCAGAAAAAAGTTGGTACCTGTGTTCGGTGCACCTGTTGCAAAATCAATATCTTTTAAAAAATCTGACAAGACAATGATTGTTGCACCAATGACACTAGAAGGTCGCAAAGGCATATATGCTGTTATTCCAAACACCAAAAGATTGGGTGGGTTTATCCCTGAAAAGTCATACGTATTCGCAGACGCCTTGACACCAGCCAAGGTTGGCGATATGGCTGTATGTATCGACGCCGACTTTGACACACTGGGGGCAGATACGACTGTTTCTGCACAAATCGTCAGCGTACGTCAAGATTCCAAAGGAAACTTATATGGCCACATTTCTTCACCAGAAGAAAAAGTAACAGGCCAAACAATGCACAAGGTCATCATGGTAATCATGGATTAACCCCACCCACAGGAGAGAGAAAAAACCATGAAAGCAAAAATTCGCGCAACAGCACAAAAACTGTTAAACCTGTATCGCCAAGAACATGTAATTGTTGGCGGATGGCCTGTGTTAAACAAGATATTCATTAACGATGCAACAGACGATGTTATCGAAGAACTGCGCGGTATGCCGACTGGTAAGAACTTAATCCAACATATCGAAAATCTGCGCAGTGGCAAAACTGCGATGAACACAATTGAACGTGAATTGTTGCCATATGGTGGAATGATGAACGAAACGGTATCAACCACCAATTTGCCTGATACACAATGGCAAGAATTACAGTTCATAATAAATAACTTTGTTCCAACACAGGCTGGGCTTGATAACTTTTTATCATCGAATATTGTACGCAGTTTTGGCGAACAATGGCCTGTGGCGATAAAGTCTATATTGGCATCTCATCCCGATATGATGGACAAGTGGCACGAAATTAATCAAACATATAATGCATACAGACTGTGGGATAGTGCGAACGAAATCATTTCAAAACCATTGTCAGACCGTACACGCGCTGATATCCAAGCAGATATGCCTGAATATGAAACATATTTACCTATGTTTGGTGATGCGGGAAATGAATTACTGGGCAAATTACGTACTTTTATCAGTACAATAAACTAATCCGTATCAGCACCTGTGTTATATATGGTATTATGCGCATGCGGCGTGCCAATATAAATCATTGTGCCTGTGGGCGACAATATAAAATCCAACTCTCGTAATCTTTCACGCAAGCTTTCTCGTTTACTGGCGGTATTTGCCGTATTTGGCACTTCGACGTCATCGCATATTATCAAGTCTGCACGCATTCCTGTGATATTGCCATGTACCCCCTGACAAATAACAGATGGCTCGCGAATACCCATTGGGCGATTTATTGTTATACGTCCAGACGCCCATTCTTTTTTATTCGCAGGAACTAAATCCGTACACCAAGGATGATTTTCCAAAATGTGCCGAATATGTGATACCATTCGCGCCGCCAAAGATGTTTCTGCCGACAATATCAGAATTCTTGTTTCTGGTCGCAAGTATAACACGCATGCAGCAAAAACACCAACAACTGTGGATTTGCCGGAATGTCTGAACGCCATCAACAATCCACGATGTGGTGCGCACGTCCAGACATCAAACAAAAACCGGATTATCTTGCGATGATGCGCCGGCGTTTTTAGTCCCAATAAATTATTCCACGCATCTAAAAAACTATAGAATTCCGTAATCATCGCTTGTTTCATTTGGCGCAACATCTGTTACATAACCGTAATCGTTTATTAATTTTGGTAACGCATTTTCCAAAACCCCCAGCAAATTACGATACAGCCCCATAACAGCACCACCAGATAATTTATCTTCGATGACTTTCAGCGTATATTCAATTAAATTTTTTATATTATCGTGAATGTTTGTCCATTCTGTTAAATCGACTTCGACATTATATATGTCTTGGAATGCCGCCAACAAAAAGTTAAAATCCGCATTTAAATCTTCGGGATCTATTTTCTGTGTCGGCTGATAATCAATTACACGCGACAAAGATATTTTTCTGAATATATCTATGTTAGTATCTGCAACAGGTGGCACATCAAAGACTATTTTTCCACCTGAAAAATCTTGATTTGGTATGACCGCATAATTTAAATTCACCCCAGAATTATTAAATGCGACATTAACGTCAGCAATTTGAAAAAATGGGAAAACAAAATCAAATTCTGTGGCTGTACCATCTGCGACATATGATATTTTATACATACAAGCCCCCTTTGTTTTGGTTTAATTACATCAAACCATCCAGTTTAGACAACAAAGATTCCAATAAATTCGGTTTTTTTGTTTTTGTCTTTTTCAATTTGTTTAACGTTTCTTTTTTCTTGTCTTCGTATGGTTTTTCTATTTCATCTTTCATACGTTTCAGCACTGCACCTTCGGTCACGCCATCTGCGCGCATTCCAGACGCACCATATTTAGCACGTTGTGACGCCAATGCTTTTTTAACCAGATTATTTTTTTCAGCATTCTGAGCTGCCATTTGATTCAAGATTTCTTTGCGTTGTGATTTGGTTTCTTGTTTCGCATTTTTATAATCTAAAATTTCTGTTACATCTGATACAATTTGTCCCATTTGTTTCTCCTTTTGTTATTTTAAACTGTATACCAACCATGTGTTGTGATTGATAATATTGTTGTTGGGTATGGCTGTGTACTGCTGACTGTCCAAACGGGTGTCATACAATCATATATCACGCCCAATAAATTTATAGACACGTCACCACTGAATCCATCAGACGCATCTTCATAAATTTCGTTTGGCAACGGTATATTATGCTGATTTATACAAACAGATTTTGTATTCAATACACGTGCAACGACTTTGCGTAATTTGATTCGACTGACATTATGATTAGATACACGCATCGGCACACTGGATGCACTGCATGCGAAATCATATTTTTCACAATCTGACATTGCGGCTTTATCAAAGACTTCTACATTAATACCATCTTGACGTTGTACAACTACATACGTTTTTTCATTACATACCGCAACTGACAAGAATTTTCCTTGGGTTTTATATGTTGCCCATCCAGATATTCCCAGTGCTGTATTTTGATTTAGCACAGAAATCAATCCATTATTCTGGACGACGAACATTTGTCGAGTTGTTGCGTTATATGCGATATCTGTTGGCTTATCCATTAAATGTTTTGCGAATACACACAAATCGTTTGCATTATATTTCTCGCCCAATTCATCTAAGCTAAGTTCACGAATATCGCGTCCATTATTTGATACGAACACTGTTGCACCTTCGACTTTTTGAGGTTGCAAATAACATGCCGCATAAGACCCAACGGATGTATGTTGTTTTATATCAACAGACGATGGTGTTAATGGTTTACTGGAAATTGCCCATTCGCCAACATTTGTTAGAATTTGCAGATTATCACTGCTGACAACAGTACATATTTGCTGACGCTGTTGTGATAATAGTGAAACAAAAATTGCTTCATCATCTAATCCTGTACCTGTATCAAAATTGGTATGTCTGCCGACTTGGGACATCCATATACCACCCGACCAACTGCGCGAGCCGCCAAAGACCAATCTGTCTTGATGAAAGGTTATACTGCATGGCCAACCACGACGTTTACTGAATGCCGATTCTTTCCAATCTGTAATTGGCCCTGATGGGACAGCATAAGTACCATTAACATATGCCACAACTTCTGTTGGGCTGCGATATTCTGCGATTGTCCACTGTCTGTCTATCAGACAGAAACGCCCACCGACATTATCTGGCGTCCAAAAATCGCGGCTGGATGTAAATACTGCATAATTATTTCCTTGGGAACTGGTGCTGACAGTGATTGTAACATCGGCAGAATCATCAAATCTGACATAAGGCATAAAGATATCTAAATTCGCATCATTTTGCGCGAATAAAAACAAATCCAGACTAAATTCATCATTATCTTTACTGAATACATATGGCGGATAATCAGGATGTACAAATATCATCGTCCCAAAACGTTGGGCATATTGAATATTCGACACATCTGCCCCAGCCCAAGGCGTCGTTATTTCTTGCACAAATTTATCGTTGCAAAATATGGACATATATTTATTACTAATCGCGATAATGTATTCTTCTGTATCAGAAACAGAAAAAGAAATCAGGCGCGCACTGTCAGACAATTGTGATATAAATCTTAAACCTGCCCTGCGCGATAATCCGCCACCAGACAAGACATCCATATTCTCTAATTTAGATAAACCTTTGATATTATCATTGGCATAAAATTCTGGGGCGACTTCGCCATTTGAAAAAGAATTTTGTGTTTTAATAAAATCTGCCATTGTATGATGACCTCCTGTAACTATTAAAAACGCGCGCTAACCAACGAGAAATTTTCAATTTCATTGCCACGCGACATTGTACTGTCTATAAATTTTGCTGTTTGTAATTCTGTTTCATACATTGCAACTAACATACGAAATACGGTTTGATCGCCCAACAGTGGTATACAAAATTCCATTGCTAATCTGGTTGCAGCCAACGATATAAAATAACTGGGGAATTTTTCCGGACTGATACGAACAATAACTGTAACCGATACTGAATCTGTATCAGAAACTATTTTATCCCCGACGATACGCCCATTTGACTTTATTACACGCAACACGTTCGAAGGAATTAAGAAATCGCCATCCTTGTTTTTTGTTAATGTAATTTCTTGGGTCGCAAAACACCATGGATGTATTGCCAGTAACGCATCGATAACTGTATCAAACAAAGTTCTTGCCAATTTTGCGGCGGCTGTATCGTCAATCAATGATTGGATTGGTTGCTCGCCAATTTTCAACAAAGCCATCGAACATAAATCTATTTTCGTAAGCATTTTTTATCCTTTGTAAACTTATATTAAAAACATCAGACCGGATAAAAATCCGGTCTGACCTAAAGAGAGAAATACAATTAACTATGCCAATGCAACAGTTGTTACATTCAATTCTGTAATATTGATTTTTTTAATCGCGGTATTATCAGACGCATTAATAATGATGATATCGCCGATATTCATCAGTGTTTTTACATTATTGAAATAACCATTTGCTGTTATTGTCGCCAATGTTTCATCTGCTGCGCAATAGTGCCACAATGTAAATCCGTTTGCATATGCAATAACAGATAAATTTTTATTCTGAAATGCCATGTGTTTTTCCTTTTGGTTTAAAAAGTTGAATTTTCTATTGTGATTTAAGCAGCCGGTGCGTCAGAACACTTTACACGTACAATACCGTCTGTATCAATCAGAACTGCACCTTGGGACATGCTGTTGCTGATAAAGTGCGCTGCACGTTCACCATGCCAAGAAATATCTGTTTTAACTTCTTGACCGCACGCATGACCAACACTGGACGCATGATAGATAAAGCAATCACGTTTAGTTGTATCCACAGGCAGACCATTATATAATACCCATGTGATTCCCAACCATTTGCGTGCTTCGAAACCGTTGACCAACGGAGATGCATCACCAACATAATCAGCAGATACAAATTCATCCATCGACAACAATTCATTCCACTGATGAACACCAACAACCGCGAAACGACGGCCATCATCTGGAACATCGTTTGTATTTAATACTTCGACCGCGGACAAGATTAAGTCTTTTGTCAGACCAGTTGAATAATCACCAACAGATGATGTTGCTGTGTTCATTGCAGAAACAATCAATTCATCTGTTTTGCGTCCCAATGCATATGCACCAGCCGATGCAACAACACGACGTTCATCAACATTGATTTTCAATTCATCCAATGCATCAACCCAATCGCCTGCATAATAATCTTGCAACAAGCATTCTACAGGTTCATGATTCAAATTCATCACAGGTACAATCCCATGACGTGATTTTGTGCTGGCAGTGCCGCGACCTACTTTTTGGAATGTCGTAGATGCACCAACAACACCTGATTTACTGCGAACTGTGTTACGCAGTTTTGTGCCCATTTGTTGATATGCCAAATGAACATCTGCTTCGAATTGTTTCACGAAGACGTTATCTATGGAAACAGACATACAAAAATCCTTTTGTTAAAAATATTAAAAACATATACGTATCATTAAATATACGTATCCAAAGATTTTGCATTTTGGTTATGCATAAAATGCGCCATAAAACAAAATTATTTATCTGGGTCTACAATATAATTGCAGATTATCCATAAACAAAAAAATCAGTCAGACTGTGCACTAAATCGGACTGATTTTTTCATAAAAATATGGTCTGCGAACAAATCACAGACCATAAAATAATAACCCCATCACAAAACAGGGACTATATTATTTTTTCTTTGCGCATGCTTTTTTAGCAACTGGTTTTTTCGCAGCTACTTTTTTTGCAACTGGTTTTTTTGCAGCTACTTTTTTTGCAACTACTTTTTTTGCAACTGGTTTTTTCGCAGCTACTTTTTTTGCAACTGGTTTTTTCGCAGCTACTTTTTTTGCAACTGGTTTTTTTGCAGCAACTTTTTTTGCAGCTGGTTTCGCAGCAACTTTTTTTGCAGCTGGTTTCGCAGCAACTTTTTTTGCAGCTGGTTTTGCAACTACTTTTTTTGCAGCTGGTTTCGCAGCAACTTTTTTTACAGCTGGTTTTGCAGCAACTTTTTTTGCAGCTGGTTTCGCAGCAGCAGCTTTTTTAGCAGCGGATTTTCTAAACAAGAATCCCATTCTTCTCTCCTTATGATTATGTTTTTTTGGATAGAACAAATTTTTTTGTTCTTGTTTTACATTTTATACTAAACATAAAATTTAGTAAAGAAGAAAAGTATAAAAAAAATTATTTTGAATATAATTTTTTAAAACCGTTTTCAATTTTTCTGATGTATTCAGCATCATTATCACGCCAATATTTTGGATCACGCATCATTTGACGTAAATCACTGTCAGTTAAATTTTGCGTTTCATTTTTATCTGTTTGCACATCAGGTTCCATTGATTGCATCATCTTGTAAACGCTTTGGATTCCCTGGGGTGTAGCGCACAATTCTGTGAATGCATCTTGTGGTAAAAACTTTTGTCCGAACGAATTTATTGCACGCAATGCGTCATTCATTTTTTCTGTTCCGCCAAAAAAGTTTTTCAATTCATTTATGGCGCTACTTTCTTGTTGCACAGAAAATAAATCTGATATCAATGGTGATAAAAAATCATTTGCGATGTCATAAATTTTTTCAACTTGTGCAGATGTTAAACCTATTTCGAAAAATTTTTCACGTAAATTTTCATCATCATATAAATCATTTTTTGGATATTCAGACGCATTTTCTGGAACCCCAATTGCACGATTAAATTTTTTACGTGTTACATCATCTGAATCCTTGGTTGGGACAGATACCATTGTACCTATCTTTTTTTCTAATTCTGTGTATGACTTTATCAACGCGTCAGAATTCAAAGTTCCATCTGTGTTTTGAAATTTTTCTGGGATATTATCCATTTTTATTTCCTTTGGTTTCATTTGATTTGCGCAGAAAATATATTCCACCCAATGTAAAGATTGCTTGCAACATTGCGAACAAATCTGTATCGCCAACTAAGTACGCTGCGACCGCAGACAAAATTCCCGTTGCAGAAATAATGTAAGTCCGATACCCCGCAAAGTATCCACCTTTGATAATTTTTTTCATATATAAACCATTTATAAATAAAACAACATTCCATCTATGTCTGCGATATAACCACGTGCAATTGCCCACGTTGGCATAACATCTGCATGATGGAATTTTGTTGCACCAAAACTTTTATCAATCAAACCACCTGCCAGCATTCTGGACGCAACCCGCACACACATTTGGAATGCGCGATTATCTGCAGGCACACTGATACGTTCATATTTTGGCGATGATTTATTTAACGAATTAAAAATATTTTCATCTGTGATAATTGTTTCAAAATTCTGTCCTGTTTTTTCTGACAGATTTTTTATCATTGCTGTTAATGCTTCGACACCTGACAAAGATGTTGCACCTGTTTCTGCATAAACAACGCGTGCAATTTTATAGGCCAACGTTGCTGTGATATCTGTATTTTTTATCAGCGTCATTTGCATATTTTCACCTTTGGTAAAAAAACACCCCACGCAAAGCATGGGGTTAAAAAAACCATGACTTATGTCATGGGTATAATTTGTCCTGTTTATGTTATGCATATTATCATATTTTTAATAAAAAGTCAAGCACTTATTACACAACCCGCAGTTTTCCGCGGTTTTTCAGGCATTAATTTCATCACCATAGACCAACAAATATCGTGAATTTTGACGCAAAACCAGCGCACCATTTTCATTAATTCCGACCAGAACAGCCAATTCGCCATGATATTTAACATTTTTTCCGATACAGGCCGCCAATTCCGTCCACCGCGCCCGCACAGTTCTAAAATCTGCACGTTTCCACTTATCTACATTTCGCATCAGTCTGTTTAACAATTCATTCATCGGTATTTCTGAATAATTATCTAACTTGGTTGTCTTGTATCTGTCCACTGTCGGATTAGAATTCACATTTATACCAATTCCAATAATTACAAAATCAGATGCATATTCAATTAGAATTCCGGCAATTTTCTTGTTATCGACCAGTATATCGTTTGGCCATTTAATTGTTGGATGAACACCAAAAGATGCGATTGTTTCTGATACTGCGACTGCCATCGCGTACGCCAAACGCGAATCGCGTTCTGGAGCCGAGAATATAAAACTGACATAAACATTACCATGATGCGACACCCAAGTACGTCGATACCGCCCACGTCCTGCAGATTGCGCCGCCGCCAGCACCACAGTATAATCAGCCGCACGTCCACTGGCGATTAATTCGTGTGCATAATCTTGGGTACTGGGGATTTTATCAAAAGATATCAGTTTATAATTTCCCAATTGTATATACCCCTTTGTTATTTTCAATAAATTCACGTCCATACAATCTGCGTAATTGATATACCGCAGTATCAACTGTATGCGTTGTTGTATCAGGCGCATATCCCAATGCATTTTTCAACTGTGCCGCGGTCATCCCACCAGATTTATATAAACATACGACGATTTTCGCCTGCAAGCGGGTTAATTTTACATCTTTATTAAAAATTTTCTTGATAAAGTCACTGTCGTCTGACGCATCCAATAATATTTTCTTTAATTGCAATGGAGAAAGCACGCCAGATATTTTTATATCATCTAAATCGACATCGGCATTTTCAGGCACGTCCGCAACAAAAGCCCCCAAATCCCCCAGTATTTGGCGCCAGATATCATCTGATGTGTATATGCGCATCCCTGATAGCATATTAATAGAGTACATTACTGAACGAACATTGTCCAACAAAAAAACCACCATGAAACGAATTTCACAGTGGCTTTGGGGTGTCGAAACCGTTGCACACGTCATTCTTGTCCGCGATCGGGGGTATCAATAAACTTTGTAAAGTCTTGAATTTTCGCCCCTGTCGAAGACAGAATCTTTGAAATACTGTTTGTTGATGGCCATCTTGGTTGCCCTTCTTTGGACCATCTTTTACTTCTATTAAATGTCGTTGGGTCTAAACCGCTGCATTTTGCCAAACCAGAACAAGACATACCATGCTCTGTTGCGAAACGTTCTATGGCACGCCAAACATCTTCATGTGTCATTTTTTTCTCCCTTGCTATTCGGACTAGATTTTATTTTTATCATCTAGTTGTCATTGATTTTATTCCAGAAATCCGCGTCTTACAACAAGTACCATTTCCTAGGACAAAAAGTAAAAAACACACCCAAATATAAATACTAAAAATTTTTTTGACAAAACACTTGACAAATCGCTTTTTATGTATTACATTACGAATCGTCAAAGGAATTAAACCCGATGACCAGATGAAAAATCATCTGCGGGGACCAGAGGTTCAGACTCCCTCCTACATTCTCTCTCCTCTGGACTCTGGGCCCCGAACCCAAGTTTAGAGTGTCCAATTTCTTTTTCTCCTTTCCTTCCTTTCGGGACACTCGGAAATGCCGCTGGAAACAGCGGTATTTTTTTTACTTGTGGAAAAAACGTTGTTATTATAAAATGCATATTGATATCAAAGGCATTTGATATCGGGGCCTAGAAACCCTGAAATTCGGTGTCCGAAACGTCGGACAGTTGCAATCACTCCAACCGTCGGTTGGAGGGCGGTGAATATATTGAATAAGCCCGCTATACCGGATTATAGTTTCTAGCCTCCAACCACTTTGAAAAATAGATTTCGGTGGTTTCTTTTTTAACACAAAAGAAAGGAAACGGGGGATGAGACTGTTTGTATTTTTAATTTTAATTTTCACATCATCGGCATCGGCCGCCAGTGTGGCGTCTGTGCGTTATGTTGACGAATGCGTCGCAACCAAGGTCAGCAAGCTGGAAGGTACAGAAAACGAAATGGCCGGCACGTATAACGTTGTACCAAATAAAGGACGGTTGGATGTACCAACGCCTGAAATTCCAACAATGACAGAAATTTAATACCACAGGGGGATGTGATATGTTACGTAAGATTTTATTTGCAATTTTTGCCATAGTTTTTTCCATCGATGCCAATGCGTGGCTGCCGACAAAATCA
>JAWPOC010000016.1:0-184782 GCA_033345235.1 Alphaproteobacteria bacterium | reverse complement strand
AAATTACCACAACCGCTAAACGTTTGGGCAAACATATTTATCGCAGGCTGTCCCGTAATTGTCGCAAACAATCCATCTGGAATTGTGCCTTTTAAATTACTGCACCCATTAAAAGTACGTAGAAACATATATGGTTTTGGTGCACCTGTCATTGCACCAAATAAATTCTTTGGAATTTCACAATCTAACCCTGCGCACCCTATAAAAGTTTCTAAAAACATACTGGCGCCTGTTTCACCAGACAGCATACCAAACAAATTTTCTGGAATTTTTGTTAATTTTGCGCAATTGGCAAACGTTCGGGCAAACATATTATCCTGACCGTCACCCGTCAGTTTTATGCCCCCAAATAAATCCGCAGGTATTTCACCATATAGCCCCGAACAATTAGAAAAAGTATATGCAAACATACTACCCGCCGGCACGCCATCGATTTCACCAAAGAATTTATTTGGAATTACACAATTCAATCCCTTGCAACCAGAAAATGTCGCATTAAACATATTTCCTTGTGGCCTACCTTTGATTCCACGAAACAAGCCTTCTGGCAATATGGTCAATCCAGTACATCCACTAAACGTAGAATCAAACATACTTGGTGCCGGCGCCCCACGAATACTGGCGAACAAATCCGGATGAATTGACGTTAATTTCGCACACCCCGAAAAAGTACGTTGAAACATCCATTGTAATGGCGCACCATGAACACCACTAAATAAATCCGCAGGTATTTCGCCAGATAATTCTGAACATGAAGTAAAAGCATTCGCAAAACAAGGTTGTATTGGTTGATTGTTGTACCCTTTTAATGTTGGGAATATTTTTCCCAAACTGCCTGATATTTCTGCCAGTTTTGTTGGTGTTCCAATTCCAAAAACAGCCCCGCTGTACGCACGTGAATACCCGCCTATTTTTATTTTATACACCCCGGCCGTCGCATAATTATGTGAATAAACTTTTTGATTTACGTTTGGCTTGTCAAAATGTTCGCGTGTACCATCCCCCCAATCAATATGATAGACACCATTTGCATTTATCTTTAGGCTAAAACTGGTTGTATCGGGCGTAGTTGTCATTTCAAAGAAATAATGTTCAATCAAATTACGCACACAATAAATACCAGCCACTGTATCCGCCGCATGCGCAGTTGCGTATTCAGATTCTCCGTAATTTGTCCAATTTGGGCCATTTAAATATGCATTTACGATATCAACAACCGTTAACAAATATTTCATATTTGCAACTTGCTTTGGAAATTCTGCGTCTGTCTTGGCATATGGGACAGTTATTCCATGCTCTTGCTTTATTAATTCGTGAATATATTGAATATTTATCGCTTGTTCTGCATACACCTGCTGGGTCAGCATTAAGCCAAAGACCAAGAACAATATTTTTCTAAGCATATGTACCTCCTAATTATTGCGATACGGGCAAAGTTGGAAATTCTTGGGTTGGCACAGTCAACGTACCTTTTACATCATACCTACCACGCAAAGTATCATTTGCGTCTTCCAGTTTACTGACCTTGGTTGCGACGCATTCGTCGACGTAACGCACAGACGCCACACTGGCAGCAGATGCCGATGATGTAAAAATTAGAATTAAAAATATAAACAGTCTCATCCCCTGATTCCTTTCTTTGTTTTAAAAAAGAAACCACCGATGCAAAATGCAGTGGTCAGGAGGTTGACTACAATCACATGAATTGTGTGCTTATTCAATATATTCGCATCCCTCCTGACCACAGATTGGCCAGGAGTTTGTCATCTGAGTATAAAAAATACGCCCACCGGCGCACTGATTCTTATATCAGACGCATGTGAAACGGGTAGTCACACCCCATCACTGGATGACCCCAGTGACATTTAAATTATACCTAAACAATAAAAATCTGGCAAGGTGTTTTTATAAAAAAGGCACTAACAGCATACAATCGCTAAAATAAATTAGAATGATTTAGATAAAAGTAAAACGGGAATCGTAGTGTACTGACGCTACATAAGATTCCCGATTTGCTTTTAGATGAATATCCGATAAATAAAAATAAATTAGAATGATTTAGATAAAAGTAAAAACGATGGCGTAGTGTACAGAAGTTACATGAGATACTTTACCCCACCCCGTAATTAGCAGGAAAATTAAAGATAATGGTATAGATACGCACAAACCCGACATCGTAGTGTACATGACGTTACATGAGATGTCGGGTTTGTGTGTAGATATGCCATTAGATTTAATTTTAGTTTAGGGGGGCGCCCCAATGTTGCTGAATACTACGTTCTGCATCCATTGGGCTGACCAAAACCTGTGGAGTTAAAATCACAACCAATACTTCACGTGCCGATGCAGATTCACGCGAACCAGACAACGCCATAAAGTCAGGATCACCCAAACCATAACGAGTATCTTCGTTTGTCTGTTTTTCAAAGCCGGACACAACCAACATTTGACCAGATTCCATAATTACTTCTTGCATAAAGCTGCGTTCTTCAACCTCTGGCAATTGCAAAGATAGTTCGCCAAACAAATTTTCTGTATTCATACGCAACAATTCACGCACCGACATACGGAACAGCAACAAAATCTTGCCGTTATCCAAAACGTTTGGCAACAATTGCATTGTAAAGCCTGTTTCCAAATCGTCTTGGTCAACTGTACTGGATTCAACCGTTGTAAAGTTACGTGATTCATAGCGCTTGATATAACCTGTGGTACGTGTATTGCTGACCGGCGCGACACGATTAGAGCGTGTTGTAACACCAACATTTGTAACCAAAGACACCTTGCCCTGCTTTGCCAATGCTTGAATCAATGCGTCACTGCCTGCCAAATCAGACAAGGACCCTGTTGCACCACTAACCACAGCGACACTCATACTATTAGCTGTTGTTGCTGCCAATGATGAAATTGGATTTGACTTAATCTGCAACCCAGATGTCGAATTAATTGCCGCCGCCAAATTCAGACCAAAGGCCGAATTATTAGACATTGTAACCTGCAATACTTTTACATCGATTGTAACCAACTGGGACAAGCGTTTATTTTGACGTTCAATATATTCACCGATACGTGCCAATATTGATGGTGATGCGGTTACCGTAATTGTTCCCAAACTGCGTGATACGGTAAAGTTTGCATTTGATGCACCACTGATAATTGTAGAAATTGCGTTTTCAACTTCGTCCCATTCTTTTAATGTTGACGCCAAAGAAATTTCATTTGAATCGTCTGTTGATACAGATGTTTGATAAGACACCTCTGTTCCCAAGGCATACAATGTAAATGTCTTTGTTTCTGTTTCATAGAACACGATTGAATTTTTGTCATAATACCACAGCAAATCTAAATCTGTCGCAACCTGAGATAACAACCCAGACAACTTGCCCGTATATGCAACAGTGACTTGCTTTCTGATTTTATCGCCTGTTACTCTGCTGTCTATTTTAACAGGGATACCTGTTGCAGAATAAATATCATTTGCCAAGACCTGTAAAGACACCGGTTCATCTAATAATATAGTAACCCCCGTATCTGTTTCGAATTTCGCAGGTAATTTATTACGATGTTCCAACACAGTCGATTTGTTCCCCAGCCACACACCTTCGGACACAGATACAGTATCACCACTGGCGACCTTGGCGCGTGGATTTTTAGCCATTTCAAAGGCATCATATGCATTGATAAAATTCTGATCGACTGTACCTGCAACCTTGGCAGATTCTTTTACAGCGCACCCAGCCAACACCCCCGTCATCAACACAGACAAAACAAATGTTCTCATAAATTTTATCATATCAAAGTTCTCCTAAAATGACTTTTTCAGCAAAGACTTATTCTTCACCCGTTGAGACAACCAAAACACGGTTACCTTTATAGAATTTCGCATATGGGATTGGTGTCGCACGACTAAAATTACGAACCAACGCAGACGCAACATCAACAAAGCGTCCTTTGAAAACAGCACTGGCCTCTATCGGATATTCGCGAGATGTTGCCCATACTAAATCCCAACCTTCTTTATCGCACCAAGACTGCAAAACCTCACGCAGGGTCTGACCATTTGCAACAACCCAAGAACGTACTTGATCCATAACTGCGACTGGCGCTTCGGCATCTGCAGACACATCAACAGCAATTTCTGTCTCAGTCTCAATTATTTCCGCGGCAGTATTAACTTCTTCTACTTTCATACCCATCTTTACAGCGAACGCATCATAAGAATCTGCATATTTACCACATTTTTTACGACCGCTGCGTGAAACAGCCAAAACATTCGCACCATCATCTTCTAGCACTTCGCGATGCAACAAAGGCATTTCTGCAGACGAATTACATTCATCATCAAAACCCACAGGAATTTGTGTACCATGCAACATATTTGCACCACCAGACCAGCCTGCAAATTCGCCAAAGTTACCAACATCGAAATTATTTTCAATTACTGTTTCAGAACCAATTTTTGAAACAACACGAATATTATCTTGTTGTTTATTTTTGGAACACATACCCATTTCGCAACCGATTTCGACATCAGCATCAGACCCCGCCAATGGCCACGCAGGAACATACGCCTGGGCAACCCCAGTCGAATATTCATACCCCGCGTCATCAAACATTCTATTTTGTTCATAAAACACCTCTGACGTGACAACCTGAGGTAACATTTCTGCAGCAAAGCAATAGCCTGCAGCAGTTGCAAACATTGCACAAATCAATATTTTACGGAACATATTAAGACTTCCTTTCCCTAGTATATTCATTTAATTAATGTATATTATAACAATTTGACCGAATCTGTGCAAGGCCTAAAAAACGTAAAAAAAGATAAAATCGCACGAATCGCAAAAAGATGTTATACTGTTCAAAGTAAAATTAAAAACAGGGGTACAAAAACATGCATAACACACTTATACTTATCGGACTGGGCGTAATATTTATTCTGTGTACAATCAGTATGATATACGTACAAAAAATACATTCACACATTGCAAACATTAATAAAACCCAAGAACATCAATACAATTTAATTATGAAGATACAATCTGTATTGAAACAAAAGCACGCAACAAATGTTGTTGCTGAAAATGCAGAAATGATTTACCAAGATTTATTACAAAACCTGATACCAATTATGGCATCAATTGATATTATGCCACGCAACACCCAAGAACACCCATTGTGGCGTGCACTGGGGGGAATAATGGACGAATACGCCAAAGACCCTTTTGCATTAGAAAAATTGCGTCGCAGTATAAAACTGGATTCTGAAATCGCGCGCAATGTCGATAATTATATGCGTCGCGCAGACAACTTTCTGCAGCACCTAACGGCGACAGAACCCGAAGGTCTGTTATCTACAACATTTACAGATGGACTGTTGGGACAATCATTAACCTTTTTTGCCCAAGCGAAACAATTGGCAACACAAAACAATTAATAAAAATGCCCACATTATCTGAAAATCTTATTCGCGAAATATCTGCGAAACGCCAAGAACCTTTATGGCTACTGCAGTGGCGGCTAGACGCATATAAAAAATGGCTATCTATGTCAGAACCACACTGGGGCAACGTTGATTACACACCAATTGATTACAACAGTTTAAACTATTACAACGAACCAGAACCAATCGACAATTCCGATTTAGGCAAGATATATGACAAAATGGGATTACCAGAACACGAAAAGCAGGCCTTGATGGGAATGGCAACAGATACAGTTATTGACAGTCGTTCTGTTCATACATCATACACAACAGAACTAAACAAACTGGGGATTATATTTTTACCTTTCTCTGAGGCAGTACAACAATACCCTGAACTGGTACAAAAATATCTGGGCACAGTTGTCCCCAGCACAGATAACTTTTTCGCCGCGTTAAATGCTGCGGTATTTTCCGACGGAACATTTGTGTACATTCCACCGAACACAAAATGCCCAATTGATTTAGCCAGCTTTTTCAGAATAGAGACTGCAAAAATCGGACAATTTGAACGCACACTGATTATTGCCGACACCGGCGCAGATGTAACATATATGGAAGGCTGCAGCGCCCCCAGACGTCCCAATCACCAATTGCACAGCGGCGTAGTCGAGATTATTGTACACGACAATGCGACTGTAAAATACGCAACGGTACAGAATTGGTTTGCTGGTGATTTTGATGGCACAAAAAATCGTGGTGGCATATTAAACTTTGTAACCAAGCGCGGAAAATGCGATAACAACGCAAAATTATTATGGACTCAGATGGAAGTTGGTTCTGCACTAACTTGGAAATATCCATCGACAATTTTGTCCGGAAACAATGCGTATAGCGACTTTTATTCATTGTCTATAACACGTGGTGCCCAGATGGCAGACACAGGCACAAAAATGATACACATTGGCGACAACACAACATCAAACATCGTATCGTACGGTGTTGCAACAGACGCATCACATCAAACATTTCGCAGTCTGGTATCTTTTACTGGTAACAACTGCAAAAACGCATCAAAATGCGACAGTCGTCTGATTGGCACAAACGCAACAGCGAACACCCTGCCCCGTATTATTCACAATGGCACAAACAACCAACAATCACACGAAGCAACCACAGGTGCAATTGATACGGACGCGCTTAATTATTTAAATATGGCTGGTATTGATACAGACGCTGCTATTGCATTGATAATTGGTGCAGCAGCAACCCCTGTACTGTCACGTTTACCGATGGAATTTTTGGTTGAATCAAAACAACTTATTCAAATGGCGTTATCCAAGGAGTCATAAATGCTGCAAATAAACAACATGACCGTATCTTTTAACGACAAGATTTTATTACAAGACATTAACTTACACATACAATCCGGTACCAAGGTTTTATTATCTGGCCATAATGGCAGCGGCAAATCCACACTGGCAAACACAATTGCCGGCGACCCACGATATAACATAGTTTCAGGAAACATAATCTTTGAAAATCGCGACATCACAACTGAAAACGCAACCACACGCGCATTAATGGGCATATTCCTGGGTGCGCAACACGTACCAGAAATCGCAGGACTGTCTGTTATCAGTTTTCTAAAACATTCATGCGCTGCGCATAAACATTTTGCAACAGGCCAAGATTTATCTATGGGGGAATTTTTAGAAAATCTGGAAACTGTACGTACTGCATTAAACATTCCACGCGAATGGTTAAACCGCAGTATTAACGTCGGTTTTTCAGGTGGCGAACGCAAAAAACTAATGCTGCTGCGTTTACAAATGACGCAACCCAAACTGGCCATACTGGACGAACCAGATTCTGGCGCAGACAGCGCAACCCAAACACTGATTGCGAACACAATGTCACAAATGCCGAACACCACATTTTTATTTATCAGCCATCAAAAATCTTTTACAGATTTGGTAAATCCTACACACACAATAACTTTATCAAATGGCAAAAATATGATAGAATAAAATCGTATGACTTACGAACAACAGGGAGAGATATAAATGTCAAACCAACAAACATCATCAATGTCCAAGTGGACATTCAGCGCACCTTTTAAATTTAGTATTTTATCATTTCTATTAATTATGATTGCGA
Organism: Alphaproteobacteria bacterium; assembly: GCA_033345235.1. GTDB lineage: Bacteria > Pseudomonadota > Alphaproteobacteria > Rs-D84 > Rs-D84 > Enterousia. The sequence continues at coordinate 177,200 of JAWPOC010000016.1, read as the reverse complement.
CGGCATTAAAAGGCGCATTGTTTGATAAAATTTTCTCGATACAAATATCAACAATCTTATATTCTGGATTACTTACCGTTGTAGGAATTATTGGAATTGTATATTTAATAAAAAAATTGCCACATAAAAAACTTAACAGACGTTCATTTGTATCACTACATATTATTCAAACGCTTATCTTGTCTGTATGTTTTTATGCATTTATATCATATTCTCAAAATATAATATTTAAGATTGCACTATTGGGCACAAATTCTCTGACACTATTTTTAATAACAATGACTGTGATTGGAATATTATTATTGTATTTAATGGGCATATTCATTTCCAACCTATACGCCAAATTCTGCCGTATACAGCATTTTAAAATACCAACTTGGAAAATTATTTTAAGTTGTCCTTTTGGATTTACAGGATTATGGTCTGTCGGATTTTTATCAAACACAAACGACAGACATGACGCATCTGTTGAATGCAAATGCACATATTATAATCGTGCGATTGATTGGGTGATGGCAAAACCAACAAACACCATCGCTGCATTTATATTTATCACTTTGGTATCTGGATTATTCTTTGGCCCGCTATCAGTATTACGCACATTTATATTTGCATTAATATATGGCATATGGGTACTGCAAGTTGGTGCAAAAAAATTCAACACTGATATCGCGGGAAAATATTCTACAATGACAATTATTGCGAACCTAGCAATCGTACTGACGTTTATTTTCTTTGCGACAATCGCACCAAAACCAACAGAAACAGTTACTGTAAACATCACAGATACACCAATTACCGTTGATTACAACCAAGGACAAGAATAATGAATGGCATTATAATTTTTGCAGGTCTTATATTTTTATTATGGTTCGGTCGTTCCATATTAATCCCCTTGTTGATTGCGACATTTTTATGGTATTTGATGAACGCGATATCTGATTATTATCGCAAAGTCTTGCCATATCGCGACGCATCAGACACACAGCATAAAATATGGCACAACGTGTTTAATTTTATATCTCATATTGCGACATTGTTCACAGTAGGAATTATCGTATATCTATTTATCACACAAATTAAACCTATGTTTTCAGAACTGGTTGCAATGTTACCAACATTACAAACTAAATTGGTTGATTTTGGAATATACTTATCAAATTCTGTCGGCATGAATTTTGATACAAAGTTACTGCCAAACATAACAGATATTGCATCCAAGATTGGTGCATCTGTTGCGACGATTGCAACGTCTATGGGGATGGTATTTGTATATATGATATTTATGTTTGTAGAACAAAGTACTTTTCATCAGAAATTTTCTGCCCTATTCCCCAGCAAGCGCCAATCTAAAAAGTCGCGTTACATATTAGACAGTATCGATTACAATATGAAAAAATATTTATTTGTTAAAACGACTATCTCGGCGATAACAGGCATATTGTCATTCATATGGCTACAATTGATTGGTGTTGAATTTGCAGGCGTTTGGGCATTTATAGTATTTGTAACCAGCTACATACCAACAATTGGCGCAATTATTGCATGCAGCCTACCAATATTATATTCACTAGTTACAGCCCCATCATTACAACAACCGCTATTAACCGCAGTCGGTTTAATTGCTTTGCAGATTATATTCGGCAATATCTTGGAACCTAAATTTACAGGGAAAACATTAAACTTATCGACATTGGCGATTTTAATAAACTTAGTATTTTGGGGAATGCTGTGGGGTGTTGCAGGAATGTTCTTTAGCGTTCCGATGTTGGTTGCGATATTTATAATTTGCGCACAATTTGATTCGACCCGTCCTATTGCGATATTATTATCTGCAGACGGCAACATACCGGACAAAAAAGAAGAAGATTAAAACGATGCTATACGCATAAAAACCGGACTTTTTCTCAAGTCCGGTTTATCATTGCGATTGCATTTTCCAAAATCACGCGTGCAGATTCAGAATCTAAATTTTCTTTTAATTTTTGAATTTTTACCCGCCCCATATTTTCTTGGGCAGCGGCAGATGTTAAATTTTCTTCGATTGTACATATCGGCAAATCTGTAATTTCTGCCAGCGCATCTATAAAACCACGAACTATTTTAGTCGTATCACTATCACTGCCATCATTGTACAGTGGCAATCCAACAACGATTCCAACCACAGCTTCGTCTTTGGCGATATCAGCAATTAATCTGGCATGATTATCTGCACCACGCGGCACAGTTACAACAGGACGCACAAATACAAAATCATGTTCTGCATCTGACACAGCCACACCGATACGACGCAATCCCCAATCGATTCCTAACAAACGCCCATGATGTGGAAAAGCCTTGAAATCTGGTAAAATCATTGTATAATTCCTCTTGTTTTTTAATATAGGATTGAAAATGGCATTTAGCAAGCAACAATTACAAAAATTTGCAGATTTAATAAAAATCGAAATCGCCCCAGAACAACTGGAACAGATGAACATTGATTCTGTTATCGAGTGGCTGGATAAATTACAACAAATTGACACAAACGGGATTGAACCATTATTAAACCCTGCGGAACACAAATTACCAATGCGCAAAGACGTTGTAACCGACGGCAACATTCGTGATTTAATTTTGGCAAACACACCCGACAATGCTGGAACTTCTCGTGGCTACTTTGCGGTACCAAAAATCATGGACGGTGAATAAATATGCCAAAGAAACAACGTCGTATACCTGTAAGATTTGTAATACCAGATCAATATGATAATTTCATGTCTATGAACATACATCTGGGTTTTGTATCGCCCGAACAAGTACATCAGATAATAGACAATTTCAAAACACACAAACCTGCAAAAAATGCATGCATAAAAGATTTAAGCATAAAACTTGAAGAACATGTGCATTTTGGTCGTTATAACAATGGATATTACAGTTCATTAGATTTATCTGGTATGTTTTACCCTGATGATAAACCAATATGTGCAAAATGTATTCCTTCGGATATTGCCAAGGCAAAATGTTGCGCACGCAACCTGCGTACAGGAATGTGCCAAGATAATTTTATTAAACAAACATTGGGTACAATTTTGTTCCCACAACATTATGGAAACCAAAAATGATTAACCTGACACTGACAGAAGTTTTAGAAAAATTAAACAATGGTGATTTCAGCGCTGTTGAATTAACACGTGCCTATCTTGATAGAATTGAAAAATATGGTGCGGATTTGAATTGCTATATCACAACAACGCCTGAACGTGCCATGGCAGATGCCGCTGCATCTGATGCACGACGTGCCGCAGGCGATACATTGGCACTGGACGGCGCACCAATTGCGATGAAAGATTTGTTCGCAACACGTGGCATTCGCACAACTGCTGCGTCACGTATGTTGGAAAATTTTGTTCCAGAATATGAATCAACTGTTTCACAAAAATTAATTGATGCAGGTACAGTATTACTGGGCAAGGCAAATCTGGACGAATTTGCAATGGGAACTTTCAGTAAAACCAGTTACTTTGGCGCACCTGTAAACCCATGGCAAATGGACAAAAATCTAACTGCAGGCGGTTCATCTGGTGGTTCTACATCTGCTGTGGCTGGTGGTTTGGCAATTGCTGCGACCGGCACAGACACAGGTGGTTCAATACGTTTCCCAGCCGCCATCACAGGGCTAGTTGGAATGAAGCCTACATACGGTCTGTCTTCACGTTGGGGCTGTATTGCATTTGCATCTTCTTTGGACACCCCTGGGCCAATTGCACGCACAGTTGATGATACTGCACTGTTATTATCTGCGATGGCGGGACACGACCCAAAAGATTCTACCAGTGCGCCAAATGGCTTTACCTGCACTGCCCCATTGGAACCTGTATTGGGCGATGGTAAAAAATTACGTGTTGGTGTCATCAAAGAATTTAGTGATGTAAAAATTTCAGATGACATGAAACAACTGTTTGAAAAGCGTATTGCAGATTTAAAATCAATGGGCGCAGACATTGTTGAAGTATCAATTCCAAATATCTTAGACGCATTGGCTGCATACTACATCATTGCACCGGCCGAAGCATCATCAAACTTGGCGCGTTACGATGGTATGCGTTATGGGCTGCGTGTTGAAGGCAGTGACATATACGACACATATAAAAAGACACGTGCTGCGGGTTTTGGTGACGAAGTTAAACGCCGCATGATTATTGGTACTGCGGTATTATCCAGTGAATCTTACGATGTGTATTTTATGCAGGCCGCACGTGTTCGCCGTATGATTTCGGACAGTTTTAACGACGCGTTTAAACAATGCGATTTGATTGTATGTCCATCATCTGCAGGCACAGCAATGCCACTAGACGCAGGTTTATCACCATTGGAATTCTATGCACTGGATTTATTCACAGTTGCAATGAATCTGGCCGGCATTCCTGCATGCAGTGTACCATGCGGATTGGCACAAAACGGTTTACCACTTGGCATGCAAGTCGTAGGTCGTCGTTTTGACGATATGCGTGTTCTGCAATTGGCAAAACATATTGAAACCGCGGCATCTATTGACAACCGCCCAACAACAATTATGGGGAAATAAAAAATGACCGCGAAAACGGCCGCTTTTAGAAAAAAGATGGTGGCTAGGGACGGAATCGAACCGCCGACACAGGGATTTTCAGTCCCTTGCTCTACCAACTGAGCTACCTAGCCAACGCGGAACGAATAATAAGACACTAAAAACAAAAAAGCAAGGGAAAAAGACAAAATGTTTACAATAAAAGGCAAAACAACAGATTGGGAAGTCGTAATTGGGCTGGAAACACATATCGAAGTGTTATCAAATTCTAAATTATTCAGTGGCGCATCTGCGGATTATAATCCAACTGTTGCCCCAAACACTCAGGTTTCAATGGTTGACGTTGCTATGCCTGGTATGCTGCCAGTATTAAATGAACACTGTGTTGAACAGGCAATTAAATTCGGTCTGGGGATAAATGCGGAAATTTCCCGCCGCAGTTGTTTTGCCCGTAAACAGTATTTTTACCCTGACCTGCCCCAAGGCTATCAGATTTCACAACCTGCGGATCAACCACCTGTTGTTGGACGTGGTTGGATTGAAATTATGGGCGACGATGGAAATCCAAAGAAAATCTTTATTGAACGCGCACATATGGAACAAGACGCAGCCAAAAACAAACACGATATGCACCCAAATAAGTCATTTGTAGATTTCAACCGTACAGGTGTTATGTTGCTAGAAATCGTGACTTTCTTGGACACAAAAAATCCTGAAAACAATTCATATATTTCATCCCCAGACGAAGCTGAACGTTACCTGCGTGCGATTCGTGAAATTGCACGTGCATTGGGCGTATCCAAAGCAAATATGGAAGAAGGTTCAATGCGCGCAGACGTGAATGTATCTGTTCGCCCTGTTGGTTCAACTGAATTCCGTACACGTACAGAAACAAAGAACATGGTATCATTTAAATTTATTAAGACGGCCATTGAATACGAAGCACGCCGTCAAATTGAAATCTATGAAAACGGTGGCACTGTCACCCAAGACACAATGCACTTTAACCAAGGCGATGGCACAACCAGTGTTATGCGCAGCAAAGAAGACGCACTGGATTATCGTTATTTTCCAGATCCAGATTTGTTGCCTATTGAAATAACAGACGAACAAATTGAACGCATACGCAAAAATATGCCAGAATTACCATCCGCGACCCGCGCGCGCTATACGCATGAATTCGGGCTGTCTGAATACGACGCGGAACGTTTAACAGAAACAACTGATATATCACGTTGGTATGATTCTGCAGTTGGTGGCGACACAAAACGCGCCAAAGCAATTGCGAACTGGATGATATCTGAACTGTTTGCGCATCCTGAAAATTGGGACGTAAAAAACGAAAAATCTGGGATTGTGGACGAAATGCGTATTATCACACCATCTGATTTAGCAGAACTGGTTGATATGTTGGCAGAAAACACAATCAACGGGAAACAAGCCAAAGAAATATTTATCAAAATGTTGGATGGCGAAGGTGGCACACCGCGTAGCATTGCCGATAAATTTGGAATGAAACAAATGACAGATACAGGTGCGATTGAGGCAATTGTTGACGAAGTTATTGCATCTAACCCTGCCCAGGTTGAACAATATAAATCCGGCAAAACGGGTCTGCTTGGTTTCTTTGTAGGAAACGTCATGAAGAAAACAGGTGGCACCGCGAACCCAGCAGTTGTAAACGAAATATTACGCAAAAAATTGGCATAAAAAAAGGATAAGAACAATGACAAAAATTATCAGCATAATTAAAGACAATGGTATCACAGGCGTTGAATATGGGGTTGTTGAATTTCCGGATACACCTGTCAGCACAGGTCGTCCAAACACAAATAAACAAAAAATAGCGAACAAACATTATATAAAACGATTACAAAATGCCAGAATCAGACAAAAGTAAAAAATGATTGTTGTTGTACGTGCTTTATTAGAGGAATACAAAAACGAATTACTTGCTAAAATAAACAAAATTCGGGTTGAAAATGGTATTCAGGAAAAAAACATCGTCGTAATAAACATTCCTGAAACACTGGAAAATCACAACAAATCGATAATCGAAAACGGTATTCAGGAAGAAATGATATTAGAAAATATACCTGAAATGCTTGAAAATCCAGGCAACCTGATATTACCTGAACACAACATATCTTTGAAAGAAAGCCGTGCACGCAAATATCATACAAAGAACATGGTTCGGCATTTCAATCGTGCGCAACAACAGAAAATTCAAAGAATGTATAACAACACAAGACACAAATAAAAACCATGAAAAAATTCTTTATTCAAACCTTTGGTTGTCAAATGAACGTATACGACAGTTGGCGTATTGCGGCAATGTTGGAACACCGCGGATTATCACAAACAGATAACGTATCGGACGCAGATATTATTATATTAAACACATGTGCTGTACGTGCCAAGGCAACGGATAAAGTATTTTCTGCACTGGGTCGCATTAAACGTGCAAAAAAACCATCTGCCCTGTTTGGTATTGTCGGTTGTGTTGCCAGGGAAGCCGGTGCAACCGCATTTCGCAGAATCCCAGAATTAAATTTTGTTTTGGGCCCACAAAGTTATCATAAATTACCACAAATAATCGAAAATCCAGATGCCAGATTATTAAATATTGATTTAGGCGGTCTTGAAAAATTTGATGAAATGCCACAAATGATAACCAGCCCAACTGTTACATATATTCCAATCCAAGAAGGCTGCAATCACGTATGCACATATTGTATTGTTCCATATACACGTGGGCGCGAATTATCACGTTCTTTTAATGATGTTATGCGCGACACAATACATGCTGCATCTACTGGTGCAGTTGAAATATGTTTTTTAGGTCAAAATGTAAACGGATATAAATACACAGACGAATCGGGTAAAACATATCGCCTGTCTGATTTAATTCGTGAAACTGCGAAAATCGACGCTGTAAAACGCATACGCTTTACATCCAGTTATCCAACCGAAATGACAGATGATTTAATCGATATGTTTGCATCTGAACCAAAATTATTACCATTCTTAAATATGCCGATACAAAGCGGTTCTGAAAATGTACTTAAACGCATGAACAGACCATACAGTCTGGAATTATACATGGACATTATAAATAAGTTGCGAATCGCCCGTCCAGACATTCAAATATCATCTGACTTTATTGTCGGATTTCCAGGCGAATCAGATGATGATTTTGAACAAACTATGCGAATCGCAGACAATGTTAAATATATAAATTCATACTCTTTTAAATACTCACCACGTCCACATACCGCGGCGGCAATAATGCCCGACCAGATACCAGAAAATATCAAGGCACAAAGATTGGCTAAACTGGACGAAAAATTAAACGAATTGCAACGCGCATTTAACGAAAGTTGTATTGATAAAACAATGGAATGTTTATTAGAAGGCCCAGATAAAACTGGCAAAAACTATATATATCGCACACCTTATATGCAACAATGCGTTGTTTCTGTACCTGATTGTACACCTGCCCCAACTTTGGCCCAGATTCAAATCACAGATGCAAACAAAGCGTCTTTGCGTGGAAAATTGGTTTAAAACGAAATTTTTCCATCAATGGACAATTTATATGAAATTACATCCTGAGAATTTGTTACTGTCGCAGACACATCAGCGCCCAACGCATCAATATCAGACCAAACACCAATACTGCCAGCAGCTGCAAAATATGAATTTGTATCGATAATTACGCGCGTTGCATAAATATATTTTATACCAGAAAATTCTGTTTCAAATTTTACATCTGTTCCTGCACGCATACCGATATCTGAATCAGAATAATTGTCTACTGAATAACGTTCCCCAACAATTCCTATAAACGGTAATAAAACCAATCCATTATCAAGAACAAAATTGTGACCGACATCTGTATTAATATAACCCGATGTTGCGCGTGGCTTATCGATTTCCGCGCCATCATAAAACACAGAATTTATATCAGTATGCATAAAATTAAATATTGAATCCAAACGCACAAACGAATCGGTATTTATTAAATACTTCGCTCCCAGATTTAGGGTATACATATTGCCACCAAAGACATCAAAATCACTTAAGTAATCGATAGTACCGACGCGAACACCGGCATGTATTCTAAGCTTTTCTGACACAGCACTATACAACCAGACATTTAATCCGTACATATAAAAGTTATCAGATTTTATGCCGAACAAGCCACCTGTAGCATCACCCTTTTCTAAATCAACATCTGCAGAATCCAAAGCATTCACAATTCGCAGTGGCTGAAACAAGATATCGCGATTAAATAAAACAGAACTGTTCATAATATGATTTAGTTCACCCATATCCATCGCAGTATCTAATGCACTAAACAACGAATCGTTTTTACCTGATTCACGCGCAGAATTCAAGAAACGTCCCAAATCATTATCGAACACTTTAGCATAGTCTGTTTCGCGCATCCTGCCAACATATAACTTGTTATTTTTGATATAACCATAATCAGCAAACAACGGATTAAGGTTCAAACTTTCAAATCTGACCATTGCGCTACCACGCACATCATCCAAGAAAACATCTTCGTAAATTCCATCAGAATTACCCAACACAAATACAACATTACCATTTATCTGGACATAAGTGTCTGTCTTGGCTGGCTTAGCATCTATATTTATTCTGGTATTTTGAATATTTATTTTCGAAGCACCTTGGCCGACATTTAAAATTCCAGACAATGACAGCACATCACTACTTTCAACATTCATAATATGTTTTGTATTATCGAAATCGATATATTGTAGTTCTTGTGCATTTGTGACTTCGTGGATTAAAGTTGCCCCAGATTCCAAAACGAAATCGGCGTTTATTGTTCCTGTATTTTTCAAACGCAATTCGCGTCCATAATCAACAATGATATTTGTTTGTATTAAACCGTGATTTTCCAAGGTCATTGTTGCATCGACATATAAATTATCAGACCGAACAACTGCATTTTCTAAAACCAGTGTATCTTCGGTTAAATTTATATCATTAAATACATTACCTGAAATCGTCGCAGCATTCGCCCTATAAACAGGCAACATTACCAAGGGAAACAAAAACGAAACAGGCTTTATAAATCTCATCACACTGCCACCATAGCACATAGGATTTTTTTCATAAAGCAAAAATAAAAAAACACTCCAAAAATTGGAGTGTTCCATTCAGCAACATCAGATTAAATTATTTTTCTAATTTACCCCAACCTGCTTTATATCCGCCATCGCGTTCCAGATAAATATTTGCGCCATCAATTTGTGCTGCATTCAAGCCTTGAATAATATAAGTTTGTTTTAAATGACGGCTTTCACCTGTTTCCAGCATAGGTAATTTTACATTCATCATACGATCTGCGCCACAGCATTTGGCATCGTTATAGCAATGGCCACATTGATACAGGCGCACATTGTATGGAACAGCTGGACGCAAGTCTTTCAAATCAACTTCCATTTTCAGACCTTTATCTGTTTCACGAAATTTAATATGCCCCATTCTGGACGCACCACCATCACTGCTGTGCGTATACATTTTTGCATACAAATGTTTAACATCCGCATCTTCGTGTGTTTGATACACAACAATTGTGTCTGATTCGATTACTTCGACAGGCTGTGCTTGATATGCATATTTTTTTGTATGATGCGGCCCTTTGTTTGGACAGTTAGTTGTACACCCTGCCAACAAAACAACAGCCCCCAAGACAGACGCAGCTGTGATTAATTTTTGTGTCAAATTTGTCATAAGATTTCTCCTTTGTTTGTTTTGGTTACACACGTTACTCTACTTTATTTTCAAGTCATTTTCTTTAGGTTTGATTCCCTAGGAATCCTTGGATTCTATGCGTATAGCGCGTTTTTTGATTACGTTCCTGTAACACATAATATATTTATATGTTATATTTCAAACACACAAAAAAACGGAGACAAAAACTATGTACAAATTGATGCAACACTTAATTGCATTTAAATATGCAAGCAAAGTGAATCACTGGTCAACTGACAGTTATTCAAAGCACTTGCTGTTTGACAGATTAACTGAAGACATTGACACATGGGTTGATGCAATTGCAGAAACCTATTTCATGGCCAACGATAACAAAAAAGTATTTAACCAATCTATATTAAACCCAAAATTTGTTAATACAGATTTGGTTAAATCATGTGAGAACATAATTTCACATCTTGAAGAGCTGCAAAACGATGGCGAAACTAACGAAGGATTAAACTCGTTACTAAGCGCGATTGAAGAAGGCTTTTTAAACAAGCTGGCACTTGCGAAACTGGCCTAAAGAAAAGCCCTGTTTCAGGGGCTTTTTTTTTACACATTACAACTTATACATAAAAAAATGCCCCATTCGGGGCATTTAGATTTAGAACATAAATCTGATACCGATATCGCCACCAAAGTTATGCAAACCAGATCTAATATCTGCATAAGTATAACGTGCGGCAACATCAACTGCGAAACTTTCCATATCGAAAGTTAAGCCCATTGTACCCATTGCTGCAAAGTGTGTTTTATCTTCGCTGTGATGTGGAATCAAATGACCATCACGTACAACTTCTGCGAATGCAACACCTGCACCCATACCTACGAACGGACGAACCATTTGATAGTTTCCGAATTCCATATAACCGTTCATCAACAAAGTTTGCATTTTGGTTTCAACATCGACACCACCTGCTGCGCCGAAATTTTCTTGGTCTGACATTTTTCCAAAATAAGACCATTCGATTTCAGAACGTAATGTATCATAGATTTCCAAACCTAATGCTGCACGACCTTGGAAAACAAAATCGGTCATAGATTCTTTTTTCCCATCAAAACTATAATTTAAATTAGTATAGCTCATACCGCCACGCAGACCGACATATGGATCCATACCCCACATTTGCCAAGAACTGCCTTGGTCTGGATGATTTATACCTGCAAACGCTGGACATGCCAAGAACACAGCCAGTGTTGATATTGCTAATTTTTTCATTTTTTCTCCTTTTTGTTTTTTTGTATAAATGTTTCATGTCAACGCTATGATTGTAGCAAAGTAATTTTAATATTGATATAGGTATGGATACCTGCTGTATACGCATAAAATCTAGGATTTTTTTCTGTTATACAAAACAACAAACGACCGATAAACGGTCGTTAAATTTCGGGTAACGCGCAGGGACTGTATATTCCCATTACGCTACCGCTTATGGGCCCCTTTCACTACGTAAGGTTCAAACTGCGTTTCACTTGTTTTCACCAACTGGCGTTCCGAACCCTTTGACGGGTTCTTCGTCCGGCGTCCTTTACAAAAATTAAACGACCGATAAACGGTCGTTAAATTTTTGGTGGACGCGCAGGGACTCGAACCCTGGACCCACTGATTAAGAGTCAGTTGCTCTACCAACTGAGCTACGCATCCATATAAAATTCTTTTCCAAGAACGGGGGTAATTATAGACTTTTTTCTTATAAATGCAAGTTTTTATCGCAATTATCATATCTGGCGCGCAACTTTACATTTTTTATATCATTAATTGTCTGCGTACCTGCCAACCACATTACACGTCTTAAGTCCTTTTTTAAATAGTCGAACACAGAAACAACGCCACGCCATCCCCCCAGTGCCAATCCATATATCACAGGACGCCCAATTGCAACAACATCTGCGCCACTGGCGATAGCCTTGAATATATGTTGTCCACGTCTGATACCGCTATCAAAAATTATAGGGACACGTTTATTAACACGTTTTGCGATTTCACCCAAGACCTCTATCGAAGCCGGCGCACCATCCAATTGTCGTCCACCATGATTTGACACCCATATTGCATCTGCACCTACAGCAATTGCAATATCTGCATCATCTGGATGTTGTATTCCTTTGACAATTACCGGCAATCTGGTTATTGATTTCAGTTTTAAAACATCATACGGTGTTATTTTATTCTGTGATGCTGTAAAGATTTTCCCGATACCCTGCCCTTTTGTTGGCCCTGTTTTTTGCGCGACATTTGGCAATGCCAACGGAAACTTAAAATTATTTTTAGCATCTGCTATACGATTTCCACCGACCGGCGCATCCACTGTCAAGATAATAGCCCGATATCCCAAATCTTCGGCTTGTTTTACAATATTACGATTAAACTCATCATCTTTACTAAGATATAACTGAAACCATTGCGGTGCACCATGTCCTGCTTGTGCGATTTCCGCCAAAGTGCTGCTGGCATAGTTACTGACGCTCATAATAGTTCCCGCGGCTGCCACACCACGTGCGCTGCCTGCTTCGGCTGTGACATGTGCCAAACCATGTGCCGCCGCAGGCGCAGCAATCACCGGCAATGATATATCAATTCCCAATATAGACGTTGATATATCTGGTGTATCAACACCTGTTAATACACGCGGATAGATATCCAGCATATCAAATGCAGACACATTACGTTGCATTGTTTTTTCTGTTTCTGCGCCACCACGGATATAATCAAACGCCCCATTTGGAATTATTTTTTGTGCTTGCTGTTCCAAATCATCAATATCATATATCGTAATATCTGTATCCAGTGTAGACGCTTGATATTTTTCATCATTATGTTGTGATTTGAATTTTAATCCCAGCCACAAAATTAACAGTCCCAACAAAACAATACATAAAAAGAAAATAAATCTTCTCATAACACACCTCTTGTTACAAGAAACAGACTAACACAACCAATCGGAAAAACCGATTTGACAGTATTCATAACAAACAAGGATTTTTATTATTTTTTAAGATAGGCCGTTGGATTATACGCCTTAGTTCCCTTGCGGATTTCAAAGTGTAATTGTGGTTTATCAACCTTACCTGTTGTACCAACCGTTCCTATTTTTTGTCCGACCTGAACTTTTGTTCCACGTTTAACATTCATTGAATCCATATGTGCATACACAGACATCCATCCGGAATCATGCTGTACAATTATCAGATTTCCCATACCTTTGACTTCGTTTCCAGCATATGCCACAACGCCATTTTCTGCTGCGTGTACAGCTGTTCCTTTATCTGCTGCGATATTTATACCATCATTAAACAATCCATTTGACTTTGCACCATATTCAGACAATATCTTGCCGCGCACAGGCCAACTGAATTTAGACGAAGAACGTGCACTGATTGTTGGCAATTTCTTAGTTGGATCAGACGATATCTTTTTAACTGGCGCACTGGGCTTTTTAACAGTTGCATCTGACTGTACTTTTTCACCATGCGCTGTTTTCACATCCGCGACAGGCGCACTATTTAAATCAGGCACACGTATAACCTGCCCCACAGACAATGTAAATGGCGGCTTTATATTATTCATCACAGCCAAATCATTAACTGGCACAGAATACTTACGCGACAAAGAATACAAAGTATCACCACGCGCAACAGTTACTTCTTGCAAATTAACACGTGTTGCTGTTCGCACAGCGGTCACAGGTTTTTGCACTGTCAAAACATCTGTCTGAATTGGTTCAGTTGCCAAACGCAGCTTTTGCCCAACGGACAACTGATACGGTGCAGATAACTTATTAAGCGCGGCCAATTCATCAACAGACATATTATTTTTACGCGCCAACGAATACAACGTATCCCCACTTACAACAGTGATATATTTATCATTTACCGTTTCTTGTTTTACAGCGGTATATTCTGGCACGACCAAAATATCTTCTTTGACAGGTTCTTGTCCGTATTGACTAAACACATTATCATTGGCAACTGCTGTTTCTTGAACCTGTGGTGGTATGATATAGTCATTAACACTGGCATACATAACATAATCATTAACTGGTTCATGTCCGTACAAATCAGGTGCCGCATAAATGCCATAGTCTGTCGCAGCCGAGTTATAAATTTCTGGATTAACATTTGGATCTGCCAACAACGCAGGATATCTGGCCGAAATAAATTCACCAACCGAATCGGGCAGCGCTAAAATTTTAGGTTGCAAATCACACGCAGTTTGCGTTAACAAGACCCCGAACAAAATCCAATTGAATTTTTTCACGCATTAATTATAGCATAAAAATACTATTTACGCATAAATAAAATACTCAGTTCGAACAACCCCCACATCGGCAGTGCCAACAACAATTGCGACACAACATCTGGCGGAGTTAAAATTGCGGCCAAGATTACGATAAACACAATCGCATATCTGCGCATTTTTACCACATAACTGCGATGTAATATTCCGATTTTATTTAACATAATCAGTACCAAAGGCAACTGAAACGCGACCCCAAATACAGTTAATAACTTTATCACAAAATGCAAATAATTACGTACATCTGGCAAAAAGATATTTGGCACATCAACAGCCCTATTTAATTCTATAAAGAAATCAAAAACGATTGGGAACAAGAAATAAAACACAAACGCGGCACCTGCAACAAACAACACAGGCGACAAAAACAATATTGGCCATATAAAATTTTGTTCTGACTTTTTAAGTCCCGGCTTTACAAATGCCCAAATATGCCAAAAGACAACAGGCACACTTATCAACAATGCAAACAATGCCCCCAAAGAAAATTGAATCATCAACCCATCTGTCACAGACGTATATAACAGCGCCCCATCTGGCCAAACATTAATTAAAGGCATTGTAAGAAAACTTTGCAAAAACGGTGCGACATACCACCCCGCAACAAACGCCAAAACAAATATTGCCATTGTCCACAGAATTCTTCTTTTCAATTCTGAAAAATGTTGCATCAGTGTCATATTTTTCATTTTGACACCTTTTTTGTTTTTGTGGTTTTATTTTTCTTTTTTGGCAACTTGTCAGAAATAGCATTCAAAACATCATCTGTTGTATTTTGTATTAAATCATCCAAAGGTTTTTCTAAATCAATTTGCTGTTTTAAATTTTCGGACACATCTGTAATTTTCCACATCAGACTGCGAATTGCATTAACTGCACGCGCCAACGCACGCGCCACATCAGGCCACATACGCACTGGCACAACCAGAACTGCAACCAAGAAAATCACAAAAAATTCACTTAAACTAATTCCGAACATTTCATTAGTCATAGAAATCATCACCGCCACTGGTGCTGATGGTTTTATGTCTTTGTATTTGAAAGAAATTCTTTGCAAACTTTGTTTTCTTCTGCAACTTTTTAAAGGCGACATCTGTTTTTGCACCTGTTGCATCAACAACAGTCCACGAATTCAATTGCACAGGATTTTTATCAAAAGACACAACCATATACCCCAAACCTTCTTGTCCGCGCAAATTTAGTTTCAGCGAAAAAGTCTGTTTCATATCATTTGTTTCAACCACATTTATATCTGCATCTGTCAAATCGATATTTTTTCTGACCAAAATTCCTGCTGGTGTACTGGTTAATGGCACCGTTGTAATTTGATCCAAAGACTTGTCAAAGAAATACAAATCTTGACCATCAGAAATTAACTGTATCGGCATATTATCATAATCCAATCTGACCCGTCCAGGACGCAACATATAAAAGTCCCCTTGTTGCGACTGTCCATTTGCAGTCTGTACAAAATCGCCACTTAGCCCTGTAATAGAATTTAAATAATTTTCTGCTTTGTTCACCAAATTCGCATCCACCGCGGCATTTGCATTAACAGCAAAAATAGACACCAACAAAAACGACCAGATTTTTTTCATCAAGTTATGCCTCTTTAAAAAGTTCCAAAATACGTTTTTTTACATTTTCTATTGTATCGCGAACGATTGCCCCAGCTGCTCTTTCATGACCGCCACCACCCAATGCGATTGCGATCTTGTCGATTGGTTTTCTGCGACTGCGTATAGAAATTCCTGTTTGTTCTGGTTTTTGTTCTTTTAGTAAAACGATATAATCGACACCTTGGATTTGTCCCAACAGATTTAATATTGTTTCACCACGTCCGTCCAGATATTTATAATCCTTTTTTCTGACCACAGCCAACGCCAAGCGGCCACGATAGTAAAATTCTGCCTCTGCGGCGGTGCGCGCTTCCAGTTGAACGGCCCTGCGTGGTTTATTATTCATCAGTTCAATTAAATTTCTGATATTAACACCACCATCAACCAAGTCCGCCATTATACGCAATGCATCACCATTACGATTAAACTTAAAATTCCCAGTATCAGTTAATATCGCCAATGACAATAAATCAGCGATATGCGCATCGATTTCCAGATTACCGGCTTTGATAATTTTATACAGAATTACCGCCGTAGCCGCCGCATTAGAATCATTTATGCATAAATTTGCGATTGTATTTTCATTTTTATGATGGTCGATTTCGACGATAAATTTTGCCTTGTCTATGATTGGTTGTGCACCACCGATATGCACAGGATTTCCATAATCCATTGCGATTGCCAAATCAAATGGTTGTGTCATATCGACACGTTCAAAATATTTTATACGCGTCCGCAACGGGGCATAATCCATACAATCAGGAATATTTCCATCATACACACACACTGGTTTAATTCCGAAATTTATTTCAATCAAATGCGCCATTGCCAGCACACTGCACATAGAATCACCATCTGGATTTTTATGTCCCATAATTGCGATAGTTTGGGCATTTCGAATTTTTTCAAAAAACAGTTCTATTTTCTTTTCCATTTTGTACCTATATTGCGATATCTTCCAAAACGAATTGAACAGTCACACGTCCATTAAATTCATTTTCTTTTAATTTACCTAGCATTACTATTTTAGTATTTGTATTTGCGTCGTCTAGTAAAAAATCACCGACTTTTGTCCCAACCAGATTAAATCCTACAAACGCCAATTGTCCACCTGTACTGGTCATAACATTCCCGCGCAAGTGATTTCCTGTATTTCCCATAACAGACGCGAACCGCAACACTGCGCCACGCAGCACCAATGTAGGTTCTGGATTTCCTTGACCAAACGGTTCCAACGCGGACAAGTTTTTAACCAAATTCATTGTTGCGGCACCTGCATCCAGTTCTGCATCAACCTGTACTTCTGGTGCAGGCATATTTCCGTTTAATTGTTCCAAGACAGACTTTTCTAAAAATTCACAAAACGCGCTTTCATTTTCCGCCGGCAGCGAAAATCCAGCTGCCGCAGCATGTCCACCACCTTCGCTAACGATTCCTGCGGACAAAGCGTCATGTATAATTTTTCCTAAATCAATTCCAGAAATTGAACGTCCAGATCCATTTATTTGCCCATCAGTCTTTGTTGCGACACAAGATGGCAAATTAAATTTATCTTTTAATCTGCCTGCGATAATTCCCATAACACCGCCATGCCAATTATCACCACATACAAACAAGCTACACTTACCGGACGCGCAACATTTTTCTGCCATTTCTGTTGCACGCAACATAATCGCATTTTGGATATCGATTCTTTCTTGGTTCATTTGATGCAATTTGCCTGCCAAATCATTTGCAATCAACGGATTATCTGTCAGCAGTAAATCCAACGCAGGCGACGCAGAATCCAATCTGCCCGCCGCATTTAATCTGGGTCCCAACCCGAAACCAACTGCATACACAGACGGCTTTTTAATTCCAGCAATATTCATCAAAGTACTGATACCTAAATTCTGTCGCATTCCCAAAACTTTTAATCCAGTTGCAACGAATGCGCGATTTAATCCAACCAACGGCATGGTATCACATATCGTACCCAACGCGACCAAATCCAAATAATTCAACAAATTAATGCCATGCACTTTTTCTGCTAATTCAGAATTTAAATTACGTGCCTTTAATTCACGATTCAGCGCAACCAAAGTCAAAAACGCGACCCCAACACCAGCCAAATAATTCAACCCAGATGTATCATCTAATCGTTTTGGGTTTACAATTGCATCAGCATCTGGAACCACTGCATCTGGGGAATGATGGTCTGTTACAACAACGCTCAATCCCAAACTGCGAGCATATGCAACTTCATCAACACCACTAATACCGCAATCAACTGTTATTAACAAATCTGCGCCACTATCTGCGATTTCTTTGATTGCATCATTGTTTAATCCGTATCCTTCACCTTCACGTGTTGGCAAGTGCCAAATAACATCACAACCTATTTCACGCAAATATTTTACAAAAATTGCAGTTGATGTAATTCCATCTACGTCATAGTCACCATATATTGCAATTTTCTGATTATTTTGCACTGCATCTGCGATAATTTTTGCGGTTTTATCCATATCAATCAAAACCGATGGGTCAGGCATATATTCTTTGATACTGGGCTTTAAAAACATTTGCACATTATCATCACCGACGATTCCACGATGGGACAATATCTGTTGTATCAAATCAGCATCTGCACTTACATTATCATAATCCATCACCCATGCTTTACCCAGCATGGATTTTTCTACAATAGTTTTCACGTTATACTCTTTTTTATTATCAGTACTATTATAATCGAAAATTATTCAAATAGCAACGGCAGTATACTATCCAGTATTTTTCCAGTTACCGGCACCGCATTCCAAGCCGCTGTCTGCCATCCCCAAGATTCTTTTGTACCTTTGGGTTCATCCAAGACAATCAAAATTGTATATTGTGGTGCACTGGCCGGAAAGATTCCCACAAACGCAGTAACATTACGTTTAGTATCAATTTTACCATTTGTATATTTTTCTGCGGTGGATGTTTTTCCTGCGATTTCTATACCTGCGACGCGTGCTTTTTTACCACTGGTTTCTTCTGCGACACGCAACATAATTGGCCTTAGTTTTGCGGAGATTTCATCTTCTAAGACGCGTTTTCCTTTGACAATCCCAACGCTTCTTTTTTGCAACGTTGGGTATATATAAATACCACCATTTGTAACTGCATTAACACCCAACATCAGGTGCATTGGTGTTACTGCATAGCCTTGTCCGAATGCGACAGTTGCCCTTTCCACAGGCCCCCATTTACGCTGTGGCAAACTGTTTTCTGTACGTCCGAATTCCAAGGACAAAGCTTTATCCATATTTAATCTTTCCAAGAATTCCTTTTGAGCACCATCTGGCAGTTCCAGCGCAATTTGTGCACTGCCGACATTACAAGAATGCACCATAATTTCTTCGACTGTTAATTCTGGACGTGGCGGTTTAAAGCTGCGAATATCTTTGATATATTTTGCGACCCGTCCATGCTTGTCATATATTGGGAACGGTTTTGCGATAAAATATTCTTTATCTTTGCTGATACCATTTTCCAATGCCAACGCTGTATTAAATATTTTAAATATAGACCCCAATTCATAAACACTTCTCATTGGTTTAAACAGTCTGTTTGCAATTGGGTCTGCGCGCAAATTTTCTGGATCAAAATCAGGCAAAGACACCATCGCAATCATTTCACCTGTACGCGAATTCATCAACATTCCCATTGCGGCCTTGGTCTGATATTTCTGCATTGCAAAAGATAATTGTTCATAAAACACAGCCTGAATTCTGGAATCCACAGACAACTGCAACGGATCTTTGTTTTGTGTCAGGTATGTATCATAAATTCTTTCTGCCCCTTCTAATCCATGTCCATCTTCGCCAACGAATCCGACGATATGAGAAAACAATCTGCGTTTTGGATATTTTCGTGTTTGTATTTTTTCGACTTCCAACCCTTGCAGTCTTGCATTTTGAATAATCTGCCGTTGTTTTTCAGACGCATATTTTTTCAATCGCACAAATCGTCTTTCGGAATTAAGTATCTTCAACGCATCTGCAACGGAATAATCATAAGGCAATGCATCATGTATTGTTTTTGCGATTAAGTCTTTATCTTGTTCCCGCACTGCACCATTTCGCAATACAATATGACCCGACACAATATTTTTTGCCAAGATATCACCATTTCTATCAACGATATCGGCACGTTGCACAACCCATTCACCATTTGCAGCCACACTGCGCGATCTGTTTGTTCCCAAGATTCCCAATTGCAAAGTACGCCCAATAAATAACAAGAAAACACTAAAAAACAAGATATACAAAAACAGCAACCTATTGCGAGTCTTGGCGTCACAACGTCCGCCTGTAAAACCACCTTTTAAAATATCTTTACCAACATCAAACATCAGAATTCTTTTTTATTTGGTATTTCACTTATTGCAACAGATTTATTAAAACTAACAACTTCTGCCTTTGGTGTAACGGACATAACCATATTTCGCAAGATTTCTGGACGCACAAACGAAGCGAATTGTGCTTCTGCTGCGGCGATATCTTGTTGTGTTTGGACGATTTGTTTTCGAACTAAATTAATCTGTCTGTATTGCGTACGATAACACACTTGCAAAACCATTGTCATTATCAGTACGACAAAGAACATCCACAAACCGATTTTCAACATTTTTTCATCATCTGTCATCTCTTGCCCCACCCATCAGATAAATTACCTATACATTTTATCATAAATTATGCAAAAAACGAATCATAGAATTTACGCCATTTAAACGCCCTGCCCCCAGATTTAAATTCAAGTTATTAAATTCTGTTTGAATATCAATATTTTTTATTTCTGCAGGATTTTTTCCATCAACCATTGCCAATATTATTGCCAATATTCCACGCACCAGTTCAGAATCTGCGCGCCCATAAAAATTATTTCCTGTGCGACAAATTTCAACAAAGGACGCACATCCCAATATTTGTGTACAGACTGCATTTTCTGGTACATCTGGCATATGTCGTCCAAAATCCATTACCATTTCTAACTTTTCCACAGGACTGTCTATCAGATTAATAATTTTTTTCATATCATCATATGTCATCAATTACCATCCTTGATTTGTTAAATCTAATTCTATGCGCGCTGCATCAGACATACGCGACAAATCCCATGGCGGGTCCCAAACTAAATCCACGCGCACATTCATATTATGCGCAACATTTTGTACAGCAACGCGCACTTGTTCCAACAATTCTTCCATCATCGGGCATGTTGGACTGGTAAAAGTCATTTTCAACACCACATCTGTATCTGATATATCGATATCATAAATCAACCCCATATCCCAGATATTAACTGGTATTTCTGGATCATAAACAGTCTTTAATGCCGCGATTATTTCATCTTTTGTCACTGTCATTTTAGTATATCTTTTATATATTGAATTACTGTATTTATATCATCAATTGTATTATATGCCCCCACAGAAATACGAATCGAAGCATCTATATTCATTAATTGATGAATCCAAGTCGCGCACATATTTCCGACACGCAAACAAACACCCATTGCCCCAACCAGCGCACCAAAATCCAAGACATGCATACCATCAACAACAAAACTGCACAAAGCCGAATCGCGTTGCGTCAAAATTTTTACTCTTGGGATTGTTTTCAATTTATCATATAAATATGTTATCAAGTTCAAATCAGGCCTGTTATTTTCCAACTCCTTGATTGCGACCCCCAGACCTGCGATTTGTGTTAATGGCAAAGTTCCTGCTTCGAAAATATCAGGTGCATTATTAAAAACAATATCTGTACCGATAATCTTGGACACCATTCCGCCCCCGAATTTAACCGGCGCAAACGAATCGGGATTTTTTATATACATAATTCCGACACCTGTATCTGAACCAATTTTATGCCCAGACCAGCAAAGGAAATCACAATCCCACATTTCTACATCAATTTTATTATGTACAACAAATTGTGCGGCATCCACAACAGTTATTACATTCGGATTTTTTGCACGTGCTGCTTGAATAACAGCTGCAACATCTTGGGGACGTCCCAGAACATTAGACATTGCAGTTATCACAAAAACATCTGCATACGGCACAGCTGCAATATCAAAATCAAAATTTTCATTCAATGGTGCGACAATTATTGTTGCCCCAGATTTCACAAAAGGCAATCTTGCACTGTGATGATCCAAATCAGATACAGCGACCAGTTTATCTGAATCCAAGTTCAACATTTTTGCAATCATATTCATTGCGTCTGTTGTACCAGATGTAAAGACAATCTGATTCGTTTTTGCATTCATAAACTGTGCCACAGTTCGACGCACTTCCAGAATCATTTCATCTGTATACTGTGCAGGCGCACAAATTCCCCGTCCTGAATTTGCATAATGATTGCGCAGATAGTCAATCTGAGTCCCCATAACAGCGTCTGATTTCAAATAACTAGCGGCAGCATCTAAGTATATGATTTTATTCATTTTATGTTTTCTCTTGCATTTTGATATGATTATAATACACTCGCATAGAATATCAACAACATAAGGAGAAAAATATGGCAGTAGAACACGTAACAGATGAAACAATTGCACAAATGATTGGTGATGGTATTACACTGGTTGACTTTTGGGCAACATGGTGTGGCCCATGCCGTATGTTTGGCCCAATCTTTGAAGAAGCATCTGACATGACTGATGAAGCAAAATTCTTGAAATATGAAATCACTGAAACGAATCGCCAAACACCTGTTAAATACGGCATCCGCAGTATCCCCAGTGTATTGGCATTTAAAAATGGCGAACTGGTCGAAGCCCGCACAGGTGTTATGGATGAATTGACCATATTGGGATGGATAGAAGAACTGAAAGGTACTCACGATGAATAATAAAGATTACAAAAGCATTGAATTACCAGAAAAATACGTTCCAAAAAAATCAGAACCATATATGTGTCCTGAACATTTGGCATATTTTTATAATATATTAAAAACCCAACAAGAAGAACTGGAAAACGATAGTGCTTCTGTATTGAACGCGGTAAGAATGGCCGACAAAACCGAAGCGGTTGGTGTTGGCGACGAATCGGATAATGCATCTTATAACCAAGATATAACAATGGATTTACGTATGTCCGAACGTAACAATAAGTTATTACAAAAAGTAAACGCTGCACTGGACAGAATTGAAAATGGCACATTTGGGTTCAGTGTTGTATCTGGCGAAGAAATCGGCCTGCAACGTATGCTGGCACGTCCATTGGCAACAATGACAATCGAAGAACAAGAAGAATACGAAAATCGCAGATAAAAAATTTTGTAAAACAAGACCGGCAAACGCCGGTTTTTTTTATTTCTCACAGCCACAATACTTGACAAATATTATTTTACATAATATCCTTCATAAAAATTTAAACAAAAGAGACCTATATGCCCACACAAAACAACCAGAATTTTTCTGATTTCAGAGAAATAATATACCTTATGTATAATGGTATGGCCGCAGCTGGCGTTGTCCATAATACGAATATGCTTATTGACAAAGGTTATGATCGTGACACCCTTATCATTTTATTGATGTGGGCTACTGGATTTGTTTATTCTGCACAACGTTTATACCAAATATACAAAACAAAAAAAGAAAATCAGGAAAACCAAAACAACCAAAATCAAAGATAAAAACACCCGCCAATTGGCGGGCAATTTTATTTCTTTTTAACTGTTTTCTTTTTAACAGTGGCCTTTTTCACTGGTTCTGATTTCGCAGGTGCTTTAGTATTTTTCAGTTCTTTTTTAAAAACATTCAAACCATCTGCTAAATTTTTCATCATTCCTGGTATTTTTTTATGACCGAATAAAATCATAACCAAAATTACAATTACCAGAATTTCTGTCCAGCCCAAACGTCCAAACATTTTTTATCTCCTTATCTTGTTACATAGCAATCCAGACCATCTGCCTTGGCATTACGGCAGAATCCATTTGCATCTTTGGAATTACTAAACGCGACACGCAGTCTGTATTTTGTTGTACCATCTTTCATTTGTGCAGCCAAGATTACAAATTGCTGACCCTCGAACAAGCTTTTATGTGCGTTTTGTATTTGTCTTTGTCCTGCCTCGGCCGATGCGCGCGTACTGTACGAAGCGAACTGAACATACCAACTGGCCACAGCAGGCTTTGCCACAGGTTTTGGCGCAGGCTTTTTAGCTGCGGGCTTTGCGGCTGGTTTTGGTGCTTGTGCGACAGGATTAAAAGTTACTTCTTTACGTTCTTCGATAACGCGAACTGGCACACCGACAGATTGCACTTCGGGTTGAACAACCGGTTGTGGCACAGGCTGTGGTTTTGGTTGAACAACCGGTTGTGGCACTGGTGCAGGCTGTACCACAGGTTGTGGTTGTGCCTGTACAGGTTGTACTTTTGCCGGCATAACATTCATATCCACAGGAACCCCTGCCCCATCTACAACGATTGCAGGCGCGTCTAAATCAACCTCTATCGAAGAAGATGAATCTTGACCGATTACACTGATAATTATATAAGTCGCCAAAACAATAACAGCGATACCGACACTCAACAACAGCCAAGGCTTTTTTGGACGAGGCGATGCGAATGGCAACGTATCTGGCAACGTATCCATTGTATCTGCATCATCTAAATCTAACAAATCCAAGTTATTATCTTCATTATTCATGAAAAAATCCCCCTATATTCTATTTTATAGACGTATTATATCATAAAAAAACGATAATAACAAAAAATATAAACGAAAATTTTATTTCGGCATTTGTCCAAAGTTTGGTGGCACAATTAATTTATGATTTTCTGCGACAATTGGTTCTACTTCACATTTTTTTACGCATCCTGTCATAATCATTGGCAACAGACTAAGTACAACCAAGAACAAAACTTTTTTCATATTAAATTCCTTATCTTTCTTAGATTGTGGGGTGTCCATTTAAAACACCCCACATATATATTATTACAGCGGCATCTTAATTGCATTTTGCATCATTTGAACAAATTCAGACAGTGGCATTGTTTCCTGTTTTTGTTCACCCAAGCGACGCAAAGTCACAGTTTTATCAGCCATTTCTTTTTCACCAACAACCGCAACGATTGGTGTTTTTGCCAAAGACAATTCGCGGATTTTATAGTTTACTTTTTCATCACGCAAATCTGCACGAGTATTTACACCAACACCGCGCAAAGCTGTCACAACTTCGTTTGCATATTCTGCGTGTTTTTCAGAAATTGGCGCAACAACCACAGGTTCTGGGGATAACCACAACGGCAAATGCCCACCTGTTGATTCCAGCAGCACACCCATAAATCTTTCAATTGATCCCAACAATGCACGATGCAACATAATTGGACGATGTTTTTCACCATCTTCACCAACATAAGACAAATCAAATCGTTCTGGCAAATTCATATCCAACTGCACAGTTCCGCACTGCCATACACGTCCCATTGAATCTTTCAAATAATTATCAATCTTTGGCCCATAGAACGCTGCATCACCTTCGGCAATTTCATATTCGATTCCATTTGCATCCAAGGCGTGTTTTAATGCACCTTCGGCCTTGTCCCATATTTCATCAGAACCGATACGGAATTCAGAATTTTTTCTGGTTGCCAATTTCATAGAAATTTTATCGAAACCAAATTTACCATAAATATCTTTGATAAATTTCAAAATTTTTACAACTTCTGATTCCAATTGTTCTTCTGTGCAGAAAATATGCGCATCATCTTGTGTAAACTCACGCACACGCATTAATCCTGACAACCCACCCGCAGCTTCATAACGATTAACCTTGCCAAATTCAGCCAGATACAAAGGCAAATCTTTATATGATTTAATACCATGTCCGAACACCAGCATACCACCTGGGCAAGACATTGGTTTTATACAAAATACTTTACCATCTTGTGTTTTACCTGAATAATTATGTTCACCATATTTTGCCCAATGTCCACTACGTTCCCACAAACATCTGTCCATAACAGATGGCGTAGAAATTTCTTGATATCCAACCATTTCTTGACGTGTACGCAGATATTCAATCAGTTTGCGATAGATTTTATATCCTTTGTCATGCCAGAACACAGACCCCGGCGCATAATCTGGTTCAAAATGGAACAAGTCCATATCTTTACCCAGTTTACGATTATCACGTGCTGCGGCCTCTTCCTGCATTTTCAAGAACGCATCCAGTTCTTCTTTACTGGCAAATGCATCCACATAGATACGTTGTAACATTTTATTTTTCGCATCGCCTTTCCAGTATGCACCTGCGACACTACGGATTTTAAAAGAATCCCTTGGCAAATCTTTGGAAGATTCAACATGTGGCCCACGACATAAATCCACAAAATCGCGGAAAGTATAAATTGACAGCGCCTCACCTGCGGCATCATATTCATTTAACCATTCCATTTTATATGGTTGATTTGCAAAAATTTCTTTGGCTTCGTCAATTGATACATTACGTTGTTCAAAACGACCATTAGATTTAATCAAATCCCGCATTTCCTTTTCAATTTTTGCGAAATCATCTTCGGAAAAACGATATTCTGTATCAAAGTCATAATAAAAACCATTTTCAATTGCTGGCCCACCTGCAAATTTAACATCTGGGTGCAATTTCTTAACCGCCGCCGCCATAACGTGCGCCAATGAGTGACGAATTATTTCTATATCATAAGACATAATAAAAACCTTTTTATTCAAATTATTTTTTTAACTGATTGATTATAAGAATTTGTGCGAAATATCGCAAATAGAAATTACACCCCCAACGGGGTTGTAGTAGTTGTTATAAAGAATAAACTAAATGATTTCATACTTTATATACTATTACTTTCCGCACAAAAGTCAAACCATTATTACGCCACAAAATCAAAGATACACCCGAACAGGACTGCGAAAAAGAAACATACACTGCCCCCGATAACAAATAAATGCCATATTGCGTGCGAAAATTTCATTCTGCGCCATAAATAAAATATAACTCCGATTGTGTATGACAGACCACCTGCCAAAATAAACCACATACCGCGTGCTGGAATGCTGCGAATCATTGCTGGCAATATAAACAGCAACGTCCACCCCATTGCGACATACAACGCAACCATCCAACGTGGCTGTTGTTTTGGGTTACGTATTTTCATGTACGAACCGAACAAAACAATTCCCCACAAAATTCCAAACACAACCCAACCAAGCAGCCCCCGCAGATTTACCAACAAAAATGGCGTATACGTTCCTGCAATCAAAGCATAAATTGCAACACTGTCCCAAACTTCAAAAAAGCATTCGTGTTTTTTACCAATTGTTGCATGACACATTGTTGACCCAAAATAAAGTGTTATCATCGTAACCCCAAATATAGCACAAGATACAATCGCCCATGGGTCACCTTTTAGACCGGCAAAAACAACCAACAAAGTCAACGCAGCAATTGCCAAACCAATTCCAATACCATGTGTTAAAATATTTACAACTTCTTCGCCATGCGTTGATGGTTTTTCCCAGCGGAACAATCCAGTTGCCCGCAAAACCTTTAATAATTTTGACGCATGTTCATCTTTTTTAACCGCATTGATTCTGGCTTTTTTTGTATTTGTCATGCCATAGCCCCTTTGATTCGTTTAATTACACGTTCGCCGCCCATAACAGTCATTATTGAATACAGGTCTGGGGTATTTGTGCGTCCAGACAATGCCACACGCAAATTCATTGCGACATCGCCATTTTTAATACCGCATTTTTCTGCAACCGCAACAATTTTTGCCCACCAAGTATCTTTATCATCTGTCGCGTTATAAGTTTCCAAAAATGCACGCAATGCATCCGCATTAAATTCATATTCAGCGTTTGGCACAAACAATTCATCCCAGAAAAACGCAACATTTTCCAACGTCTGGGACCATGTAACAAAGTCTTTACGTACACGCTTTGGGTTATCACGTTCGATACCCAAAACAGCGGTCAAATACGATTCGTCTGCGACTTGCATTTTGTTAACGTCCGAACCATATTCATTTGCCCATGCGACGATACGACTGACCAATTCTGGCACAGGCAACGCACCAATAAATTCCTTGGCCCACCATTCCAGTTTTTTCATATCGAACAAAGCCCCCGACATAGGAATCTTTTTCGCACGCATTTCATATTCCCAGAACGTTTTAACCTGCCCTTTCATTTTTGCTTCTTCATAACCAGACGCCGCAATATTACCCAAGTAATCAATCACAGCCTCTGTTGGCCAACCTGCTTCTAAGAAAAACGCAACATTTGCTTCTGGGTCTTTACGTTTAGATAATTTTCTTTGCTTACCATTTTCTTCATCAATTTTATCAATTGTAGATGTATGGATATACAATGGTGCAACCCACCCCATCATACGAAACAATTGGGCATGCAAAGGCAACGATGGCAACCATTCTTCACCACGAATCACATGCGTAGTCCGCATAAAATGATCATCACACAAATGCGCAAAATGATATGTTGGCAAACCATCATTTGATTTAATTAAAACGATATCTTCATTATTTTCTGGGAAACCGATAGAACCGCGCACAGCATCTTTACAGAAAATTCTTTGTTCTGGATTTCCCATTGAATACAAACGAATTGATGGCACCAAACCTTTGTCTAAGTATGCGACAATTTCTTCTTCGGTTAAATCACGATCACGCGCAAATTCACCATAAATACCTGTTGAGAAACCTGCTGCTTTTTGATTTTCACGAATTTTTTCCATATCATCCGCACTCAAGAAACAAGGATACGCACGACCAGACTCCAACAAATTTGCCGCCACAGAATGATAAATATCTTTAGGTTCCGACTGATAATAAGGCCCATATTTTTCATCATTATTATAGTTTAGTCCGAATCGATGCATAGAGGCATTTATAATATTGACAGCATCTGCAACTTCACGTTTTGTATCAGTATCTTCTATACGCAACATAAAAACACCATCAGATTGTTGTGCCAATTTACAGTCTATCAACGCACCATACAAACCACCAATATGCATATATCCAGTTGGGCTTGGGGCGAATCTTGTCACAAACGCACCTTCTGGCAAATTACGTGCTGGGAATTTTGCTTCTAATTCATCTAATGTATATTTTGGGGCACCACCCAACACACGTGCAATTAAATCTTTTGATAAACCGTTTCTCATCTATATATTCCTTGTGTTTTTAACAATGCAATTCTATACTAAATATATGGAAAAACAAGAAATAAGAACATTTGGTCGCCGCCATGGCAAAAAATTATCCGTGCGTCAACAAACCTTGGTTGATGAATTGTTACCTAACCTTGCCCCAAAAACAGGCGATATTTTAGAAATAGGATTTGGTGCCGGTGAACATGTACGCGAACTGGCGCGAACAAATCCGGAAAAAATTGTTATTGGTGCCGAACCATTTATGAATGGTGTTGCGTCATTATTATCTGCAATTACCGACCAAAATTCGAATCGGGTCTTAGACGAATATAAAAACATCAGAATATGGCCTGATGACGTTCGCGATTTCCTGCGAAATACACCTTTGCAATTTGAACAAATTTGGGTATTACACCCTGACCCTTGGCCAAAGGCACGACATGAAAAACGCCGATTACTGTCTGCCGAATTTCTAAACACGTTATCCAAACATTTGGCACAAGATGGGGAAATAATTATTGGCACAGACCATTGGGAATATTTTGATTGGATTTGCGAACAAGTAAAACAAACAAACCTGACACCAACGATTCCTGATATAGAAATTATCAAGACCAGATATCAAACAAAAAACAAAGCAGGAACAACTGCACCAAAATATTTGATATTGAAAAATTAATATCGCGCAAAGAATTTAATTTTCCGAATCAGTTCTGGCTGCATTTTTTCGACCAACCTTAAAACCTGCTCTATACGCATAGAATCCGCCCCCAGCAAGAAATGCAAATCAAATTTATTATTTTGATTCCATGCATCTAACGCACCATATATTCTGCCGACAAAGTCAGATTTATCACCTGTATCTTCTGTTAAAACCAACATCAATGCAGCAGCGTTTATCTTTTGCAAATTTCGATATAATTTCGACCAATCCAGTGGCGCAATCTCTGCAATATTAATGCCAATTATTAAATCTTTATCAAAGAACAAGTCATCTTTGACCAGATATGTCATATCAACCAAATCATCCAGCGCATCCAATGGGATAAAAACCTGAGAGCCATGAGCCCCATGTTTAAACGAATCGTTTATATTTTTAGTTATTCCGGATACATATTTTTCGGTAATTTTTTTATCTATGTAAATTCTGGACAGTATTTTTACTTTCTCGTTTTCCAACCAAGGCCACACTGTTGCAACAGCATCTGGCGTCACAGACAAAAATCGCACTTTGTTAGAGATAACAAATTCCGCGCATCTGGCCAAATCCCCACTGTCATAGTTCGCATTACACCACAGTCCGGCTTTACCCTTGAACATTTCAAAAAAACTTTCCATATTCATCATAATACTTTTTACTTTATCATAAATATGATAAAATAAAAACATAATGAGAAACAAACTAGATAATATTTTACTTGGTTTATTATGGTTATTGGCATCAACGCTGGCGGTATGTTTTTGGTTTAACACTCAATTTGGATTTGATATTTTTTCAAAGTCACACTGGCATCATCTGGCATATATGCAGGCAACTCAAAAACCGATTCAGCCTGTTTTTTATATATCTATGATAATCAGTGTAATTATAATAATGTTTGTTTTGTACTTTTTAATACGTCCCAGATTTTCGCACAAACCATCAGCAAATGCTAAACCGGTAATTTCTGCAAAACCTGTTATTCCCCAGACATCATCTGTTCAACAACAACCAATTCGTCCTGTAACGCAACAACAGCCCATTAATATACAGCGTCCAACCCCACCCCAGATAAACATACCTCGCCCTGCATCACCAATGAATATGCCACCCAGACAATTCATACCGACCCCCAATTCAAATCCAAACCCATCTTTCCAACTGCACGAAATATTTAAATCTGCGGGGTATAAAATAGTAAAAAATCCGAACATATCAGACGTTAATATTTCATTGGTTGCAGTTGGCTCAAATGAGACATTATGGATGGGCGGCGTCGGAATTTCCGTACCAAAAATGCGCGAAGTTTTAGATACCCTAAAACAAATATTCTTGGACACACTGGAAGACGTATCAATTAAAGTAAACACTTTTATTGTACAACCAACAACACCAGACAGACACAATGATATATTAACATTTAATACTATGGATGAATTACGTCGTTATGTTATGTCACATTCGAATCCTGACACAAACTTTAATGACGAAAGCTTTGTTGCATACGAAACATATATTACAACCGTTATGGACTACATAGGGAAATTATAATGCATTTAAACGCGTCTGCTGCAGAAAAATTAATAACAAAACTGGGCATCGAAGATATGCCATTGATAGAACACCGCCCTATTCCGACAAAAATTCCAACAGACTGGTTTCCACGTTACAAAAAATTGTGCAAAGATTTTATAATGTCATTAAATGATTCCATTGAGACATTGGCACTTATGAATCTAAGCCAAGAAGAATTTGTAAACTTGATAATGGGCAACGCGATTCCAGAAAATTTATCTATTCGGTTTCGCATACCATTGGTATGGGGCGGCAAACTTAGCGTTGATAATTTATTTATGTGCAAGACATTTCCACACTCTTATAATATGGATCGTTTTTTAATCAGTCAAAGTGGCAATGAAATCATATGGTTACCTGACCCTGCGACCAAGATATATTTACCTGTCAGTATGCTGGGCGGCGGCACTGGGGGCAATGGCACCGAAGATAGAATAACCGAAGCAACTGCGTCACAAATTATCGCAGATCGTGACATATGATATATTGGGGGTAAAAATAATGACACCAACAGAATTTTTATCACAACTTAAATCACGTGGCGCACGCATAATGCGTCCAGCGCGTCAGAATCAAATTATTTTATTAAACGCCGCCTTGCAACAGCGCAGATATGCGGTTCTGCCGAAAGTATTATTAGATTTATATACTGTCGTTGGCGCAATAAATTTAGGCAACGGATATATATTTGGGCCTGATGAAATCATTCGTGACAAGAACTATCCTATCCCCAGTATTTTACAAGTAAATGATGATATATCATCACTGGGCAAGACTGTTGGTCGCACAATATTTGGCCGGAATGATTTATTTTGGTTTGCATTTGACGCATTTGGCACTTTTTATATGCTAGACAATTTGACACTGGCACCGTTACGTCGTTATGACGATCCATATAAATGTATGTTTGATTGTTTAATCGCAGGAAAGTTCTAAAAAACATGAAGAAAATATCTGTATCTTTATCAGGTCACCAAACCAGTATCACATTAGAACCGGAATTTATATCTGTATTAAATCAGATTGCAACAAAGCGTGGTCTATCGGTTGCATCAATTATAAACAATATTGATTCTATGCGCGCACCTGATACAAATTTATCGTCTGCAATCAGGGTATGGATTTTACAGCAAGTAATGAACAAATAAATTTAATTTTTATTACGTATGGATATTATAATCCCTGTTGTTACTAACAATATAATTATCATCCATATATTCAATCCTGTTTGTCTGTATACAGTTGTGTGACTTCCCCAGATATATCCATCTAAAACACCTGTTTCTCCTATTGGTAAACTGGAAATTATTTGTCCATCCGACGCGACAAATGCGCTGATACCGGAATAATTAGCCCGCACCACAGGCAATCCAGATTCAATTGCATATCTGCGCACCATATCCAGATGTTGATACGACCCAGGTGTATTTCCAAACCAATTATCATTTGTGATATTAATAATTGCGTTTACATCTGACGCATTATCTGGCAACAAAGAATCTGAAAAAATAATTTCATAACAAATTGCAGGCACAAAGTTAATCCCAGAAACAGATATCACTTCTGGCCCTTTTCCTGGAATCAAATTAACTGGCGACGGTAAAAAACCTAATGGCTTGTATTCCCCAAATGGCACCAAGTGTGATTTGCTGTATATTTTTTGTATATCACCATATTCATCTACGATAACCATAGAATTAAACACACCGCGTCTATCCAAAGTATTTGCGCCCATAATCACAGGCGTTTCCAATGCGCGCGCAAATCCGATATCATCATCTGCCAAGACTGCAAACGGATAAGATGTTTCTGGGAAAATAATAACATCTGCCTTTTCACCAGCATTTGCTAAATTAAATAAGTATCTCAAGTTATCTTCTGCTTTTTTCAAAACTTGGGCGCGATTATGAGTTGCTTTTTGTTCTTGCGAGAAAGACGGTTGAACAATACGAATAATTTGATTACTTTGTTCTGCACCAACATCTGCCTTGTCCATATTATTTTTTCCCAGCATACATCCAAAAACAGCCAGCAATAAAAATACAACAAAACACCCCCAAGACGCCCCAGAACGTTTATGTCTTAACACTTCAACCAAACTGGCGCATATTCCAACGATAATAAAACTCAATCCCAGCGCCCCCCATACAGCCATTGAATTCGCCAGCATTGTTGTATTAATAGCTATATTTGCAACAGGGTTCCAAGGAAAACCTGTAAATATCCATTCACGTCCCCATAAAACCAACGCCCAAACACACGCAAACAATACAGGTCTCACACGCGATGACACTTTATATTGTGCAACTGCAACAAATGGCCATGAAAATATAAATACACCTGCTAAACATAATCCGATTACCCCTGGCACAGTCCATACTGCATATTGACTGGTCAGTTCTGGCACAACATATATTGAATGCAGTGTCCACCAAAACATAGCCAAACAATATACTGCTCCAAATGGTGCAACATGCAACAAAGTCCGCCAAAAACCGCCATTATTTGTATTTCTGATTGTCAGCCAATATGCGCCTGCAATTCCAATAATTGTCCACCACCACATATAAAAAGGCGCGAACCCTAATGCTGCAACCCCACCAAACAATGCGTATAGCGCGTATTGAGCAAAACCATTTTCTTTTATTTTATGTCTGTGTATCCACGCGATTGTTTTTTCCCCAGGGCAACAAGAACCATCTGCGCATAAAATTTTATTATCTGATGCATATGGATTTTTTATACCCATTTTTTTTAATATTTGCGTTTCTTTATTTTCCATCACAGTTGCATCTTGGTCATTAATATGGTCATATCCCAACAGATGTAGCACACCATGTACAACCATATGTGCGCAATGATCTTCGACCGAAATATTTTCTGTTATTGCTTCGCGTTGCACCGTATCCAGTGATATATAAATATCGCCCAACAATATATCATCACCTAATTCAAACGACAGAACATTTGTTGGTTTATTTATATTTCTATATTTTCGATTAATTTTTTTTATTTCTTTATCATCTGTCAGAATGATAGACACTTCGGAATTTTGGTATTTTTTTCCGACGACATTATTTACGATTGCATTAAAATCGATTTTATATTTTTTCCATTTAGAATTATGTACATCCAGATAAACTTTCATCGTTGCAAATTCCTTATTTTTTTCTGCGTCCCAGTCCTGATTTTTTTGCGATTTTCGATCTTTTACGTGAATAGCTAGGTGCGACAAAAGGATAATCATCTGCCAGCCCCCATTTTTCACGATATTGTTTTGGTGTCATATTAAACCTTCGTTTGATATACCTGCGCAGCATAACGTGCCACGTATTATCTTCCAAGCATTGGATTTTATCATTTTGCACAGATTCTGCGATTTGTTGTGGTGTGACGGACGTTCCGCGCAGAATTTCACGTGCGCGCAATACGGCCTGTTCCATGGTCAGTTCTGGGTTTGCTGCGATTGCGGCTGCGGCTAAATTTGCGACAGCCAACGTAAAATCAGAATTTTTATTTACCACCTTGCGAAATCCTTTACAATTTAATAATATAATTATATCACAAATAAAAACGTAATAAAAGCCGAGTAAAAATGACACGACCACTTGCCGATTTAATGCGCCCCAGCACCATCCAAGATATTGTTGGTCAAACATCATTATTGGGTGAAAACGGTTTAATCCGTCGTATGGTTGACAACAAAAAATTATCGAATTTGATATTATGGGGGCCTCCTGGGTGCGGCAAGACGACGATTGCGCGTGCATTGGCAAATTCTGTTGACATGGATTTTGTTCCGATGTCTGCTGTATTTTCTGGGACATCTGACATCAAAAAAGCGATGGACGCTGCGCGTATGAATCGTGACATTGGCCGCAACACCTTATTATTTATTGATGAAATTCATCGCTTTAACAAAACCCAGCAAGATACATTACTGCCCTATCTCGAAGATGGGACTGTTGTATTTATGGGTGCGACGACAGAAAACCCCAGTTTTAATTTAAACAACGCGTTACTGTCCAGATGTCACATTGGTGTTTTGTCTGCCTTGTCAACCCAAGACTTGTTAATCCTGATGACGCGCGCCGAAGAATTTTCAAATAAACAGTTACCACTGACAGATGATGCACGCACACATCTGGCTCAGATGGCTGATGGCGACGCCCGATTTTTATTAAACACTGTTGAATATTTAATCAATGCTAATTTTAAAAATCCATTATCAACAGATGAATTAGACAATGCGATACAAAAGCGCGCACCATTATCCGACAGACATGGTGACGAGCATTATAATTTAATCTCTGCCTTGCATAAATCATTACGTGCCAGTGACACAGACGCGGCTCTTTATTGGGCGGCACGCATGATGACATCTGGCCAAGACCCAATGTATATATTCCGCAGATTAACGCGCTTTGCGGTCGAAGATGTTGGTTTGGCCGATCCGAACGCGCTGCAAATGGCGATTGCTGCGTGGCAGGCATACGAACGTCTTGGCAGTCCCGAAGGGGATTTAGCCCTAACCCAATTGGTTATATATCTGGGTACTGCGCCAAAAAGCGTTGGGAATTATCGCGCACAAAAAGCTGCATACGCATCTGCCCGCGCCACAGGCAGTTTAATGCCACCTAAAAACATCTTGAACGCGCCGACCAAGATGATGAAAGATTTGGGTTACAATTCAGGTTACATTTATGAACCTGACACAGAATCCGGATTTTCCGGTCAAAATTGTTTTCCAGAATCAATGCCCCGCCAACGTTATTATTTTCCTGTTGAACGTGGTTTTGAACGCGACATAAAAAAGCGCTTGGAATATTGGGATGGCCTGCGTGAAAAATTAAAGAAATAAATAGAATGTCGCGCACAGCGCACAAACACTTACAAAAAAATGCCCAAACGGGCATTTTATTCTTAGAACAATATATTTACTTTTGCGCCGAATTGAATTTCATCACTTTCAAATTCATAATCGATATGTCCGATGTACTGTGTCCGTCCATATTGACGCACCAGTTTTGTATGCAACCATTCTTGATCATAATCATCACCGGTATATGGATCTTTATTTGTTGCTTTGCGAACAGTAAATCCCGTACCAAAGCGCCAATCTGGTGCCATTCTAAAGTACGCTTCTGGTGCGAAATCTATAAACGACATACCTCGTTCATCATCAAACACCCAATTAGATTGTATTTTCATCGCCAATGTCATCCCAGCCCACTGACGTCCAAATCTCAATCCGGCATAATATGTAGAATCTGCATAATAAGGCGTACGAACATGAGAGCTGCCCCCGACTTTAAATCCGAACAACAAATCTGAAATCATACCTGTACCTTCGGACATACGGTATATTGCGCCCAAATCAATAGCCGAGAAACCATCTTCATCGCCATTAAAATGATGTTGGTAATGCACATTTGCACCGATTGCCAATCTGTCATTCATACCATAAGAAAAACTTTGCCCAACGCGCGCCATATGATCCCAATATGCAAAAGACGTTTGAGTA
Organism: Alphaproteobacteria bacterium; assembly: GCA_033345235.1. Classification (GTDB taxonomy): domain Bacteria; phylum Pseudomonadota; class Alphaproteobacteria; order Rs-D84; family Rs-D84; genus Enterousia. Next base: position 139,957 of record JAWPOC010000016.1, on the reverse strand, counting down.
AATATTTCTTCGATTGCCTGCAAGAACAAAGGATCTGATGTATCACGTGCCAAATCATTTGCACGCGCATGGATTGGCATTAAAACAGTTCCTGCAACCAGACAGACAGACATTAACTTGCGCATAATAAAATCTCCCTCTTTTTTTATCCCACAATTATTTATGCATTAAAATTCGAACATAACTTGCAATCCGGCGCGTGTTTCCGAATATTTTTCGATATCAGCTGTTCCAACCAATGTCAAATCATTCAAGCCTCTTGCAACATCTTTCCTATAAAAGTCCAAAACTTTGTTATTTGCATTATCATGAAAAACTGTTTTCAGATATATATTCAGTGCGAACCATTCATTTGGTTGCCATCCGATTGCCCCCTTAGCGGCCAGTTGATTATGCCAATCATAATGTCCATATGTTGCTTCCAGATTCAGTGTCCAATCCTGGCTAAGCACACTAAACACGCCCAATCCACCTTCGGCATAGAACAGGTTTTCATCACCGACCTGATATGGGATATAGAACGCCATATCATCGCTGACATCCATTCCATTTCCATATGAATTTCCATCCAGCGCCAGCAACCATGCACGTCCAACACCATAAATCGTAGATGTTGCGACCTTGTACCCTGCTTTGAATTCTGCAATAAAGTTATTAGAAATATCTTTTTGTCTTTGCCAGTATCCTGCAATCATTGCGATCCAATTATCTGTATCAACGATACGTCCCTGCAAACCGAATCCGATCAGATTTAATTTATTTTCGCTTTGTTTATCATCTGGGGCACCATTATCCCAAGTAAACTTATAATCAGAAACATCATATTGCGCGGTTACAATCAGTGCAATTTTATCAGTTAATCCGAAACTAAGGTCTTCTTTGATTGTAAATTGCTCTGTTTTCCAAGACCCAGTTACACCATTTACATCTGGTGCCAAAGTAGTATCGGCTGTGATTGGGAAATCATATGAGGCATTTGCATAAGACAAATCAGTAAATGTTCCGAACTTTCCCTGCAGTGGTTGATAGAACGGATGTGCCAAGAAATACTTACGTACTTTTTTTGTTGCGACAGTACTGGAACGTTTTGTATATGATTTTGTTGTTGTTTGTGATTTATACATTGCGCTGCGATTTGCGGGCATTGTATATTTATTTGTGGAATAATCGGTTGTATATTTATTTACAGACGTTTTTTGCGCGGCTGGTTTTGCGGATGTCTTAGCAGCTGTTCTTTGTGTTTTTGAATAAGTAACATTTTTACGTGTTGAGGCGGCCAAATCTGCACTGGATGCGCTGCGTACAGAACGTGTTGTTGCGGCGGTGGCATCTGCGCCGACTAATCCGACCAAGACAGCAAGAATCAAAGACAAACATTTATTCATAATAAAAAACTCCTTTGGCAAAATTATAACATAAAAAGCCCCCACCACAAAGAATAAAAACGTAAAGCCCAAACAAAAAATCACCCCGCCTTTGCGGGGGATTTGATTAATTATCTGATTTCCAATGCCTGATTGATGTATTCGTACCAGAATCAGTACCATCAATTTCTAAGCCCATCGCCTGACGCAAACACATTTCACGTAACATCGCTGAATCTGTCTTATCACCAACTATTGCTGTGGTCAATTTCACATTTTTATATGAACCACCGTTTGTTGGTTCTGCAACACCATTCAAAATTTCATTCAGTGTTACAACATTACGGCATGTATTTGTTTCATAATCCGTTGTATTGTCACACTTTGTATTATCGGCCAAGTCGATAACCGCTGTGAATTGTGTTCCCAATGGGCGACAAATCATTTCGTCATAGCAATGTGGAACATTTGCGACCTGTGAACAATATGTTTTGATACGTGCATCAGTCCAATTTTCTTCATCATCGGCCGTTTCAGTATAACAATCATAGATTTCACTCAAACATTCATGGAAATTAGACAAAGCGGCCTGCCCGTCTGCCAACATTGTTTCACGTTCTTCGGTAACAAACTCCAAACGTTTTTGTTGCAGCGCCTGTTCTGCGGCAACTTTCTGCAATTGTATATTTTGTGCTGTTGTGCGCAGTTGTTCACCATACAAGTCACAGTCTGCATTTGCATCCAACGCATACTTTTGCATAATACTGCGACGTGCATCTGCAACAGGCCCACGCAAGTTTGAATATGGATCAGTTGTATTTTCATACCCAAAGCACGCTGCATCATTATACGCAGTATACCCAGAATCAGGCGACACAAAATTCAACTTATATTCACCAGACTCTGTATCAACATCTATCTTACTGTTATAATTATAAGGACATCTTGCAGCACCATTTACACACTTTGTACCAGATGGTGGTGTACCACACGCTTCGTAAATACCATTAAAGCAAGAATCCAGAACACGTGAACATACATTATTATGCGCATATTCAAATAATTCATAACCCCATGTTTCTGCCAAACTATCTTTCAAGTCTGTTTTACTTGTTTCCAACGTTCCTGACAAATTAGATACAAGACCACTCATATCCGCAAACGCGCCTAACAAACTCTCTTCATCATCACCTAAGACAATTGTTGTAACCTCTTCTTTGGCTGCTGCCCAAGATTGTAATTGTGCCAAAATATCAGAACCATCCAAATCATGATCTTTTATATTAAATCCAAAACTGTTTCCGCCGTCACCTTCTGTAGAGCAGTACGCAGGCGATTGTGAAGAACTACAATCAGATGTATTATAAATACCATGCGCCTGACACCATTTTGTTGCATCTTCTTCAGTCTTTGTTTTTCCTTGAACTTCCTTGCTCATTTCTTTCCAAGAAACACAGTTCAGAACTTTTTCTGCGTCGGTCAAGCGGAACGCATCAGACACTTCTTTACCCTTGTTTGCAATCAACAGTGCCAATTCCCCAGACGCCTTGATTAATTCTTCGTTTGCTTTTTCCAAGGCATCTTCTGCACTGGCGAACGCCTTGACACGACCGGCACAGGCACATCTGCGCTGTGCGGCGTTACGCGCGGTACAAATTTCGTCCATACATGTATAATAAGATTCCATACAGTTATTAAACGCATCTGCAGAAATCAAACCTGTACTGCTATCGATAATATTTGAATAATTACCCGTATATAATCTGTTTGTATTCAGATAGTTTATCGATGACGTTTTACTGCCGCGGATTGCACTACCCTGCAAGGAAATACGTGCATTATCTGCCATATCTGTTGTTGCGGTACGGGCACGCACACTGCGCGTAGCATTTACACGTGACGCACCTGTATTTGCGCGCGACACGACATTACGTGCAGGCTGTGTAACTGTTGCATTTCCCGTATTTGCGCGCGACGCGTTTGCACGCGCATTTGGTCGCAGTACCAACGTACGTGGTGCCGCACTGCGTGCAGGTTGCGCATTTGTCACAGCGGTTGCATTTCCCGCCGGCACTGCCGTACGTGCCACAGTTGCACGTCTGGCCGCAGTTGCCTGGGCACGTGGATTTGTGCGCGCATTTGAACCAGTACGTGCATTAACATTACTGCGCGCGCCCTGTTGCAAGACCAATTCATTAACATTTACCGGCGCGATTGGATCTGCGAACACCGCCCGAATAGAAATCAAAGTAGAACAAACGAAAAACGCCCCCGCCAACAAGAACACTGTTCCGATTGCATTTTTACACGACCCTATGATTTTTTTGCTTATCATAAATAACTCCCTGTATTCTGGCGCGACCCCAGAATTCCTGTGCCTTTCATTCGATTTTCTGTATGCGAAACACATACTGATTTATATAATTATAGCAATTTTTTTAATATCTGTAAACAACAATTAAACACCTGCAAACCGCAGGTGCAAGATTTTTTATTGCCATCTTCTGTATGAATTTTGTTGTTCTTCATATTTAGTGAAATGCTCTTGCAAACATGTACGCATGGCGTCCATACATTTTTTAAACAATGTTTTATTCATTTTATTACCTGCTTGGGTACATTTTGTTTTTTCGTCTTCTGTTATTTTTGCTGTTACACCTTCTTTTGTTGTTGTACAGTTATATCCTGTCTTGCCTGCATAGTCTTTATATACCAACCTTTCAAAATCTTTTGCGAATTGTTTTTTTACATCATTACTTAAACTGTTACCATAATTTGATGTACGTTCAATTGTTTCCAAATTAGCTCGATAACAATCCAACATTTCTTTTGTACTGTACAATCTGGAACAATCCTGTGCGCCCCCGATAAAAATCCCAGAATCTTTGGATGTGTATCCACCACTGCCGTCATCGTCATCATCGTCTTTGGCGCCGGCCATTTCGAATTTATTTTTCAAAACCGCCTTTTCCAATTGTGTTTTAAAGCGTCGCAACATAGATTCCATTTGCTGGTACTGTTTATACATTTGCTGTGTTATCACAGTTGTTTTTTTACCGATAACTTCTTGCATTAACGCGCGCCCTGCAGAATCAGGATTTTCTGTCAGTCCAATATTATATACATGCGTTGAACACAGTGCGAATTCAGGCGCAATTGCGTCATTAGCTTCTTCTTCACAACTGTTTGTCGCAGCAAACGCAGGCGCAACAGACACCGCGATAACCACCGCACACACAGACAATAAAAATTTCAACATACTTTTTTTCATTTTTACCCAATCGTTAACCGTTCTATTCTGCCATTTACACACTTTTGCATCGCAGGGTTATACTTACCATATTGACCGCACTTACAACAATTACCATACTCCGCGCCACTTAACCCATCAGGCCGCCCACCTGTCGATAAACATTCGTCTTGGCAACGCCCCCCCCGACGCAAATAAGCCGTTGTTATTACTTAAAAATCCCGTTACCGCTGCTGCCGCCGCACATTCAAATCCGTTACTGCCCTCTTTTAAATACTGCTGAGCATCACCAGATTTTTTCTTTTTACATTCACACTTTTTACCTTCATCCGCGCCAGATTTCCATGTATGCTTAAGATCTTTACATGCCTCTTCCAGTGTCATCGGTCTGACTTTATCATCAGCCATATCATACCGACACATATTCGGATTACATACAATACATTTATTATTAACATACAACGCCACATTACCATTACAGTCATTGACACCAGATCCACACCCATCGGAACTTGTACATTTACATGCATCAACAGAAACACCCACAGTATACACTTCTTCACATGCGGTTTTACTATATCTATCTGGGATATATTTTGATAATGCCGCATCACCTGTTGGCATAACAAAATCTTGATTCCTTACACTTTTATACAAATCATCATACGCCACACACAAACCATTGGTTGGCAATGTACGTTTTTCAATTGCATTATCTAAATGTCTTTGCCCTTCGTATGTCAATGCACAATACTTTACCTTGTCCACCGAATTACGCTTGCCCATATTATCTGGGGCGTCTTGGATAATCATACGTTCCAATGTATCTAAATCCAGTGCCGCACCACGACGACTGGAACGACGACCAAATATCGATATCGAATCCAACATAGATGTTGCACAACCAATACGAACCGTTTCATCGCCATCTGCGGAATTTTCTTCGGACCATAACGCCCAAAATTCTTCGCCATCGGTATCTTCGGTATCGTCATACAGACTAACCAATTGACAACGCATATCATCCTGTGGCGGGATTTGCATACCATCACTACATTCCGCCCCAATCCCACGAACATTACCACCTTTTACAGATTTACCATTCCTACACGTCTCAGGCACACATGTTTTATTAACAACAGATTCATCACAATACTCACCAACTTCAAAACCATTCAGATTCTTTTTACCATACCGGCAAATATATTTTCCCCATTTATTGCAAGACCCCGACAGCATCATAATTACATCAGACACATCCACACCCACCGCCAGCGCAGTTTCCAGCGCTTCGTACATTTCATCAACAATTTCTTCATATGGCGTGATAAAGCCCAAGGCTTTGTCTTTGAATGTCTTGACACGATTTGGCCCCGCACAATCGTCGCCACGTGAATCACAGCCTGCGTAATTAAATGTATTATCCATTGATACTTTTAATTTTTTCAATGCAGCTTCGGCATTTTCAACCTTGGACAATATTTCACCGCTTATCTGTTCGCGCAACATAACATCATTTGATACACCAATATCAATCGCATTTTGCTGTAACGCCGTCAGCCCTGTATCAGAAACCGCATTTGCACGTTGTTGCGCCGCAGCAGCCTCTGCCTGGGCGGCAGCGACCATCTGCTTTTGTTCATCCAATGCGGCCTGCATTTGTTGCATTTGTGCCGCATTTTGCTGTTGCATTTCATATTGCATCTGTTGCATTTGCGCCTGCATTTGTTGCATTTGCTGATTATTGTTGGCCGCAGCCGCCTGTTGCGCCGCCAATTGTTGCTGTTGCGCCTTGGCACTGGCACTGGATACCAACTGGGCAGAAATATATTCCACTAAATCTTCGCCATACTTTTTACAGCTGGCATTACTGTTAACACAGCCACGAACAATCGGGCGCGCCAAATCCATAGATGTACAACCACTGCACTTTGGTTGGGCACAGCGCAAAATCAACGAATTACAGTTCCCATAATCCGCCGCAGGCCCAGAATTCGCGCCCGCAGAGGTTACACGACTGTTCATCATAGAATTCCAATTATTATTATTTATTGAACCAGTATCACCGTTCCATGCGGTCAGATTACTGCCCGCGGTTGTTGCAACCTGCGCCCCCGCCAAAGACGGCATGGCGCATAAAACCATTAATAAAATACGCTTAATCAGTTTCATATTCTCTCTTAGGCTTGATTTTATCACAATCGAGCATTCTTTAAAAGAAAAAAATTATATAACAATCCAACAGACAGAAATAAATTAGAATGATTTAGATAAAAGTAAAACGGGAATCGTAGTGTACTGACGCTACATAAGTTGCTGACACCACTTGTAGATGAATTATCATCCGATAAACAGAAATAAATTAGAATGATTTAGATACACGCAGTGCCGGCAGTGTAGTGTACAAACGCTACATGAACTGCCGGCACCGCGTGTAGATAAGTTATTATAATTTATTTATAGGATGTGACGTTTGTTATTGGCGTCCGGCCCAGACACAATACCCTCTTCTTCCATACGTTCCATAAAGCCCGCAGCCTTGTTATAGCCAATTTGTAAACGACGCTGAATATAAGAAATTGTCGGCTTTTTATCACGTAAAACACACTCTTTGGCGCGGGCATACAGGTCGCCATCTTTATCACCACCACCCATTCCTGGGATACCAGAAACATCAACATCGCTGCCACCGTCGCCTTCGGAATCCGTTACACCGTCTGCGTATTCTGGTTCGCCTTGGGCGCGCAAGAATTCACCAATTCTGTTCAATTCGCCATCGTCTATGAATGCGCCATGAATTCGCACAGGGACGCGGCCAGCCTCGCTAAACAGCATATCGCCACAAGACAATAACTGTTCTGCACCACCTTCGCCCAGTGTGGTTGCACTGTCAATACGGCTGCGCGCTTGGAACGAAACACGTGTTGGGAAGTTTGCCTTGATAACACCTGTGATTGTTGTTGCGTCTGGACGCTGGGTCGCCATAACAAGATGAATCCCAGCCGCACGCGCCTTTTGCGCAATACGTTGAACACAGGCTTCAACATCTTTGCGCGCCAAAGACATCAGGTCGGCCACCTCGTCTATGACGATGACAATGTATGACATATCGGATAAGTCAACTTCTTGGGTTTCAAATAATAATTCGCCTGTTTCTGGGTCTGTGCCAACCGCGACCTGTTTTGTAATCTTTTCACCGCTTTCACGTTTTTGCGCCGCAATTTCATTATAACTTTCGATATTACGCGCATTTAAGACTTGTAATTGTTTATATCTTTCTTCCATTTCGCGCACTGCCCACTTCAGCGCATTTACCGCCGCAGCAGGATCCAGTTTTACAATTGGCGTAATCAAGTGTGGAATATCATCCCAGAACCCAAAGTCAACACCTTTTGGGTCGATAATCATCAACTTGCACTTGTCCGGCGTAAAGTGATACACAATCGATGTAATAATAGATTGTACAAATACGGATTTACCAGACCCAGTACGCCCTGCGATTAACATATGTGGCATCTTGGCCAAGTCAAAATACATTGGATTTCCGCCAATATCAACACCCAACGCCAATGGAATTTTGTACTTTGATTCTATGAAAATCGGATTTTCAACCAGCCCACGAAAACGCACTGTTTGACGCTTGATATTAACCATTTCAACACCAACAAAGTTCGTGCGTGGAATATGCGCGATACGAATATTTTCTGTTGCCATTGCGCGGGTCATATCTTTGACTGTTTCTGTAATTTTTGCAATACGCATACCTGTATCTGGTTCGAATTCATATAACGTCACAATTGGCCCAGGCTTTATACCAACAACGCGCCCATACACACCATATTCCGCAAAATGAGTTTCCATATTACGCGCATTCTGTTTCAAATCAGGTGTTACGGCACATTTACTAAAACTGGACTTTTCCAAGAATTTCGGGTCTGGCAATTGATATGCAGCCGCCGCACGACGTGAACGCCCCGCAGACACAGTTGCAACCACAGCCGCCTTGTTTGACGCGCGACGTCCCAGTAAACTACGTTTGGGTTTTTCTGGCTTTTCTTCTTCTGCATCGGCTTCGTCTTCTGTGTCATCATCTGTGTATTCTTCATCATCTTCTTGTGGGGCGTCTGCCACAGGTTTAATCAGATGGAATGCACTGCCAATCCAGCGCAGCCAACGAATAATTATTCCCATTGCCCAACGCAAATGACGCCAACTGATATGTAACAAAGTACCTGCTAAAACAAAAAATACAGCAACAAATAAAACACCCAAGACCGGTGCAACTTTACCAACAACACCAACAACGTCCATATATGCAATCGCGCCAAACATACCGCCATACGTTCCCATTGGAACAAGCAAACCAAACCCAATTGCCCCGACACAAACAGCGATAAATCCGCGCAAGAAATTATATTCTGGTGACGCCCCTATTTCCATCCCCAACAGTTTTAACGCGCCCCATCTGGCAGCACATAAAAACACAAATAACGTTGGCACAAACCCAATTGCATAACGCAATGCCCCAACAACATTTCCCATTGCAGATTGACTGCCGAAATTACTGGCGACAGCGAACCCATCCAGATTTGGGTTATACATAAACAAAGCGATCAACGCCCACACCCCCAGCACACAAACACACCCACCAAAGATACGGGCAACCAAACTGTTCAACGCGCCAGAAATTCCAGCGGGCAAAATTCTTGATGTTTTTTTCTTCCTTGTCATAGCACAGACATTTTATCATAAAAATCACAAAAAAAATAGGCGATTTATTATTACCCGCCTATTTTGTTTATCTAGATTTACGTAACAATAGATATTTTACAATATCCGCCACCAGCATTCCTATAAAAGCCCCCAACAAAACATCTGTTGGCCAATGTGCCCCTATTGCGACCCTTGACAGTCCAACAACAATCGCCAATCCCCATGTCAAAGGCTTGTACTTTGGTGCCAACATACCAATCATGACCAAGCCCGCAAATGTAACGGTCGTATGCCCAGATGGCATAGAATTAAACGCCCAATCCAAAGACGGTGGATAAAATCCAACCATATCCAAAGCTTCGAAAAACACAGGTCTGGCACGTCCGATAAATATCTTTAGTATTTTAACGATTATGCCTGCTGATAAAACACTACAAAAAATCAAAAAAGCGTGACTGGTTTTTATCTGCGAGAACAAGTCACACGCACAACATTTTAAATTGAACTTTGTTTTACATTCTTTTAAAAAGTCTTTTGATTTTATTTGTTTTTTAACACACAGTGCTAACAGAACAACAAACGATGAAATAATCCAAACTTTGGCATCAAAAACAGCATCAAAGAATCCCCAAATTCTAGCGTCTAAATAACGCATCATTACAAACAAAGGCCTGTCATACCACGCAATTCCCAACGCAACCAGCACTGCTGTTATCAAGGCTGCCCAACGCACCCTGCGCCATAACATTTGATTATCTTTCGACAAAAACATAACACACCCCCAAGTACTGTTATTCTATTATTAATTTATTATAGACTTTTTTATCAGTTAAAATTTTTACCGCCACAGCCAATGACACTGCATCTTCATCTGTACCACTGGTAATTGTTGGACACCCACGCCGAATATCATCTGCACTGACATCTGATTTTTTATTAAAGTCTTGCATATTAAAGTCATTATTTACAACATTTACAAAGAATGCATTTTGCTGCTGATTTGACCGAATATTAGATAAACATACAATTGGGAACACACCACGATTATCAATTGCGCGTCCACTGCCTGTTTTAACGGACTTGTTTAACAGTTCTAACATTCCGCCATTTTTTAAATCTATCTGTGATGCGATACGCGCTTGTCCTGCGGTTGGTGTTCCGACCAAAACACCGCGCTGATTTTCATAAAACGCTGCGGCCAATGCTTCGGCTGTACCACGTGTCATATCAGACACCAGTACGACCACAGGCACATCTGTTACTGCATTTCCCCCAGGGATTATTTCTACTTCTTCACGTGCAGTTTCAACAACACGCATAACAGGCACCTGTCCCATAAACAATCCTGCTAATTTTGCAACAGCACGTTCATCATCACCAGACGCCGCGCGCAAATCTAAAATTATTCCATATACATCAGGATACATTGCCAAGGCTCTGTTAATAATATCAACTGCACCATTTGTAATTTTATGAACAACAATTTCTAAAATACCACTATATTCTGTATCATTACGATATACGACATCTGCATCTGCCAACGCAATTGACGCGCGACGCAACACAACATTTTTCTGTCCTGACGGCGTTAACAGTTTTATTTTGGCTGTACCAGAATTAAACCCAGTCATAACACTTGCCAAATCTGCACCTGACATACCTGTCACAGGCATACCATCTATTTCAACAATCAAATCACCTGATTTTATACCTGCCCCATCTGCAGGAGAACCCTTATAAACCCCAGTCACACGAAAATAGCCACGTGCATCACGCGCACCTTCGACACCGACACTGGTTAATATTTTTCCATCTTCTGTAATCTGTGCATTTTTAGACAATACATACTTACCATGTTCATCCAGACCGCGCACTAAACTTTCCACTGCAATTTGATAAATGTCATTTTCGCTCATTCTGCGCAGATTTGGGTCTTGCTGGCGCATTTTTAGTATCAACGCTGTTGTAATTTCGCCAAACGCGTTCCAATCTTTATCTTTTGGTCTGGCAAAATTTCCGACAATAGTATCACGCCACACCAAAACAATTCTTTCATCAGTCGCAGCAATATGCGCCAAAGAATTGATATTTTCCAGACTTTCAATTGCCAGATTCAGATTTTTTCCACCCCAATTTACACCATCTAACTTTTCATAAACATCTGCGAACGTCTCAGACATTGTAAATACGGGCAAACCATCCTGTACAGGCTCATCTTCAAAAAACAGACTGTTTGCAAAACAAGGCACTGCAACCAAAGTTAAAAATGTCCAGATTAAAAATTTTTTCATCGTATTTCCCCCCAGATTACAGTGCCAAATTAACTATTTATCGCTATCACGCAAGTTAAAGTTATACAGTATCATATTCGAGATAAAGATACTGGTAAACGTTCCCATAATAACGGAAAAGCCCATCGCCAACGCAAAGTCACGCAACAACGCCCCACCAAACATAAAGATACCAATCATTGCCAACAATGTAGAAACACTGGTCAACATTGTACGACGGAACATTTCACTGACAGACAGGTCAATCAAGTCCGCCATTGGCATTTTGTGGTATTTCTTTACATTTTCATCGATACGGTCATAGTTTACAACCTTGTCATTAATCGAGTACCCAATACCTGTCAAAATAACAGCAATGGCCGTCTGATTAAATTCCAAACCTGTGATTGAAAAGAACCCGAACATCAACACAAAGTCCAAGAACAAAGACACAAATGCACCAACTGCATAGCCACCACGATAACGAATCCACACATATATCGCCATCATTACAAACGCGAACAATATTGCCAGAATACCGCCACGTACTAATTCGCCACCGATTTTTGGGCCTACGATTTGAACTTGTGAATATTCAACACTGTTTCCCAAAATATCTTTGATTTGAGTAACACGTTCATTTTGCTGTGCATCAGTTGCATCTTTTGGCAACCCCAAACGGATTAAAATAGATTTACCATCAACCTGTTGCAATTCTGGATTAAATTCGGACAACTGGTCACGCATTTGATCAATGGTATACCCTTGTTCCAGTGGTGTTACTTCCATCGATATACCACCAGAAAAGTCTGTTCCATAATTTAATCCACGAAACAGCAAAGATATAACAGACAGCAAAATCAACGCCCCTGAAACCAAGTACGCAATTTTACGATATTTCATAAAATGTAATTGCATTTTAACACCCCTTTACATTATCTAACAAAACCAAGTTTTTTATTCTTGCCGTTCATATACCAATCAACCAAGACCTTGGTCAACCAGACACATGTAAACAACGTTGTCAATATACCTATCGACAAAGTCACTGCAAATCCACGAATTGGGCCTGCACCGAACTGGAACAAAACCAATGCACAAATCAGTGTAGTCAAGTTTCCGTCCATAACGGTCTTCAAAGATCTATCAAATCCCATATTCACCGCGCGCAATGTTGGAACACCTGCTTTTACTTCGTCACGAATACGTTCGAACGGCAATACATTTGCGTCAACCGCCATTCCCAACGTCAGCACAATACCTGCGATACCTGGCAATGTTAATGTTGCACCAAACAATGCGGTTATACCCACAATCATTCCCAAATTCACCATCAATGCGATACCTGCGATTACGCCGAACAAGCGATATACAAAGAACAAGAATATAAAGATAAACGCCACACCAACAATTGATCCCAATTTACCTTTTTCAATTGTATCTGCACCTAAGCCCGCACCAACAGTACGTTCTTCGATAACCTGCAACGGCGCAGGCAATGCACCACTGCGCAACAGAACTGCTAAATCTTTTGCTTCTTGTAATGCAAAACCACCAGAAATTTGACCACGACCACCTGGGATTGGTTCACGAATAACCGGCGCAGACAAAACCTGACCATCCAAGACAATTGCAAAACGTTCACCCACGTGTTCTGTTGTTAATTTTGCAAATTTTCTGGCACCAGACGCATCAAACACAGTTGACACAACGGGCATATTATTTTGGTCAAAATCAGCCTGAGAATCTTTCAAAGAATCCCCAGAAACTTCTATTCTGGAATACACAGGCACACTTTGCCATGGCATATTCATATAAGGCAAAAATTCTGTACCACTGGGCGCCCGTCCTAACATCATCTGTTCATGTGTAATGTTTTCATTTACCAAATGGAAACTCATCTTTGCGGTTTGCCCGATTAAGTTTTTAATATGTTCTGGATTATCGACCCCAGGCAACTGCACCAAGATATATTTACCACCTTGGCTTTGGATAGAAGGCTCTTTTGTTCCCAGCGCATCAATACGACGACGTACAATTTCGATACTGCGCGCCAAAGCATCTTTTATCATTTCTTGTTTTTGGGCATCAGAATAAGATAACTTTATTGTTTTTCCATCCGAAGACATATCCACAGTATTACCAAACGTCGCCTTCAGACGCCCTTTGGCATTTGATACTTCGTCTGCATTACGCACCACCAAAGACACAACCCCATCATGATTGCGCAAATTAGAAAAACGAATAACACCCTTGTTTCTGTCTATTAACGCGCTGCGCGTTTCTTCATACAACTGTTCATTTTTTTCTTTGAACATTGTATCCGTATCAACTTCCAGCAACAATTGTGCCCCACCCTTTAAATCCAGTCCCAGCGACACTGGCTGAATCCAAGATGGAAAATAAGGTGCCAATTTTGGCGATATTGTTGGCACAGCCAACAAAACACAGAACGCAGCAACAAAAATAACTGCTAACTTTTTAAACATACCCAATCCTTATAGTTATTCAACACTTGCCACAGCGTTTTTATTAACTTCGATAACAACGCCTTTTGCGACTTCCATTTCGATTGTTTTTTCATTTATTTTTTTAATCACGCCGTATATACCTGCAGCCATAACACGATTACCTACCTTCAAGGAATCCAACATCTTTTGATATTCTGCCATACGTTTTTTATTTGGGCGCACCATCAAGAAATAGATTATTCCCAAAACAACAACACAATACAGAACCATTCCCCAAAAACTGCCCTGTTGAGCATTCACCGCACCTGTCTGAGCAACAGCATCAACGACTTCGATTGTATTTTCCATATAATTTCTCCTTGTTTAATACAAGAACCGTAGTAAAAAAAGCCATTATTGTAAAGAGAAAATCACAGAAATTATAATCTTTCAAACCAAGTATCTATTTCTATCAGCGGTATAATTTTATACACAGGACGCCCATGGTTACATTGTCCTGCACGTTCTGTATTTTCAATATCGCGCAACAGCGCATCCATCTGGGCAAAATCCAGTTTTTGACCTGCGCGCACAGAATGATGACACGCATAATTTGCCAGTTTCAAATGCAATTTTTCATTTAACTGGCTGGACGAACCATTTTCCCGCACTTCATCAGCCACCGCATGCAGAACATCATCCCATTTCAAATCCCAATCAGACGGTTTTTCAAATATAGCAATCGCATCATCACCAAAAACATCAATATGCAAACCTGACTTTTTCAAATCATCTGCGACAGACATAATCGCATTAACATCTTCTGCGCGCAGGTTTATCACGATTGGCGTTAATAATGGCTGGGACTTTATTTTTCCATTACGTAATTTTTCATAGGTTATACGTTCATGACCTGCATGTTGGTCAACAATAACCATATTACCATCTTTTTGTGCAATTATATATTTGTTTGCAACCTGTCCAACGACACGTCCCAAAGGCAAATCAATACTTTGCACCTGATTTAAAGTATCTTTTGGTTCTGCAACAAAAGGCGTTGGGAACATTTCTGGGGTAACTTGTTTTAAAACATCACTTACAAATATACGCGTTCCAGAATTTTGTCCTAAATCAAATTTAACCGGCGGCACATTTGGTTTAACAAAATGATTATGTTTAAATTCTGTAACCGGCCTAAGTGGCGCACTTTGCGCGATTGTTTGTGACAATCTGTCACGCAAAGTCTTGATAATAAAAGCCCTAACATGATTTGGTTCCAGAAAATGCACTTCGGTCTTGGCGGGCGACACATTAACATCAACCGCCCCAGATGGCAAAGTTAAATACAATGCACACAAAGGAAATTCACGTGCATGCATTACATCCATATACGCAGCACGCAACGCCCCGACCAAGACTTTATCTTTGACTGGCCGTCCATTAACAAACAAATATTGATCCACAGACGATGCGCGACGTAACGTTGGCTGCGATATAAAACCTGACAATTTCATACCAGACCCAGACATAGATTCTGCGCTAACTTCCAGCATACGGCCACGAACATCTGGCCCCATAACAGATTCCAGTCGTTCCAACAAAGACACATCTTTTGGAAAGAACCACTTGTTATTCAGTACAAACCCGACATCAGTTCTGGCCATTGCCAATCTTTTGACAACATCTACAACAGACATCAGTTCCGCCTTGTCGCCGCGCAGAAACTTTAATCGTGCAGGTGTTTTTGCAAATAAATTTTGCACACGAATTCTGGTTCCTGTCTGCCAATCAGACGGTTTAATTTCATGCGAAGTACAATCAATTTGCCAACCATTTTCATCTGTGCCATTACAGGTATCAATTGTCATATCAGACACAGACGCAATTGACGGCAACGCTTCGCCACGGAATCCCATAAAGTTAATATTTAACAAATCATCATCTGGCAATTTAGATGTTGCATGTCGTGTTATCGCACGCGCCAAATCATCACGTGACATCCCAGACCCATTATCTGTCACACAAATCATTGTGCGTCCACCATCAACAACATCTATGACAATTTGTGTTGAGCCCGCGTCCAGCGCATTTTCAACCAATTCTTTCACCACACTGGCCGGTCTTTCTACAACCTCACCTGCTGCGATTTGATTGATTAAAAAGTCTGGTAACACGCGAACTGTCATAACGCATTAATCCTTAAAGCTGACGGATAAAATTTCATATTCTTTTTCACCGCTGGGCAATTTCACAATACATGTATCACCAACACATCTGCCAATCATTGCGCGCCCCACAGGCGAAGTACAAGAAATCACAGTTCTGCCATCAGATTCTATATCAGACAAAATTCTGCATTGCATTTTATTACCATCTTCGTCTTCGGCGACAACACGCGCACCAAAAACCACCCTGTTTCCTGACAACGAATCAATATCAATAATCGCGGCATTTTCAATTACATCTTCGATAAATCTGATTCTGTTGTCGATTTGACGTTGTTTTTCTTTGGCCGCGCTGTAATCCGCATTCTCAGACAAATCCCCCAAAGAACGCGCCCATTGAACAGTTTTTAAAATTTCTGGTCTTTGATTTTCCTTTAAATCTCTCAGTTCTTTCAACAAGTTATCAAAACCAGCCCTTGAAATTGGTTTCTTTTCCATAATTTTACATCCTATTTATTTTTATTCTTGCAGAATTATACGCATTCATTTTAATTTTGCAATTATCAAATGAACAAGGTATAGTTTTATTACTATGTTCAGGTTTAATATCTTAAATCGTTTTTTATTACGCCGATTTTTTTCTGGCGTTGGTCTTGTTATGCTGATTGTATGCGGGATAATATTGGCAGTAACTTTTGTAGAACGTCTGCCATCTAATCCGACTGCAATTGCGGCACTTTATGAATCTTGGATACGCTTGTTGGAATACGTTCCATTATTTCTGCCGCTGGCTGTATTTATGGGCACGCTGTTAACAGCTTATAAATTAACCAAGTCCACAGAAAACATTATTATTGCCAGTGCAGGTCTGTCACCTTTTCAATCGACGACACCGTTTTTGATTGGCGCATTTTTAATTGGCTTGTTTGCGACGACGGTTATTAATCCATATTCTGTTCGGATTAGTTCTGATCATATAACATCTGATAATTTACAATTAATTGATAATTCTATTTGGTTACGCGAATCAACAGATGACCAATATATAACTATGAACGCCAAAGGCATGCAAAAAAATGCGAACACATTAATATTTAAAAATGCGACAATATATACCCAAGACGCAACATTCAAATTAACCAATCGCATTAACGCCCAGTCTGTCACATTATCTGATGACGGTCTATTTGCCACAGACGCACAAATATGGCATCCAGACGGCACTGTCACAAATTCAGATTGGAACGTAAAAACAATGCTGACACCACAAACAGTACTGGACAGATATCTGCAACCAGACCAGATATCATTCTGGCAATTACCTGAATTCATAACAAAAATGAAAGACATTGGCGCACCTGTTCGCGGGCATAGTGTACAATTTTGGACACTGTTATTTTTGCCACTGACAATGATATCAATGGCGACGTTGGGGATTGCATTTTCTCAGACCAAACAACGCCGCAATTACAGTTTTGGGATTAAATTTAGTTTGGGTATTATAACCTGCTTTATTGTTTACTTTCTGATAAATTTATTTAACGCATTGGGCGCGACAGGCACCCTGCCCCCGATATTATCTATTATTGCCCCACCATTAATTATTATTGCGGGCGCCGGAATATTTATTACCAGTTTTGACACTATATAAAAAAGAATGAGGGAAACAATGCCAATAAAAAAGAAAAAAAATACCAAAGCAAAAACAATCCTGATATGGGCTTTGATTGCGATATTCATTATATTAATGATTATATCATTTCCAACAACACAACATATGACTGAAATCGTAGTATATCCGTGAACTATATAGATATTTTCTTAGAAGCCCTGTCTGCTGAAAAAGGCTGCAGCGAAAGAACACTATCCAGCTACAAGTCTGATTTAATTCTAGCAGACGCTGCGCTTGATGGTGGCTTAATTAGCGCGACGAACGCGTCTGTACAACAATATTTATCAGAACTATCTGAAAAGCCATCATCTATTGCCCGCAAAGCGTCTGCATTACGTGGTTTTTATAAATTTCTGATGTTGGAAAAAATAATCGAAACAAATCCTGCGCAAAATCTGGAATTACCGAAACGCGAACGCAAGTTACCTAAATTTTTATCACCCACAGAAATCGAACTGTTAATATCATCCGCAGGCGACATAAAAACAGCACTTCGTCTGCGCGCGATGATTGAATTGTTGTATGCATCTGGGCTGCGCGTATCAGAATTATGTGAATTACCATTATCTGGGGTACTGGGGGATAAATTATTAATACATGGCAAAGGCGCCAAAGAAAGATTAATCCCAATGCACGCCACCGCCATACATGCACTGAACAAGTGGCTGGATGCACGTGGTGACATTGATTCTAAATACGTATTTCCATCACGTGGAAATTCCGGTCACATAACACGTGATGGTTTTTTCAAAATTTTAAAAAAATGTGCTATACTGTCCGGCATTGATCCGAATCGCGTCAGTCCACACGTACTGCGTCATTCATTTGCGTCACACTTACTGGCTGGCGGTGCGAACTTGCGTGCGATACAAACAATGTTGGGGCACGAAGATATATCTACAACCCAGATATACACGCACGTTATGCCAGAACAGTTAAAAGAAACAGTTGAAAAGCACCATCCTTTTGGGATGAACAAAGGTACAAGATAAATGATAAAAAAATGTGATAAAACGGGCTGCACCAAAGCAGGAACATGTCGCGCACCAAAATCCCGCGACTTAAAAGATTATTGGTTTTTCTGTCAGGAACACGCTGCAGAATATAACAAAAATTGGAATTTTTATGCAGATATGTCCCCCGAAGAAATCGAAGCCGATTGGGAACGACAAACATTTGGCGCACCATTAAAAGATACAGATACAGCAAACAAAGAAGCAACTGATTATACCCAGTTTTTAAATGACTTTCTGCATGGCCGCAGTAAATTTGATCGTATGCCTGCAAAAAATAAATTACCAACAACGGTTGTATCGGCATTAAAAGTATTTGGCCTTGGTATATCTGCCACGTGGCGCGAAGTCGGCACAAAATACCGCGCGATGGCAAAACAATACCATCCGGATACAGCGACAGACAAAAAGAACGCCGCTACAGAATTTGCGCGCATTTCCGCTGCATACGATATATTAAAGAAACACTTTGGTAAAAAATAATCTAGTGGGTAGTGATTAGCGGAAAATTAAATAGAACAGTTTAGATGTGGAACGGTCCCGATAACGTAGTGTACAAATGTTACATGAGTTATCGGGACCGTCCACAGATGAATTGTTATATTTAATTTTTGTTAAGGAATGCGATGGCATCCATCCCAGCCGTACACCCTGTACCAACAGCTGTTGCAATCTGCATTTTGATATCGCTGTGCACATCACCTGCAACAAACATACCCGCTGGCAATGCAGATGGTGCAAGACGCCCCATTGCATCACGTTTAACATCTTCGGTTAAATAATCTGTGTTGGCTTCGTGTCCAATTGCGACAAACAAACCGTCAACAACTATTTTATCACCGGTCGTTGTTGTAACAATCAATTCACCATCTGTTGAATCTGGTTTTTCTTCAATTTTTACCAAATCTGTATTGAACAAGCATTCAATATTTTCACGTGCTGCGACACGTTCACGTAATACAGCCTCTGCCCGCGTAAATTCGGCCTTGCGATAAACAATTTTAACTGTCTTGGCCAAATCAGCCAAATACAACGCATCATTCAGCGCGCTGTTTCCGCCGCCCATAACCATAACAGTTTTACCACTGTAAAAGAATCCATCACACGTTGCACAATAAGACACACCACGCCCCATCAATTCGCGCGCCCCTTCGATTTCCAGTTTACGTGGTGACGCACCTGTGGCAATAATTACTGCACGCCCTGTATATTCTTTACCGTCATCTGCAGAGACCACAAATCCTGTTTCTGCGTCGCCAGATATATTTTTTGCCGACACAAAATTCACAGTCGCGCCAAAGTGTTCTGCTTGATTTTTCATAAACTCTGCTAACTCTAAACCACTGCCTTCAAAGCCCGGATAATTTTCCAATGTTGCGATACCTGCCATCTGGCCACCCAGACGACTTCCACCCAACACAATTGTCTTTTTATTTGCGCGCGCCGCATACAATGCCGCTGTTAAGCCCGCAGGGCCAGAACCTAAGATAATAATATCATACATAATAAAACCTTCCTATTTGTTCTGCCTCAGCATACACAATATATAAACCTTATGCAAACAAAAACAGCACATTATATTCTGTTGCTTTTCAACTTAAAGTATTTTATAATTATGTACGTTATGAAATTGAGTTTTGTATTTTTTAGCACTATATCATCCCCATTTGGGGAATAATTTATCACGCATTTTCTTTACAAAAAATATTATTAGTTATAGTATATATAAAAAAAACAACAAGGACACATTATTATGCTAGATATAAAATTTATTCGCGAAAATCCGGACGCCGTAAAAAAAGCCTGTGAATTAAAAGGTTATACAGATTACACAGACGAAATTTTAGAACTAGACAAACGCGTTCGTGAACTTAAAACAATCACGCAATCAAAAACAGCAGAAAAGAATAAAATCACACGTGAAATACCAACTGCTGCCGACAAAGCGCCCCTGATTGCAAAATCCAAAGAAATCAATGCGGAAATTGCAGCTGATATGGCAGAACTTAGCGACAAAGAAGAAAAACTGTCTGAATTATTACACAGCGTTCCGCAAATTCCATCTGCAGACACGCCAATTGGTCGTGATGATTCTGAAAATGTCGAAGTCCGCCGCGTTGGGACACCACGTGAATTTGACTTTACACCACGCCCACAATGGGATTTATTGGAAATGAACGGCTGGTGGAAGCCAGAAAAAATCGCATCAATTTGCGGCACACGTACATACGCCCTGTTTGGCGAAGCCGCAGAATTAGAACTGGCGATACAAACATACGTTATTCAAAAATTAATCAGCAAAGGATTTACATTTGTAAATTGCCCATCAATTACAAAACCACAAACAATATTTAATGCAGGACATTTTACTGGCAAAGACTTATCTATTATGAACAACGATGTATTTATGCTGACTGATACAGACCGTTGTTTGGCAGGCACTGCGGAAATTATCTTGAATTCTCTGCACAGTGATGAAGTCTTGAACGAAAAAGATTTACCAATTAAATACGCTGGCTATTCCCCATGTTTCCGCAAAGAAGCAGGTGCCGCCGGCCGCGACACCCGCGGAATTGTACGTATACATCAATTTAACAAGGTTGAACAGTATATATATTGCACACCTGAACAATCTGATGAAATGCACGAACATTTGTTAAATAACTTGTGCGAAATTATGGAAGATTTGGAATTACCATATCGCGTGATTATGGCATGCACTGGCGACATGGGCTTTAACAAGATTAAAATGCATGACGTCGAAGCATGGTTCCCCAGCGAAAATACATATCGTGAACTAGGTTCTTGTTCATCGATTGGTCAATTCCAAGCCCGCAGAACAAACACACGTTTCCGCGCGTCGGATGGCAGCATGCAATTCTGTGCGACATTAAATAATACAGGTATTGCCTTGCCGCGTGCAATTGTACCTGTTATTGAAAACCACCAAAACCCAGACGGTTCTGTAAATATTCCAAAAGCGTTACAACCATTGATGGGTGGTCGCACAAAAATCGGCGGTAAACATAATCCCCTTCGCTAAGCGAAGGGGTGGACGCGAATGCGGACGGGGTAGTGGTAAATTATGGCAATAAAATTACCATCAAATAAAGATTTACGAAAAAACGCACGTGAATTACGTAAAAAATCTACCCTATCCGAAGTTCTTTTGTGGAACTTACTAAAAAACAAACGTACGAATGGACTTGATTTTGATAGACAACGCATCATAGGGAACTATATTGTTGATTTTTACTGTCCAAAATTAAAGCTGGTCATAGAAATCGACGGTTGTTCGCACGATAATAAATATACATATGATAAAAAACGAGATGAATATTTAAAATCGCTTGGTCTGTCTGTAATACATTTTGACGACCATGACGTAAAATTCCAAATAGATAAAGTTATTTCATCAATTGAAGAAACAACAAAAAACCACTACCCCGCCCTAACGGGCACCCCTTCGCCAGACGAAGGGGATTAACAACCATTGATGGGTGGTCGCACAAAAATCGGCGGTAAACACCAATAAAAAAATCCCCAAACGGGGATTTTTTTTAACGGCATATATACATTTTTATTTTTTGAAAGAACGCATTTTTCTGGTTTAGTATCTGCAATTGATATGCACATACCTCAGCCACAACAAACAATATTGCATCTACATACTTTTCAACAACATCACTTGATTGTTCAGACTTACGTGCATATTCCCACAGATATACCAATTCACAGAATTTTTTATATTTCTGTGCTAAGTCTGGATTCATCCAAACAATTTTGACCTTTTCAAAAAATTCTTCGGCTGGATTTGTAACAGCATCCATCGCAACCGCATCATCTGTTAAACCAAAGCCTTGTTTAAATTTGTTTGCTCTGGTTTGCCAAGTAGCATATGTTTTTGCGTATGAAAAATAGTTTGCAGGCTTTCTGGCCGCATTTTCCATCAGTAACATCGCACGTGCGATTTGGCAACGTTCTGATTGTGAAAACCGCCCCCAAGATTTTACCAAATCTGCATGTGCGATATTTTTAAACGCTTGTAAAGCCTTACCTATTTGCGAATGTACAAATCTGATATTATGCGACATATAATTTCACCTATTATCTTTGAAAAGCCTGTTTTATTTCGACAAACGGACGCGCAAAATTATTTGCACTGGCCAGTTCCAATTTGTTTTTATACGCTTTGGCCAAATTCAATATTTTATCCGCATACAAGCCTTTGATGTTATTATATTCCCAATTTTGAATCAATTCACAGAAATTATAATAATCACTGCCATTTCCATCAAAGAATGCACCTGCTACAGAATTCCAAACCACCCCTGTTGGATCTTGAACGATATAATATGCGTCACTGGCATTTTTTAAATTCTTTTCCTGCGCATATTCATTTGCACGTTTATTCCATGCTTGCTGTGTCGCCGCACGTGAAAAATAGGCCTCTGGTTTTTTTGCTACGGCATTCATATTAACCAATGCACGCGCTGCATCACAGCGTTTATTCAAAGGCATCTGTTTCCAACGTGTTTTTAATCTAACACGTGCCAATTTTGTTAAACTATCTAAACCCACTGCCATCGCGTTACGAATATCTTGTTCTGTATAAGCTTGGTAAGTCATATTTATACCTCCTTGATTCATATTATACACATATCACTCACTCCAGTTAATATAGACAAATTTAACAAAATGTCAATACCAGACACAATATATTCTTGAAAATGTAAAAAAATGGGTATACCCTAAGCTAGAAAAATCTGAAAACATGGGGTAAAGACATGAAAATTCGCAATATTGCAATTATTGCACACGTTGACCATGGTAAAACTACACTGGTTGACAATATGTTAAAGCAAGCCGGCACATTCCGCGCCAATGAAAAAGTCGAAGACCGCGTAATGGACAGTGGTGATATTGAACGCGAACGCGGGATTACAATTTCCGCGAAGCCAACATCTATTCAATGGGGCGAATATAAAATTAACATCGTAGACACACCTGGGCACGCAGACTTTGGTGGCGAAGTTGAACGTATTCTGTCGATGGTTGATGGTGTTGTCTTGTTGGTTGACAGTGCCGAAGGCCCCCTGCCTCAAACAAAATTCGTTTTATCCAAGGCTTTGAAACTGGGGCTGCGTCCAATTGTATGTATTAACAAAGTCGACCGTAATGACGCCCGTCCTGATGAAGTACTGACAGAAACATTTGATTTATTTGATAAATTAGGCGCAACAGATTCACAACTTGATTTCCCATATTTGTATTCTGTTGGGCGTGACGGTTGGGCGGCACGTAACCTGAACGACGAAAGAAAAGACCTGACCCCATTATTTCAATTAATCGTCGATCACGTACCAGCACCTGATTGTAATGGCGAACGCTGCCAATTGAACGCGCCATTTAAAATGTTGGCCACAACACTAGAAGCAGACCCATACGTTGGTCGAATACTGACTGGGAAAATTGAATCCGGTACAGTTCGCGTTGGCCAATCAGTCAAAGCAATTAATATGCGTGGGGAATTTATAGAAAACGCAAAAATTACAAAAATTATTGAACATCGTGGTGTTGAAAAAATATCACGTGACACAGCATCTGCTGGCGACATCGTTGTCGTTGCAGGTTTTTCCAAAGCAACTGTGGCGGACACATTATGTGACCCAAGTGTAAACGAACCAATTCCTGCGATGCCAATTGACCCACCTACCCTGACAATGACATTCTTTGTAAACACATCGCCATTGGCGGGCAAATCCGGCAAAAAATTGACATCACGTATGATTGGCGAACGCCTGTTCAAAGAAGCCGAAACAAACATCGCATTAAAAGTCGAACAAAGCGAAAACAACGAAGCATTCGAAGTTTCTGGTCGTGGCGAATTACAACTGGGGATTTTGATTGAAACAATGCGTCGCGAAGGATTTGAATTAAGTGTCAGTCGCCCACGCGTTGTAATGATTGATGGTGAAAACGGCGAAAAACTGGAACCAATCGAAGACGTTGTTATCGACGTAGACGATGAATTCAGTGGTGTTGTTATTGAAAAGATGACAAAACGCAAAGCAACCATTACTGAAATGAAAGCATCAGGTGGCGGGAAAACACGTATTGTATTTTCTGCACCTTCACGTGGATTAATCGGTTATCTGTCCGAATTCCGCACAGACACCCGCGGCACAGGCATTATGAACCGCGTCTTTGCAGAATATGGCCCATATCGCGGCCCAATTATGCAGTATCGTCCAGGTGTTTTGGTATCTATGGAAAAAGGCAGCGCCGCAACATACGCCCTGTTCAATTTGCAACCACGTGGCACATTGTTCATCGACCCACAAACAGAAGTATATTCTGGTATGATTATCGGCGAACACAGCAAAGAAAACGATTTAGAAGTCAACCCAATCAAAGGTAAAGAACTTACGAATATGCGTTCAGTAACAGCTGACGAAAAATTATTCTTGGCCCCCCCTCGTCGCATATCATTAGAAGAAGCACTGTCTTATATCTTGGATGACGAATTGGTCGAAGTTACCCCAGACACAATTCGTCTGCGCAAGAAAGAACTGGACAGCAACATTCGTAAAAAGACACGTAAAAATGCAGACGCTTAAAAAAATCCCCCGATTGGGGGATTTTAATTTTACATCTTTTCTTTTAACCATTTTCTAAACCGACCACGTAAAATACGCCCAGGAACAATACAAGAAATGTACTTAATAAATTTCTTTTTAAATTTCAAATATAATTGTCCGCCGTTATTTTTTTGAAATTCTGACAAATGTAACTTGTATTGATTCAGCACATCTGCATTCATCTGCAAGTCTGCGTCATCATATTTAAAATTATTATCATCAAAGAATTGTTGCAATTCTTTTGTCACACCAATAATTTGTGGCGCATGTATCCCCCCATGCGTAGATTGCACCTCTTCGACAGATGCAGAGATAACATCAAAATCTTGATTTTTTAATTTACATAATCTGTACTGAATTTCACCGTTATCTTTGACAGCAGACGTACGATTCAATTGAATGACCCGCGTTTCCTCTTTCATCGTCAGCGCCAAATGTAACGCTGTCCCAGCGCACCCTGCTAAAACATTACAGTGGCTGATTATCGCAATCTGTTCTGCCAGCGGCAATGTTTCTGGATAAATAACTGTGAACCCATTTTTTTCAAATATAGATTGCACCTGTTCTTCGCCCCAGACGCGCATATCATCAGACAACTTTGCCCGCGACACATAAACCTTGTCATATATTGTATCAGTCTTTGTATTTTTGCGCATAATATCAAATACATCTTTGAATTCTGGCGCATACCACCCAGATACAATATTCAAAGATTGATATGGCACATAAACAGTATTAAACCGCACCGACTTATTCAGGATTAATATATCAGACTCTTTAACACCGGCGCATTTCAAGAAATCAATCATCCATTGTCGCGCCCCTAAATTTCTATTATCGACTAAAACGTATTTAATTTTTTTACTTTTTATGCGCCCTATTCCCCACCCACGATTAAGATGTTCCAACAAAAAATGTCCAAAGTGCGGATATACATTACCAACAAAAACTGCGTCACAATCCATATATTCGACACTTGGTACATACTTTGGGATGAATTGAGCCGTTTTTCCACGATATTGTAACGATGACTTTATTAAATTTCCCGCATCATCAAAAACGCCAAACGCCCCCGTTGTTGGATTTACAATAAATGCACCCCGCGGCACAGCATCTATCTTCATATTATTGCGACAAGAAATCTTTGCGATTTTTTGCATTAAATTCTTTTTATATCGATTATTTGCATAACAAGACATTTTCATATTACCAACCTCAAGATTCTTGCAAAATGATTATAAAACATGTAAATTATATAATATGAAACACCAAGTTCCTAGAAAAAAACGTTTATTTCTATTCGCAGGCTATAATAAATCCTGCGCTGTGGATGATGCATTGGCATATTATATAAAAAAACTAAGCAAATTTGGTGACATTGTATTATCAATGGACTGTGAATGCAGTACCAGTGAACTAAAGAAAATAAAATCCATCACAAAACACGCAATTGCCACACGTCACAATGAATATGACTTTGGGTCTTACAAGCGTGCATATATCTGGGCAAAAGATAATTTAGATTTATCAACATATGATTATTTTTATCTGGTAAATGATTCTGTATACGGCCCATTATATCCACTGGAACGATATTTTGACGCGATGGAAAATATGGGGCATGACGCGTTTGGTATTGTTAAAAATCCAAATTCCAAACACCCACATATTCAGTCTTGGTTTATAGGCGTCACCCCGCAAATATTCACCAGTAAATGGTTTGATAGTTTCATGATAAATATTACAAAATTATCATCCAAAGGTGCAATTACACGCGAATATGAACAAGGCTTATCAAAACAAATATCTGAAAACGGATTTACTTGGGATTGTTTATATACTGTATCTGGTCGTGGCGTATACAACAGAATAAAGAAATTGTTCGTACATGGTATGCCATTTATGAAAAAATCTGCATTTATTCGCAATCATGGTGCATTGGGTGGTCAGATAAAATATATATTAAATCATACAACGCCTGATTTAAAATCTGCAATTATAAAATCCGCAACAGACGAATACGGTGTAAAATACATAAAATGGCTAATAACAAAAAATCCAATAAAAATATTATTACGCAATATTCGTCACGCATTGCGCAAAATCTTGGTCGAGGGAATATGAAAAAACAAAAACCACACAAGAAAATCGCTGTTATTACAATGGCACGAAACGATGACTTTTTTCTGTCACGTTGGATTAAATATTATGGCGATGAATTTGGCACAGAAAATTTGTATATCTATCTAGATGGCACAGACCAAAACATTCCTGAAAATGCAGGCAAAGCCCACATAACAAAATTACCACATTCTGATATGTCACGCAGTGCCGGCGACAAATACAGAATTGGAAAAATATCTACATTAGCAAAAGAACTGTTAAAAACATACGATATTGTAATCGGTTGTGATTGTGATGAATTTTTAATAAACGACCCAAAAACAAAAATGAGTCTGCATGAATATTTATCCAATAAAAAATTTAACACAACATTATCTGGACTGGGGTTGGATGTTGGTCAACATATGCTAACAGAACAAGAACTAAACCCGACAAAATCATTTTCATCACAACGCGATTTTGCATTAATGTCAACACGATACACAAAACCTGTTGTTATAAATAAACCTGTAAATTGGGGCAGTGGTTTTCATCGCATCAAAGGCAAAAATTTTCACATTGATAAAAACCTGTATTTATTACACTTTGGTGCAGTTGATATGAATATGTTAGTATCCAAGGCCGCCAAACGTGGTGAAGATTGGGTTAATCATCTAAAACGTCGTGGTAACGGCACAATAAACGACGTAACAAAACGCACTGCACATAATGAAAAATGGATAAAAATTGCACGCTTTGTTCAGACATATATTCGCGCTCCTTATGCATGGAACAAACCAAATATGCTTGGGATAAAAATAGTCGTAAAAATCCCAGAACGTCTCAAAAAAACAAACATATAAAAAAGACGCAATTGCGTCTTTTTTTTCTTAACTTATAAATTTTAAAATTTTGCGTTTATATTTTCTGGCACGCGCGCCACATGGCATATCAAAAACACCATGATTATATAAATCGGAAACAAATTCTTTTGCGACTGCAATATCTGCATCATTATCCAAGTCCCGAATTTTTCGCATCATTGTAATTGTAAAAGGCCACAAGAAATGATAGTTAAAATGTTTATATTCTGACTTACTTACACCAGTTGAATACAAATCAAACGATGCCTTTAAGCCTGTTGCGATTGACTTTGCCATAAACAAAGATTTAGAACTGTTTAATATCGAAGTCGCATTTGGAATATAAAAATACAGTGGCAATTTAGTCATAACAGTCTTTGGTTTTTTGTGCAATACTGCAACCCACCATGGAAAATCTTCGATAATAATTCCTTTGATAAAATGAATATCTTGGATTAAATTTTTGCTATACAACGCCAACACAGGATAACAATGTCTGCGTACAGGGCGTCGTATAAACAAAGTACGATTACGTTCGGTACAATGCATCAAAATATTTTTCGTTACATACTTACAAAATCTGCTAAATTTATAAACCCTTCTTCTGCTGGTTGGAACTAAATCATATATATCTTTGTGTTTATCTAACTTTGCACGCAACGCTTTGTAAAAAGGCAAATCAAAGTCAAACAACGCCATATCTGCACGTTTTTGTTTTATCGTTCCGAACATCAATTCCAGCGTTTGGTCATGAATAAAATCATCACTGTCTAAGAATAAAACATATTCGCCTTTGGCATATTTCATACCGGTATTACGCGCATCAGACAATCCACCGTTTTTTTTATTTATCACTTTGAATCTAGAATCTTTTGCAGCGTATTCTTGTAATATTTCAAGACTGCCGTCTGTGCTGCCATCATTAACACATATTGCCTGCCAGTATTGAAAAGTCTGACGCAACACACTATCTAAGCATCTGCGTAAAAACCGTTCAACGTTATACACAGGGATAATTATTGATATAATAGTTTTTTCAGTCATCGGTTATTTTCCTTTGATAAAATCCAAGATACTTTCACGAATTTTTTCTGCCCACGCATATGGCGGATTAGACAACGCGCCTATTTCATTTAAATGTCTAAAGCATTCGCGAGCATCTGCAACATCTGCATCATTATCCAAATATTTTATCTTTCTAAACGCCCATTTGATAAAGTACCACTTGAATTCAGCATTCCATCGTTTCATCTGATATTCAGTTGCAGATTCTTTATACGCGTCATACGCACTTTCGATACCAGTGCACAAACTTTTCATAATACGCAGTTGCTTTGCCCCCAACACTATTCCACCAAAATTTGGAATATAGAAATACAGCGGCAGTGGCGCGATTGTAACACGTGGATTACGCAACATAACGCGACTCCACCAAGGGAAGTCTTCGAATAATATTCCCTTGATAAAAGGAATATCTTCGATTAATTCACGTTTATATAAATTTTTCCAAACCTGACAGTGTTTAATTAGCCACTTGCGTTTTGGATTAAATTTATTATGTGTGCGTTCTGTTGCATATTCGTATACATCATCTGTGACACGTGTTTTAATTTTTGCAAGGTCATATTTTTTATGCATACGCCTTGGCACAACATTATCTGTATCCAAACCTAATTTATGACGCACCATCAATTGGGGGCGATAAATTCTGTCGTATGTAAAAGACACAATATCTGACCCATCACGCAAAGCCAAAGAATACGCAATTTCCATTGTTTGTGGATGAATAAAATCATCACTATCCAGATATAAAATATAATCACCTGTGACATATGGCATTGCGGCATTACGCGCATCAGATAAACCACCGTTTTCTTTATCGACCACAACAAACCGCTTGTCACGTGCAGCGTATTCGCGTGCGATTTCGCCAGATTTATCAGGACTGCCGTCATTCACACAAATTGCCTGCCAATCTTTAAAAGTCTGATTTTGTACACTATCCAAACATCTGCGCAAATATTTTTCAACACCATACATTGGAATAATAATTGAAATTGCGGGCATCTGTAATCCTTTTGTTATTTATACATTTTGATAATTTCATCTGCATACGTCCCAGGCACTGGCTTTTCCGAACCGCGGTAAGTCAGTTTTTGAAAGAAAGCGCCACTGGTAACTTGTTCAAATTGTTTTTTATCAAAAGGTTTATTATGATAATCCCACCACAACATATGCGTTGGATCTTGATCAACGTGTGGCATTTTTTCAAAGTACTTTTTTGCACGAGGGTCATATGTAACCAACGCTTTGAACAGTAATTGGTGCATAAAATAATCAAAGTTAGAATTTTCATGCATCCAATAATCTAAAATCATCGCGCGCCACGCATCTAACAAATACGCCCCTTTACGCGCACGAATGAAACAGTTTTGCATAAAAGAATAAGGGCTGCCGACATTTTGTCCGGCCAAATACACAAAGAAATCTTCATTTTCAATCCAGTCTGGAATTGCACTGGTTGCCAATCCTGTTGAATCCAGCCAATATCCGCCATGATTATATAACAACTCTACGCGACAAATATCTGCGAAATGAGCATGCGCGATTTTACCAGCCTTACGCTTTTCCATAATAACATCTGGCAAAGTAATGTAATCAAAGACCGTCTTTTCATCCAACACAACCAATTCTTGTTTACAGTTTTTACGCACACTGCGAAAACACGCCTGAACCAAAGGAGGCGCTTTATCTTCACCCTGTAACCACAGTGTAAAAATTTTGTCGTTTTTATCATTGTTTTCGACTTTTCTTTCAACAACCGCCGCGGCTGCTGGCAAATATCTTTTAAAATATTTTGGTATTATTTTTGAAATAACATCACTGCGCACTTTGCGTCGTTTAATGCGCGACCGCCAAGGCCAGTTTAAAATATGCCCCAAGAATACAATTTTCACTGTTGCAATAAATCTAGAAAAACTCATATTTACACCTTTGTTAAAAATCAGACAAACAACCCAACCAGAACTCTGATTGGGTTATTTTATTATTCTTCTGTATTTTCAGAAAAACTTTCTTCATCACTTGGGCCCGTTGTCATTTCTTCGGCGATGCCGCTGGCACGTGCCATAATTTTATCCAGCAATTCTTTCTGAACATCTTCATGGTCTTTCAGCCACGCTCTGGCATTTGCTTCACCCTGTCCCATACGCTCACTGTTATAAGAATAGAAACTGCCTGCTTTTTCAATCAGGTCATATTTCACACCCATATCCAAGATTTCACTGATACGACTAATACCTTCGCCATACATAATTTTGAAATCAACTGTACGGAAAGGTGGTGCAACTTTGTTCTTTACAACCTTTACACGTGTTTCATTTCCAACGATATTTTCTTTATCTTTGATTTGTCCTGTACGGCGGATATCCAGACGCACAGACGCATAGAACTTTAATGCATTTCCCCCGGACGTTGTTTCTGGATTACCGAACATAACACCAATCTTCATACGAATTTGATTGATAAATATCAGCAAAGTATTACTACGCGATACAGAACCCGCCAGTTTTTTCAAAGACTGACTCATTAATCGGGCTGTTGTACCAACAAAAGAATCACCGATATTACCTTCCAGTTCTGCCTTTGGCACCAATGCCGCCACACTGTCAATAACGACGACATCAACTGCACCAGATTTAATCAATGTATCTGCAATTTCCAGTGCCTGTTCCCCGGAATCAGGTTGAGAAATGATTAAATTTGCGACATCGACGCCCAACTTTTTTGCATAACTTGGGTCCAGCGCATTTTCCGCATCAATATACGCACATGTTCCACCTTTTTTCTGGGATTCCGCGACCGCATGCAATGCCAGTGTTGTTTTACCGGAACTTTCTGGGCCATAGATTTCAACGATACGTCCCTTTGGATAACCACCGACACCCAACGCGATATCCAACCCCAAAGACCCTGATGAAATCGCCTCTATATTTTGTTGGGAACCGTCGCCCATTTTCATAATTGCTTCTTTACCGAATTGTTTTTGGATTTGCGCCAACGCAGATTCCAGCGCAGGATTTTTTGCAGGTGCACCTGCATCTTTAACAGCATCTTTTTTCGCCATATGCTTCCCCTTTATTTTCTTAGGAAAATCATACAAAGAAACCCGGCAAAAAGCAATGAATTTGTTATTTTTTTCTTTGAACTAAAATCAGCAGCATAAACGCCCCGATAAAGGCAGTAACTGTCCACACAGCTGTTGTTGCACCAAACAAAGTAATTGCCGCCGCCCCTAATGTTGGGACAATAATATTCGGCAGATTTGAACTGGTTCTGAACACGCCATAAAAACGCGTTTGTTGTGCCTTGGTTGACGCGGTATCAAAGAACAACAAATCATGCACAGGTTCCATAAACGCGCCTGAAATCTGCCACGCAACAAATATAGCCAGCAACGGAACCCCTGTAACAAATATTGCAAATGCAGACAGAATTGCAAATGACCCAAACCCGATTATCAACCAAATTGTTTTACCAAACCTGCGAACCATGCGCCCCATAATTTCACTCATCAACAAATAAGGAATAATTCCCAACGTTAAAACCAGCCCCAAAGTATCTTTTGAAAAACCGTTTTCAATAACCAAGATTGGGACATATAATACGCGCAATGCACGCAAAGAATAATATCCGAAATTAACCAGATACGCACGTAACATTCCTGGAATTTTAAAGAATTCCGCCGTATTTTTCAGCAACGCCCGCACTGTTTTTCTGGGACTGACAGGTTTGACCGTTTTATCTTGCTGAACAATTTTAAACAATCGGAATACAAACCAGCCCAAGAAATAAATTATCGCGGATCCCATAAATGCGGCCCTGTTATCAAATTTGTTTGCAATTAAAACAGCAACCATTGGTGCAAAGAACGCGCCTATATTCAACCACAAATGATATCTGGCATTTAATCGTGCCATACCAATTTTTTCAGAAAAATCCGACATAAACAACGGTATTAACACAGTTGTTAACGTTATTGCAAACCCTGTTGTATAGTCCAAAATAATAAACGTACGTGGCAATATAGAAAAACTCATCATTGCGTAACAAATCGCAATCATCAGCATTGCGAAATAAAAGACACGTACCTTGGAAAACTGACGAAATATTTCATTTGCAAATAATCCGACCAAGAAACAAAACACAGAATAAATGGCGACATAAATACCCACAACTGCACTGTTTCGAAATATTTCCAAAATCACCAAAGAATATACAGCATTATAAATACCGTCTGCAAATCCGGTAAAAAGCCCCAAATTCGCAAACGAAAAACCATTTACTTTACTGCCTATTGAAATATACTTCTCTCTCGCCATGGATGTATATTATATCATAAAAAAGTAATTAATGTTAGCGGTTTCAAAACCGCATTGTATTTGTATGCGCCAATGCAATTGCGATTGCATCTGCTTCATCTGCCGTTTTCGGACGTGCATTTGGCAACAAAATTTGCACCATTTTGTCAACAGCCGTCTTATCTGCATGTCCTGCCCCAGTTAGTGCTTTTTTTATTTTATTTGGTTCGTATTCAAATATAGGAATATCTTGATTTGCAACTGCGACAATTGCTGCCGAACGCGCCTGTCCTAAAATCAATGTAGTTTTTGGATTTTTATTTACAAAAATTATTTCAATACTACATTCATCCGGCGAAAAAGTTTCACATATTTTTGTAACTTCACGAAACACTGTTACCAAACGTTGTGCCATTTCCATTTTTGGATTTGGTAAAATAACACCACTAGCAACATATTTACGTGTTTGACCAGACGTATCAACAACCGCCCAACCTGTATGTAATAACCCTGGATCAATACCCAACACACGCTTTGTCATTTTCTATCCTTACCAAACTTTTTTGAATGTATATATCGCCACCCTAAACTCGTCAGTGGGAAAAATACCACAATTACAAAAAAAACATACAAACAAACCCAAAATAAATTAACATCTGTTAAAAAGAACAAATCATTACCTATTTTTAACAAAAAAACACAAGCTATAAAATACAAAGCTTTAAAAAAAATTTTCATATCATATTTCCCTATTTTCTAAAACTTATTTTACCAACTGCGTTATATCCGAAATATTTATTTATACGTTTGATTATTTCATCTGATTGATATGACAATTGTAACGCGTACGCCGGCACAGCCGGTCTGATTACGACATTAAAGGTCTTGTCACGATTTTGTTTGATTGCCACCAATCTGGCGACCGACGCAATATCTGTCCCCATAATTTCGTCCCAACGCGCAACCAAATCAGAATCAGATGCACGACCACCAAACAAACGCATCATCCCCCCCAGCGCACCTGCCAAGGTTTGTGGACGTGCTGTTCGTTTTTCAAAATCTTTACTGTGGTTTGACATAAGTATATTCTTTTGGCATCAAGATAAACATTTGACCTTGGGAATGTTGTCCTTGGGCAAATTTATATGCTTCATCACCCTTGCCGAAAAAGATATCTGCACGAATCCAACCACGAATTGCACTGCCTGTATCTTGGGCAATCATCAATCGGCGGAACGGGCGACCATCTGATAAATTCGTATTTACATACACCGGCAATCCCAATGTATACAATTTATCATCCATTGCGACACTGCGTATTTTTGACAAAGGCGTACCCAACTTGCCAATAACATCTGGTGGTGTTGATTCATAGAAATAAACATATCGTGGATTTTTATAAATCACATCCTTGGCCAATGCCGGATTTGCTTTCAAGTGCTGCCACACAGCCTCTGACGAATAACCACCGGCCGGTCTGATACCACGATTGCGCAATTCTTCCCCAATTGATTTAAAAGGCATATCATTTACACCCGCATAGTTCAATTTTACATCTGTACCGTCTTCCAGTCTCAGGTTACCACTGCCTTGAATTTGCAGGTTTTGCACATCAACAATATTTGCCCAATACAAGACCTGACCTATTTGCTGTTCGACAATATCTTTTTTTGCGACACCTTTGTATGCGCGACCATCTTTTGGCAAGCCCAGCAAAGGTTCGTTACATTGTGCAGTCTTGGTACGGCACGCAGGTATAATCGGGGAATAATACCCTGTATATGTTCCTTTGTCTGTTCCGTTATCATTATAAATCTTGTACGGCTGGAAATTAGATTCAAACCAAGCGCGAACAGTTGCCACATCTGCGGATGCGGATGGCAAAGTACGGCATTTTTCATTAAACAGTTGCTTGTCTGGGATTACACGCCCAGTGTATTGAATTTTCGCCTTGCATGAATTACGAAAGGCCTGCAACGCATATCTGACGTCATCATCGCGCCAACCTGGCAAATCATTATAAGACACCCGCTTGAAATTAGATGGAATCACAGAATTATCGCCGCTGACAGTTGGCGTCGACAAATCACAAGACGCCAACAAAAAGGCGCTAAAAACCGCCAAAACAACCTGTCCAAATCTGCACTTTTCAAAAAAATACATTTTTATTTATCCCCCCACTTGTAAAATATTTTTATATTGCTATATTATCATAAAAGCAGGATGCAAGTCCAGACCTTACATCCAATAAACATTATCCTAAGGAGAAAGTACAAATGGCAAACTTTAAAATTATTTCGCAATTCTTGAAAGATATTTCTTTTGAAAGTCCAAATGTTCCGGAATTATTTTTCAAAAACGAAGACGGTCAACCAAAGGTTGAAATAAACATTGACATTCAGGTTAAAGGTGCAGAAAACAACCTGTTTATGGTCGACTTGATTACAAAAGTACATTCAAAGTTCGAAAAAGGCGAAAAAACAATGTTCTTGATTGAATCAACATATTCTTGCTTGGCTCAATTGGAAGAAGAAAAGAACGAAGACACCAAAAAACGTACATTGTTAATCGACGTTCCAACATTGATATTCCCATCTGTTCGCGCACTGATTACACGTCTGACATCAGAATCAGGTTTTCCACCTTTGGCATTACAACCAATGGATTTTGCAGCATTATACGAACAGAAAAATGCAAAATAATAAAACAAATTTCTACATTTCAAAAATCCCCGATTGGGGATTTTTTTATAAATAAAAACTAATATTGTTTGATTTTATAATACTGTTCTATTATCTGTTTTTGTAATTTTTCATCTTTAATTTTTTGACGGGTATATTTAAACATTTCTTGTTCTGTTTTTTCACTCATACCATACAACAAATGCATAATCATCGTGGACAATTTGGATTCAAAACCATATTTTTCACGAAACAAAACTTGAAATTTTAACGCACGTGAAACCAGTGATGGTTCCGTATACAACGTTTCTGTTTTATCATTTAACACACGATAATTTATCAATTCTATTGTTTTATTTGATGTAAAAGCGTAAAACGGTGCCGCCGCCAAAATTTGCTGTGTTTTATTATAATAAAAAATAGAATTACAATTAAAATCAAAATACTGACCAACAATCATATCAGGCCAATCAATTTCTTTATTAAAAATATCAACTTCTGGGAATTTTTTTAAACCCAACTTTGTTCCACCAAAAGAATTTTGTTTTACATAAATAACATTCGGATTATTTTGCAAATCTGGTTTTTGCGATAATATTAAATCAATATCTTTTGATCCTGTTTCTTTGCCGACCAATTTTCCCAAGACCGCATCACGCACAAACCCACCAACCGCAAAAACATCTGTATTTTTGGGCAAATTTAAATCCTTAACAATTCCATCAACCACCGGGGCAATTTTTAATGTTGCCCCACGAATTGCTTTTTCAACATCTTCCAGATACCATCTCAAAACACACCCCGCACGTGATTAGCGAAAAAATTAAAGATAATGGTATAGATACGCACAAACCCGACATCGTAGTATACAGAAGTTACATGAGATGTCTTAAATCCACACACCCCGTGATTAGCGAAAAAATTAAAGATAATGGTATAGATACGCACAAACCCGACATCGTAGTGTACAGAAGTTACATGAGATGTCGGGTTTGTTCGTAGATATGCCATTAGATTTAATTTTTATTATGCAGCGGCTGTGAACACCTTCTGCACATCATCATTTGCATCCAATGCATCAACCAGTTTTTCTAGTTTTGCATACGCTTCATCATCCAAGTCCATTGGCATATTTGGCAACCAAGTCAA
Organism: Alphaproteobacteria bacterium; assembly: GCA_033345235.1. Lineage (GTDB taxonomy): Bacteria > Pseudomonadota > Alphaproteobacteria > Rs-D84 > Rs-D84 > Enterousia. Next base: position 102,263 of record JAWPOC010000016.1, on the reverse strand, counting down.
TTCTGCCTGTTCTGGTTCACCTAAAACATCTGCCAGATATTTTTGTGCATTAACAAAATCTTCTGGTTTTGTTGTGATGATAAAACCTTCTTCGGATGTTTCCAAGTTGTCTGCATTGGCTTCCATAATAATTTCCATCATTTCATCTTCGGTTTTACCGATTGAAGCTGGGTACATAATTTGCCCTGCACGTGTAAACATAAATACAACAGAGCCTTCTTCACCCATATTTCCGCCATTTTTACCAAAGATGTTACGAATTTCTGGCACAGTACGACGAGGATTATCAGTCAACGCCTCTACGATAACAGGAACCGCCCCTGGGCCATAACCTTCGTATCTAACTGCTTCGTAGCTTTCTGTATTTGCACCAGACGCTTTTTCAATTGCGCGTTTGATATTATCATTTGGCATTGAATTTTTACGTGCTGTCAATATTGCCAAGCGAAGTCTTGGGTTATTATCTGGATTTTTATCGCCTAATTTGGCCGCCATAGTAATTTCACGTGCCAATTTTGTAAACAAACCACTGCGTGCAGCGTCTGCCGCGCCTTTTTTGTGTTGAATGTTATGCCATTTACTGTGTCCACTCATATTTGACCTTTTTATTTATTTAGATTAAAATCACACCAAAAGGATAACAAATGATTGGAAAATTGCAAGGCATAGTTGACTATATTGGTGACGGATATGTAATTTTATTAACAGGCGGCGTTGGCTACAAAGTTTATACGGCAGAATACCTGACGCACAAGTCAACAGTTGAACTGTGGATTGAAACGATTGTCCGCGAAGATTCTATTCGCCTGTTTGGCTTTTCGAACCTGCAATCCCAAGATTTATTTAATATGCTGACCGGTGTATCTGGTGTTGGACCAAAGGTTGCATTGGCAATAATGGGAACGATAAAGTCAGACACATTAATATCAGCCATTGCAACGGGCGACGCAAAAACAATTGCCACTGCCCCTGGGGTTGGGAAAAAGATGGCAGAAAAAATCATTGTTGAATTAAAGAACAAATTTGGGGGCACATCGGCCAGTATCTTTACACAAATTTCACCTGATGCGTCATCTGCATTACCTGACTTGTTAATGGCACTGGAATCATTGGGGTACAAAAGATTAGATATAATTGAAATGGCACAAAAACTGGTAAATGAAAACCCAAGTGCAGACGTATCTAAACTGGTTCCAATGGCATTAAAAGAAATCAGCAAGGGGAAATAAAGCATGAATAACGATACAATTTTTGCATTATCCAGCGGTCATGGTAAATCAGGCGTTGCGGTCATTCGTATTTCTGGCGAAAAATTATCTGATATATTTTCAACCTTTGCAAACAAATCAGACCCAACACCGCGCCACACATATTTTATAAACCTGCGCGATAACAACGGCGAAATTATTGACCAATGTTTGGCAATTTACTTCCCTGCCCCACACAGTTTTACAGGCGAAGACGTTATTGAATTGCATACCCATGGCGCACCCGCAGTAATAAATAAAGTATTTGAACACTTGGCCACACTGAATATGCGTATGGCGACACCTGGGGAATTTTCCAAGCGCGCATTTTATAACAACAAAATGAACTTAACAGATATTGATGGTCTGGCAGCGTTATTGGACGCACAAACAGATATGCAACGTAAACACGCGCTGCGCTCTATGTTGGGTCACGACAGCAACATTTATAATACTTGGCGTAATCAGATGATAGAGGTTTCTGCATACGCAGCTGCAATTTTGGATTACAGTCCGGACGACCTGCCACTTAATATTGGCGACACAGTTCGAAACACAACACAAAAATTATATAATGAAATCACAAATGCACTAAACCAATATAAAACCGCACGCGCAATACGTGGTGGAATAAATGTTACCTTGGTTGGTGAAACAAACGTTGGTAAATCTTCTATATTTAATCAATTGGTCGGTGCAAATCGTGCGATTGTATCTGACGTCGCAGGCACAACACGTGATGTGGTATCATCTATGCTTGATATAGATGGATTTATGATAAACCTGTCTGACACAGCCGGCATTCGCGAAACAGATGATACAGTTGAAAACATAGGTATCGAACGCACAAAGTCAGAAATAGAAAATTCAGACATTATAATTCACGTCTATACGCCGGAATCGGCCGCACACAACACATTATCAGACAATGAAATTATTGTTATAAACAAATCAGATACAATTGATAAACAGGACACATACAATGTAATTTACACATCTGCAAAAACAGGCGATGGAATACCAGAATTAATGAATGCGCTACGCAAAAAGATACATTCTATCACTGACGGTTCTGAATCTGCGCTATCAATAAACGCGCGCACAAAAGCCTTACTAACAGATGCAAAAAACGAATTATCAAACGCACTGAACGCGGGCGATAATTACGATATATTCGCAGAACACGTCCGACGCAGTTCAGACAACATCGGGAAAATATTAGGTACAATTTCTGCAGACGAAGTACTGGACATGACATTCGGACAATTATGTCTGGGAAAATAAAAAGCCCACATGGGCTTTTTTTATTTTATCTCTAGAACCAATCCACAATGGTCGGTTGGTTTTTCAGCCAACCTTGGGTTCATATCAATTTCACAATTTTTAACCATTTGTACAGCTGCTTTATTGCACAAGAAATAATCCAATCGCAATCCTTGTTTATTTCCAACTGTATCACGACCGCGATATCCGTACCATGTGTACCCAACATCATCCGGATGCAACATACGCCATGCATCAATCCATCCAGAATCAATCCAATTATTCATTATCGCGCGTGCTTCTGGGGCAGCAATTGCGACACCTTCATAATTTTTAGGTTTCCATACATCCCTGTCTTGGATTGCGACATTAAAGTCACCTGCGATAATAACCGGCTCTGGCGAATCAAGATATTGCGCAATATATTGTGTAAAAGCGTTCATCCATTCTAATTTATATGGGAACTTTGGTGATGTAACCATATCGCCGTTTGGCATATATACATTTATCAATCGCACACGCCCATCTACAACACATTCTAAGAAGCGTGCATTAACATCAGAATATGTTGGCATTCCCATTGTTACATCTTCGATTGAACACTTTGAAAAAGTCGCGACACCATTCCAACTTTTCTGACCAAACACCTTGACATTATATCCAAATTCATCGAACAGCATATGCGGAAAGTTCGCATTTTCGACTTTTAATTCCTGAACCATAATTGTGTCATATTCGCCAGCCCGCAAAATATCGATAAAACTTTGCGCATGCGCCCGTATAGAGTTAATATTTAATGTTAGTATTTTCATATTTGCAATCCTATCCTTTGTTAGATATAATACCCACAGTCCGATATAAAAACAACAAGGAATTTAAGTAATGAATATGTATCAATTATTGGAACGTACTGCGCAAAAATATCCTGATAACTTGTATCTGGTTCGCGAAGGCGTTTCTTACAAAGAATTTTTAGATTTGGTCAAAGCGCGCGCTGCATCATTGCATACTGCGGGTATTAAAAAGGGTGACATTGTTGGAATTCTGTCACATAACATCCCAGAATTTCCAATCACAATGTTTGCTATCTGGTACTTGGGTGGTACAGTGTTATTGCTGGACACAAATCTTACACCATTTGAATATGACAATATGGCAACGATTACAAATTGTCATCTGGTATGCGCAGAAAAATCTTTTGTGTATAAAACCAGCAAATTCAAATTTTATGACATAGCCAAAAAAGACGGCAAAATAAATCCAGATTTAAAACCTGCCCAGGTTGAATCCTTGGACATTGCGACAATGTCGTTTACATCTGGATCAACAGGTGTACCAAAAGTTGTACCATTAACACACTTTAACATTGTTGAATGTACAAATTCTTTGGAATCAATGGCCAAATGGATTAAACCAGGTGATTACATATACGGATTTTTACCAATGTATCACGTATTTGGTTTTGCAGTTGAAATATTAGCAACTTTGCATTATGGTGCGGGCGTCTTGTTACAGCCAACAATTAATCCAAAAGAAATTATGGCCGACTTTAAAAAGTTCCGCCCACAAATCATTCCTGCGGTTCCACGCTTGTGGGAAGTGTTCCGTAACAAAATCATTGATAACATCAAATCACAAAAGAAATGGTGGTTGGTATCATTTATTTTGAAATACGGCAAAACATTGGAAAAAATCGGTCTTAGATTTTTGGTACGCAAGGTACAAAAACCTATTCTGGATGTATTCGGCGGTCGTGCACGTTTACTGATTGCAGGTGGTGCAGCAACCAAACCCGAAGTTGAAACATTCTATGAACGTTTAGGTCTGACATTTATCCAAGGTTATGGCTTAACAGAAACAGTTGGCCCAATCTGTATTTCCAAACCAACCAAGAAACGTTTACCATTTGCATTTGGTGGTCCAACATTGAATAACGAATGTGAAATTCGTGATAAAAACGAAGATGGCATCGGTGTTCTGTGGTTACGTGGTCATCAAGTATTCGGCGGTTATTTAAACAATGACGCTGTTAATGCCGAAGTATTCGATGAACGCGGTTTCTTTAACACAGGCGATATGGTATTTATGGATAAAAATGGCGAATTGCATTTCGCAGGCCGCAAAAAACAAGTTATTGTTTTAGACAGTGGTAAAAACGTTTATCCAGACGAACTGGAGGGTATGTATATCAAAATCCCAGGCGTCAAAAACGTTGCTGTGTTTGAACATATTGTCAAAGGAAAAACTGTGACATATGGCGTATTCAGTGTTGAAGACGGTATGACACTTGAAAAACTGGGTCAAGAGATTAATGCTGCAAACAAAAAAGTTGCCAGCTATAAATGGGTTACCCATTACGCAATGACAACCGAAGATTTACCTTTGACCAGCACACAAAAGGTAAAACATCATGTCATTCGTCAAAATCTGATTGATGGAAAATATCCAGACAGACACGAATAAAAAAAGTTCCCCGTTTGGGGAATTTTTTTAATCTTTTACTCTGGCTAAGTCATCATATTGCCGATATTTTGCATCACTTGTTTCGTGATATTCATATGGCGCAGCACCTGCAGAATACATATTAAATAATTCTGTTACTTTGGCGACCGCACCATTTATCATCATCTGGGTTGTTTCAGAATCACATTCTATGATACGCGTATCATTGTTTTTCAATTGTAAAAATTTCATTATTGGCGCACCAGACACACCTGTTGTTTTTATTTTAAATCCGCCACTTTGTAACATCAAAGCCTCTAACGGCAATTGCGGTGCATTTCCTTGTACTAATTGATTTTTATTTGGCGCAGTTCCTGTTTTAATATCCAAGACCCCACCATCCCAAACCAAGTCAGCCCGCGCACGTACATTTCGTCCTGCAATTTTTATACTTCCGGAAATCTCGGCACGACCGTTGTGAATTTTAGATAATTCATTTGCGATGACCGGCGCAATTTCTAAAAACCTTTTATGCCAGAAATGAAATATCACATTTCCACGTCCCAGCAATTCCATTGCACGTGCATCCATCTGGGCAACCAAAACATTTGGGTTCCAATCTGTGGCGTTTTCAATTACATCATGCACCAGTATTCCAAAATGCCGCGCATCTGGCAGCACCCAATAATCGTCCATAACTTTTAATTTCAAAATATGCTTTACATAAAAAGCATATGGATTATGAATTAAATAATCTAACTCTGTCACATAAACGTCCGACCAATCATTTGGTGGCACAGGTGCTGAATAATCCAAACTGTGCGTTTGCACATTATCACGCGCTATAACATCATTTAAAATGATGTTTCCATAATTTTTATCTATAACTGCTTTTCTTGCGATAATTCTGGACAAGAACCTAGATTCTGTTGTTTGCACCCCCCCAGATATAACGCTGCGCAACCAGTAAACATCCTTGCCGCATGATAAATTCATAAAGTCCAACGCCTGCAAAGAAACCTTTCTATCTGGTGCAGGCAATCCTATTTGTTTTGCGATATTTTTAGGCAGCCATGCATTTTCATATCCACGCGCTGGGAACATACCTTCGTTTAATCCTGTCAGGATAACAACATCTGCTGTTTGCATACGTGATTCAATTGTTCCCAACACAACAACTGGTGCATTTGTATCCATTTGCGCACGTACAGACACAGACTTCATCGCATCTGCAATAAATGTTCGCGCTTGCGACAAAGACAACTGAACATCTGCCGCCATTAATGCATCAGACATATTTTTTATCGCGATTAAAACTTGTACAGTATCATTATCTTCTAACACGAATTGTGGTGAAAAACAGTCTGTATATTCATCTATAATTTGTGCAACAGTATTAAATAAATTGAACTCTGTTTTAGCGTATATTTTATCAAACACACAACTATTTGAATCGATCCATAAATCGAATAAATTTAATAACGCGCGACCAAAATTGGTCATTGTGCCTGACATTCCGCCTGAAAAGTCTGCTTTTATTCCAATTGCATTCAATTCTGTTTGTATACGCTGATTTCCGGCCGCGTCCGGAGTAATAACTAACACTGATTTATTTTCATCAATTGCCCGTTTTGCAATTTGTGCGACAGCTGCTGCTTCGACAGATTCACGCGGACATTCTATTAAATGGCAATGTGATAAATCTGTATTTACATCTGCGCCACCACAGTCATTTCCGAATGCATAATTCATAAAATCAATTGCGGACATTCCAACATCTATCGGCAAGACATCTGTGAACGCGACGCCTAAACCTTTCAAGAATTTATATTCAGAATTATACGGATTTGTATCTAATTCAAAATCATCCACACGCCCATCAATTTTCCCAGACAAAATAATTCGACCATACGACAAACGTGCAACGGCCATCATTAAATCTGCTGTTGCTGGCACACTGGCTGTTGAGCCACACACAACAACCAACTTATATTGTTCCAGTTTTTTTATCCACGCACGAATATCATTATTTCTATTTTGTGTTGTGGTTAACCTGCCCTGCATATAATGTGGCATAAATTCAGACAATATATTTAAAATTTTTGCTTTGTTTTGAAAATGATTTGCATATTTTTCATCAACTAAATCGCCCCAGTTTATTGTTGTCGCGTCAACACCTTCGTTTTCCAAATAATCTTGCATACGCACTAAATCATGCGCTATTGGCAACGCAGTTGTTAAATTTCCAACATTTGCATCTGCGGCCAACAACTTTGCCAATACCACCACACGTTCCACATCAGGAATAATATCAGGCCGCAATTCCATATCATCATAATCATCATCTGCCCCTTCGCCCAAGGGTACTAAATCAGGCAATAAAGCACATCCTCCCGATTTTTCAGCGATTAATTTTTCAACTGTTCTAACTGCGCGCCTGCTGGGTAAAAAAATCAAGATTTCGCGCATATCAACTGTGGATTCTGAAATAATTTTCCACAGTGCATCCAGCATCTTGGCAGGATTAGTTGCATAAAATATGTTATTATTTGATACCAAGAGTTTCCTTTATATTTTCCAACCCTGTCTTTTTTTCTGCGGACGTATATAAAATTTCTGGAATCATTGCACCATGGGCGGTATGCAATATTTCTTGCTGATTTTTTTCGCGTACTTTTTTATCTTTTTTTGTATAAACGACCTGATAAGCGATTGCATTTGCATCACAAAAATCCATCAAATCTAAATCAGCGTCACGCACACCGATACGCGAATCAATCAAAACATACAGCCTTTTTAATTGTCGTCTGTTTAACAAATAATCTTCCAGTCTTGTTAACCATCGCATTGCATCTGTCTTAGACACTTTGGCATAACCATATCCTGGCAAATCGACAATCATTACCCTGTCGTCTATATTAAATAAATTTAAACTTTGTGTACGCCCGGGGGTATTTGAAGTACGTGCAATATTTGTTCCCACCACAGCATTTATCAGCGATGATTTTCCGACATTACTGCGCCCGATAAAAGCATATTCAGGAAACATTGAATTTGGCAAAGATTTAACTGTATCAAAGCTGCCTACAAACTTAATCATCTGTACCCTCTTTTTCCAACAAACGTTTATACGCTTCTTTCTTAGAAATACCTGTTCTGGCGGCTAAATCTGCAGCTGCAGATTTCATAGAAGTCATTGCGATATCATTTACGATATTTGAAATTTCTGCATCTGACATTTTATGTTCTGGCGCAGGTGCGACAACGATAACAATTTCGCCACGTGGTGGCACAATATTCATCAATTCAGCCGGATATCCGATAATTGTTTCTTCGTGAATTTTAGTAATTTCACGCACAATTGCGATTTGACGTTCTGGCATAACCCGCGCCAAAGCGGCAATAGTATTCATAATTCTATTTGGGCTTTCATAATAAATAATTGTATGTCTTATTTTATTATCGTCACGCAGTTTTTTTTCATCGAAAAATCCACAGAAAGTAAATCTATCTGTTGGGAATCCGGACAAAACCAACGCGGAAATCGCCGCCACAGGTCCTGGGACAACAAACACCGGCAGATTTTCTGTTCTTGCTGCGCGCACTAATCTGAATCCAGGATCTGATATTGCGGGCATACCTGCGTCTGACACCACCGCCACAGCCAATCCAGACTTTATCTTTTCAATAATATCTGGGATAACATCCCGCTCATTATGTTCATGACACGAAACACGTTTTGTTTTTATATCAAAGTGCGCGGCCAACTTGCCAAAGACGCGTGTATCTTCGGTTGCGACCAAATCGACATTTTTCAAAACATCGATTGCGCGTGGCGACATATCTGATAAATTTCCAATTGGTGTTCCAACTATATAAAGCCCTGTTTGCATTTTGTTTCCTTTTATAGTAAAATGATACAGAATAAAATGGATTTTTCAATGTATATAAACAAATTTTTCTATTATTTATTTAGCCTGATTATTTTATCTGGCTGTGGCTCTCAAACTTTTGAATCTGACGCGGATTGGTTGGATGGGTATAACACTTATGCTGTGGGCACTCCGTCAAAGTTAAAATACGGATATTTATCTGATGGCTATGGCAACATTGCGGAAACATCTTATTCTATGGCTGTATTGGTACCATTATCTGGTCAGGCAGAATCTGTTGGTGACGCCATCAGAACATCTGTTGAAACAGCTGTATTAAAAAATGCGCCCCAGAATTTATCTGTATCTTTTTATGATTCAAACAGTGGCGATTTAAAAGAAACAATGAAAACCGTACTGTCTACAAATCCAGACATTATTATTGGGCCAGTGTTTGCCGAAGACACCAAAATCGTGCGCAAGAATAAACCATCTGATTTGCCTGTATTGTCATTTACATCTGATGTAACTGCGATTGGTAATGGTGTTATGACAGTTGGCTTGGTACCAACAAATGGCGTCGAAGAAATTGTCAAAGAAATGAAGATAGATAATAACAAGAACTTTATTATTATGGCGCCTGATACGTCATCTGGTCGTCTGTTGGCTGGGACTGCAAAAAATGCTGCATCTATATACGACATACCACTGATTGGCATATTCTATTACGATGAACAAGATACGGATTCAATAAAGAATATCGCCAAAGATGCCGCAATGCATTCTGCACGCAGTGCCGCCCATACCGAAGCGCGCAAAATCTTGTCTGACATATTAACAAATGAGATGTTAACACCAATCGAAGAATCAAATCTTAACGCGCAACTAGAAAAGTTATCAAAGACGGACACTGTTGGTACTGTTCCATATGACGCGATATTATTCTTGGGCAATGGCAACGATTCCAAGGCATTGGCATCTTTCTTGCGCTATTATAACGTTGGCGCACGTGATGCACGTTTTTATGGCACATCGATGTGGGAATCACCTGATATTACATCTGACTTTACTATGTCTGGTTCTAAATTTGTTGGTCTGCCATCTACGAATTCTGAATTTGCAAATACATATTCACAAATCACAGGTCGCGCACCAAACAGATTTGCGACATTTGGTTATGACGCCGCGAACCTTGCGATTGGCATGATGTATTCTGACAAAACGAATGCTGCATACTTACTGGACCCCAGTGGTTATATCGGTGTTGATGGTCTTATTCGCTTGAAACCCAGTGGCGATAATGAACGCGGCCTGCGCATAATGCAGTTAAATGGTACAGGCATTCCAAACGAAGTTAAGTCAGCTGCAAAAGACTTTAAAACACCATTATATCATATTGAGCAGCGTCACATAAAACCTGCGTCTGCGATGCCGATGTCAACCGAAGAAGTCAATCCTAATGACTATATCGACATACCGGAACGCTTTATTGGCAAATATACCAGTGATGCAATTGCTGCGGATGAAAACTTTGATTCTGCTCCTGTTGCAACGATACCTGTGATATCTGTTCCACCGGCCGTTGATACAACCCCGATAAAATCCAAAGATTGGAAACCTGTTACAATTGATACAGTCAGTCGCACTTATATCGACGAATACGAAATTCTGGAATAAGCAAAGGATTTAATATGAAAAAATATATTTTTCTGATGTTGTGCATTGCTTTGTGCGGATGCGATAACACAAATAATAATATGACAGGTTACTGTGTCAGGAATGATCACACTGTCACCACGACTGAGCAAGACGGACAATTTGTTGAAAGAAAAACAACATATATAAAACTGTGCAAATGCCACAACACAGAAAACAGCGATAGTTTTATGATACCTGCCAAAGAATTTTCTTTTACAGAAAGTTATATCGAACGCACATTAAACGATAACATTCCACCTTCACAACAAAACCCAAAATGTGACGAGCAATGTGCCAAGTTATGTACAAAAAAATAAAAAACACCGCCAGTTTAGCGGCGTTTTTTTAACCTGCAATACCATACATCATTAAATTCAAGAATAAAAACAAGTCCCATAAAACACACACAACCACTGCAACAACACCAGAAATTTTCTTATATTTTGGCGCAATACCTTTTGCGACAAAGAACATTGCTATAACTGGTATAATAACAAAAACAATAAAAAAACACACTATTGGATAAGAATCCAGAAGATCTAAGAATAGACCCCATCTTTCCAGAAAGAGACTAATAACCAAACCACTCCACCACGCTGCACACACAGCCGGCCCTAACAACACCCAACGAACAAATTCTATTATATTTTGTTTTGTTTCATTGTTCTGTTTGTTTTGAACTTTTTTAGTTGTTTTTTGCATACCCCACCCCCACGCTAATATACAAAAGAATTATATCATAATAACCACAACAACAGAAATAAAAAACCCACTTTCGTGGGTTGTTTTAATGGTGGGAGTGGTTGTCGCCTTAATATACAATAACAAAAATCAAAAAAATCTTGTACCTGCGATTTTTTAAGATTTTTCTAATTGTCTATCTGCGTATTCACCATACGTGTCATGGCTATCGCCCACGAAAATTTCATTTTCGTACGGCACTTATCGTGCCGTTGCCACTCTGGTGCATCCAACCACTTGCCTTTATCAAAATAAAAAATACCCCATACGGGGTATTTTTTATTTCTGGTGGGAGTGGTTGGATTCGAACCAACTCAGGCTTAAGCCAACAGATTTACAGTCTGCCCCGGCTCTCCAACTCCGGCGCACGCCCAATCCTTGGTGCGGGCAGCGGGAAACCGAACGTATAAAAACACAATGAGTTGCGTTATTAGCAACGAATTGATGTTTGCGTCGCAAGGTTACCCAGTTCAACTACGCGCACTTTATTTCTGGTGCGGGCAGCGGGAATCGAACCCGCATTTCAAGCTTGGAAGGCTTGCATACTAGCCTTTGTACTATGCCCGCAACAAATCGACAAAGCCCTGTGATTATATAATAAATGAAATCAAAATCAAGTAATTATTTGACGTCACAAAAAAATCCCCATTTTGGGGATTTTTATCTAATCGGCGGAAAACAGTCGCCACCTGTCTTTGGACAGCATGCATACACAAAATCACCCAAATCTTTATAAACTTCACCTGAACAGCAACCAAATTGATTTGGTTTACTGCCGTCATTACACAAACCTGCATCCAGATTTTCTAATTCTTGGGCAACCAAGTCTGCTTCTGAAACAACAACTTCTGTTTCCGTTTCTGTAACAGTTGTGATTTCTTCTTTCACAGGTTCTTCTGCAACCTCTGCTGAATCAGCGACAACATCTGTTGTAACATCGGCGACAACAGGCTGATTCTTGGCCACAGAACTTCTGCGTTTTTTTGAAATCTTTACACAGCTACGTCGATAGTCCGCTTTCAATTGTTCTATTTCTTCTAAGTCATAATCTTGTGGATCTTCTAATGCAGTCAATTCTTTCAAACGCGCAGACATATCTTCACAAGTCAAACGTGCTTTGACTGCTTGAACCAAAGACCCGCCACTTTCTGAATCATTTGCATATGCCCCGACGGACAACACACTTAAAAATAACGCAACCAATATTTTCATTAATATACCTTATTTTTCATTTATTATTTTTTCGACTTCCAAAATAAAATCAATCGCAGGATTTGTTAACTTTTTTGCTGTTTCAAATATTTCTTCGGCCGCCGCCTGCATATTCAAACGTTTATAAGTTTCAACGATTTCGATTGTATCGCCTTCGCTAAATTCATCATCTTGTAATGCGCGTGCAATTTCCAGTTCTTGTTTTGCCAAATCCGCATAACGCCCAGAATTTTCCGGACATCCACGTTCTGCTAAGACTGCATAAATTTTCGCACGTTCTATTCTTTGGTTTGTACCTGCCTCTGCCCCACCATAGGGTAATCTTGGCATCAAAGAATCTTCTATCTGTTCACAAGTTGTTTTTTGTTGTTGATTTAGTGCACGAATAATTTGCTGTTCTGCACTTATCGCATTATAATATTTTTCCTGATTTTCTGGACATCCATAGCTAGCTAATTTTCGATATATTTCTAAATTATGTTCTGGATTATCATAATCAAAACTACCCGCGGGCAATAAATTTTCGGACAAAACTTCTTCGATAGTTTCACAAGGTTGTTGTGGTTCTACTTTGGTTGGTTTTGGCTGCACACGTTTTAGTTGCAAGCGTCCCGCACAATTTTCAGAATAAATTTTATTCAGTTCTGCTAACTTTGCCGCGTCAAACGACGTATTTGTCATCTGCCTTGCGATATCACCGCATTGTGATTCAGTCATTTGAATAACGGACATATTTTCAGGTCTTTTACCATCATTAACACCTGCGCCCACCATAACACCACAAATAAACAACATAACAAAAGCCAACCCACCAAAAAACTTTTGTGATTTAGTATGAACGATGCATCCTTGTGTATTTTTTGCCATATTTCTCTCCTTTTTTTTATTTTATTCAACTATACCATTTTTAATGGTTATAATTCTATCTGCTTTTTCAGCCAATCCCATATCATGCGTAACAAACAACATAGACATTTTATTATTACGCACCAGTTTTAACAACAAATCAAAGACCGCCCCTGCATGTTGTGGATCCAAGCTGCCGGTTGGTTCATCTGCCAACAATATATCAGGATTATTTGCCAACGCGCGCGCAACCGCAGTTCTTTGCTGTTCACCGCCGGACATTTCCCCAGGCATATGCGATGCGCGATGTACAACATTTGCAGCTTTTAGTAATTTTATTGCGCGCGCTTGCGCAGTATCTTCGGCAACACCATCTGCCATCATTGGCAGCATAACATTTTCCAACGCAGAAAAATCAGACAACAGATTATGTTTTTGATACACGAATCCAATTTTTTTACGTCTAATTTTAGTACGCGTATCTTCATCCATTCTTTGCACAGGACGACCATCAATAATAATACTGCCGCCACTTGGTTTATCCAACAGTCCCACGCATTGCAACAATGTCGACTTACCTGATCCAGATTGTCCAACCATCGCGATTATTTCCCCACGATGCAAATCAAATCCGCCGCCGCGCAGAATATGTAACGGTTGTCCACCTTCGATAAAAGTCTTTTTAATATCGCGCACAGACAGCACAACATCTGACTTTTTTATCTTTGACAAAGAACTTAAAATATTCGCCATTTTACAACAACCTTTTATTATTCATTTCGCAACACTTCGACCGGATCAGTATTTGCCGCCTTCCATGCAGGATACAATGTCGCCAAGAATGCCAACAATATCGCAATCAAAGCAATACCTGCAACATCACTGATTACCAACTTTGATGGTAATTCAGACAAATAATATAATTCAGATGGGAATAAATCGCGTCCTGTCAGCCATTGGAAAAATTGTCTGATTGGTTCAATATAAATCGCAACCAGCACACCAAAGAATGTACCAAACGCGGCCCCAATAACACCAATACTGGTTCCAGACAGTATAAATATTTTCATCATAGATTTACGAGACACGCCAAACGTCCGCAGAATTGCGATATCTTTATTTTTATCTTTCACCAACATAACCAAACTGGAAATTATATTAAACGCAGCAACAATGACTATCAGTAATAAAATCAAAAACATAACATTTGATTCGACCTGTAACGCCCCAACAAAACCGCGATTTAATTCACGCCAATCACGTACAACAAATCCATCAGGCAACAAATTAACCAAGGCCTTTACAACAGCATCTGTATCTTCGGGATTTTTCAAGAACAAATCAATATGCGTAACAGAATTTGGAATATTTAAATATTTCTGTGCCGTCTGCAGTGGCATAAAAATATATCCAGAATCATATTCATGCATTCCCATAAAGAACGAACTTTTCACTGGATACGCCATAATTCGTGGCATTGAACCGAATGGCGTTGATGTTGCAGCATTTGCCGACACCAGCGAAATATTATCACCCATTGTCACACGCAACGCCCGCGTCAAAGATGCGCCTGCGACCAATTCACCATCTGTAATTTCCGATAAACTTTTCCCGTAAATACGTGTACCTGTTTTTGTTTTCTCGACCAAGTCAGTCATACGAATACCACGTACCATTGCGCCCGTATTATTTCCATTTGCAGTTGCCATAACTTGCCCTTCGGCAATTGGCACAATCGCAGTAGCATATTCTTCGACCACTTTATTTTGGCGCATTTTATCGATTAAGAAATCAAAATCAGCAATTGCACCATCTTGATGATAAACCACCACATGTCCGTTCATTCCGACGATACGCCCCAACAAAGTATCATGAAAACCGCCCATAACAGACATAACAACAATTAATGTCGCCACCCCCAGCATAATACCAATCAGCGACACCCACGATATAACAGAACCAAAGCCACGTTTTTTGGCACCCATATATCTAAAAGCAATTTTTCTTTCCAGTTTAGAAAACATTATTATTTTACCTTGTTTATTCATTCAAGAAATCACGCAACGCATCCCCGATTAACAAATCATCATCTGCATTATCTGCATCTGGTTTAACAATTGAAATCACACGAGGCGACATAAACACAACCAATTCTGCAAATGGTGACACTAATGTTTCAGGCGTTGTAACAAATGAATGCGTTGGGATACCGACAATAACATAGTTATCACCTATGCTGGTTGGTATATTAAACGAAGACAGTTCGCCATTGCTTGTTCTCAAGACTATTTTGGCATCTATTTTATCCATACCACCGAAATCCCCATATGTACCAGTTGCACCAATAATTAAATCTGTTTCCAACCTTTCTTCCTTACTGCATTGTCCGATATCAAATCTGGATTGCCAACCATTTGGTATCGCAAAAGTTCCTTGGGATATCAGAACAACATTTGCTTGTTGAGCCAAAAATTCTTGCAATGTCTTGGTGTTTATTTCTGGTCCCACAACCAGCGCACGTCCAACAACCCCAGGTATTGACATTTTTATATTTCTATCTCCGAACGCGGGTAACAAATTCATCCATACGATTGGATTATCTGTACGTGGATACACACGATAAACATCTATATCCCAGGCCAGCATATATTTCTTATCAGATACATCTGCGATAATTTTTGCTACTTCTCGTTCTGTTTGATAATTACCTTCGAACACGATTGTTTTATCTTGCCAATTTACCAACAAGTTACGAACATCTGCACCATGCATTGCATCTAATAACGCCATAATAATAGTCTGGTTATATGGCATTTTTATCAACCATTTTCCATAATGTGCCAATCTTAACTCACCATTTTCCGCATCATAGTGATAATATGCACGCCCCATTTTTGTCATTAAATCCACTGCATCAGACAATTTACCTGCAGATATTGTTCCAGAGATTTTTTCATAAACAGGTTCATCTTCGATTACCGCGATATCTGTTCCGATTAACAATTTATCCAACGCCTGTTTAACAGTCAGTTCTGTAAAATCATAATCAGCGACTTGCAATTCCGGCAACGCATCCCCTTTGTTCAATCTGACAATTTCAATAGTTTCTTCGGGCACTACAGACACAACTGTTTGATTATCCCAATTTACTTCACATCGTTTTGGCAATTCGATTGAAAAACGTCTGGCAGTATCAGTTGTCAGTGCCGCTTTTTTCGGAAAGATAGGCACAGAATTATCATCAATTACCAATTGATCAACAACTGTAACAGTATCATACAAAGGCATATTTTGTTGATTTTGTTGTTGTGCACACCCCAACATTATTATTCCACCCATCAGGGTAAAAAGACTTTTTTTCAACAAATTCATATTAAATCTCCTTGTCCGCGTTATGACATCTTATTAAATATTCATAACTTTTTCAAATTCTTCCAACGACATTTCGTGTATTGGTTTTTGTGATGGTGTTGTCAAATCCTTGACACGTTCGTATTGTGCAACAAATTTGTCTAACAATGCAACAAGTTCTGGCGTCATTCCTTTATTTTGCGCGATTAAACGTCTGCCGTATTCGACAACGTATTGCAAGACATCTGCAGCAAAGAAACGCCCGACATAATTTTCGATTGCGATTCCACCTTTTTGCACACATATTGCAGACATCAACATCACAGTTTGATTATAATAATTTGCCAGTTTTATAAATTTTTGGACACTAAGCGCCATAAAAAAATCCTTTCTCTCTTTTTTGCATTATAAAAACTATTGCCACCAAAAGGCAATTAAATTATAATATAAAACATGAGAATAAGAATTTTACCTCTTTTTTTATTACTTTCCGCGTGCGCATCCGTCAACAATGGCAACATAGATGACGCGACTGTGCTGAACTGGGAAAACGAAGCGGTTACCACAGAACAATTTGTTCGTGACCACAAGGCTTGTCTGGGCATCAACAGGAATCCATATCAACCACGTTCTCGGATTGCGAAATTATTATTACCGAACCAAAATGATATGATGCCCGACTGGGACGGTTTATGGGTAACATTTCAATCTAATGAATATCGCGACGTTGGCCAGCGCAGTTTGATGTCTGTTCCACGAAATACGACATCAAAATCTGTTGGCGCATACCGTAAATGTATGTTCAGACGCGGCTATTTATTACGTGCAATGTAATTTTTGCGTAACGCATGAAAATATGATATAATAGCATTCATGAGACGTTCTATATGGTTTTGGCTAAGTTTTATTATCGCTATGTGCCTGGCGATTTATTTTTCTGTGCGCATAATAACAACAGGCTTTGGCCATTCACCATCATCCCTTGTTCGTAATATATCTATATCGGCCGACCAAGAAAACAAAGATTTATCAGGACTAGTTTCTGCGATAAACATTACATCTGGCACAAATTCATATCTGGTTGATTTAGAAGAAATAAACACCCGTATTAGTAATGTCCCTGGGATAAAGAAATCCGCTGTACGCAGAATGCCAAATGGGAATATTTCTGTAACAGTATCTTTATATCAAGCGGTGGCATTATGGACAGATGGGGAAAATTATTATCCATTATCTGCAGATGGCACGATTGTTAACAAGCCGACCGAAACACGTAACATTGGCAACGTTGTATTCAGCGGGAAATTACCATCTGATATTTCTGAAATAACTAAAATAGCACATAATTTAGTTGGTCACTTAAATCATTTGGAATGGATTGAAAACCGTCGTTGGGATATGTATACGAACAACGGAATAAGAATTATGTTACCGGAACAAAATCCATCTGTGGCTGTAAACACATTGGTTGATTTAAATAACAAACACAATCTTTTAAACAAAGATATAAAGACAATTGATATGCGTGACAGTGCGCGTATATTAATCGAATAAATACAGAATATGAACTTGTTTGTTTCATCTTTTTTATGTCTGGATATTGGCACCAGTGGCGTGCGCGGTATTGCGCATCGTATCAAAGACGCAAACATTGAAAAATCCGCATATTTTACATCAGACAGCTATGATACGGTTTTTGCGATAAAAACAGTTATCGATGAACTGGAACAACAAATTGGCGCCCATTTTGACAGTGCATATATCACTGGGGATTTTGGCCCATCTCAGTTCAGTATGAACGCCAAGAATACCGTTTGGTCTGGGGAACATAAAATTACGACCAATGACATACGCAATCAGATATCTCGTATTAATATTCCAGAAAATTATTTTCCGATGCATATAATACCGCTGCGATACGACACACCGAATGCTCGCAATATTGTAAATCCATCTGGTCTTATTGATCATCAGTTAATATCTGTATTCAGTGCGATATGCTATTCTGGTACAGGTCTGGATAAAATTCATGAACATTTGCGCGGCGCACACATTCAAGCAGATGCCTTTTATGATCCGCACTTTATACTGAATGCATCACTAAGACATCAAAAACAAACGACCATGTTTATAGACTTTGGTGCACGCTATACATCTGTATCGATATGGACAGATCGTGGTCCTGTGATGCACACGAAAATAAATTCTGGCGGCACAGATATAACAAATGAAATCCGCACAAAATTTGATTTAAGTTTTGAAGATGCCGAAAGAATAAAAAAATCTGTTTCATCTTTGATACCAAAAGAAATGGACAGATTTACCCCTGCAGACACTGCATATGATTTTTCACGTTCTGATATAAACGAAACACTTGTCCCGATTATGGTTGATATAATCAGTCAAATCAAAGACCAATGTGAATCCAGCTTTAAAAAATACAGACCGACAAAAATAATCCTGACTGGCGGTGGCGCAGAAATCGAGGGAGTTCGTGACTTTATTGAAAATGCATTTGCTGTTACAACAGAAACTATGCCGATTGACACAACTGTACGTGCGTTATCTGATTACATCTGGATGAATGAGCAGGCACATCGTCAAACTTTTATTTCCAGACAAAAGAAAATCGCGTCGCTTTTAAATATATTTCCAAAAATCCGTCGCAAAAAAAAGAAAGCCCGTAAAAAATTCATACCTATATTACCCAGCACATTATGCTTTAATATGTTACGTCCAGAAACATATACGCTATTCAAGTCTGGCGACATATCAATGATACACGTTGATATTATGGATGGCTTTTATGTTGATAGAATATCTGGCAGCATCGAAGAATTACGAACTATACGGCAACACACAAATTCGCACTTGCACGTACATTTAATGACAGAAAGCCCGAACATTTGGGCCAAAGATGCGATTAACTCAGGTGCAGACACAGTTATTTTATCAACGAACACATCTGGTCTGCGCGCTGCGATACGCACTGTTCATTCATCTGGCAAGCGCGTTGGAATTGCCTTGCACCCAGAATCATCTATATCGATATTAAAAAGCATATTACGTGAAATTGATGAAGTGATGGTAATGTCTGTTACCCCCGGTGCAGCAGGCCAAGCGTTTAATCCTGATGCATTGCATAAAATATCTGTATTAAATGCCACGCGTAAAAAATACAATTTAAAATATACAATATCTGTAGATGGTGGTATAAACGATAAAACTGCGCAGCTTTGTTGGGATGCAGGTGCAGATATGTTGGTATGCGGTTCATATTTAGCACGCGCGCACGATTTTCCATTGGCTGTTCAAAGTCTGTTACCACATCAAAACACACAAAATTAAAAAACGCCAAAATGGCGTCTTTTAATTTGCAAACTATGCACCTTAGGGATGTGGGTTCGGGTCTTGTATAAGTCCGCTTATCAATGCAAAGTCGCATACCCATATTATATGCAAAAAACAAATAAATTCTATACGTATTTATTCCTGTTTTGTGTTCAGCGTTATTTTACGTCCATTACCATATTGAACGATACTTATATGTATTGTATTTTCTGGCAAAACGTTTGACGCGATATCAGGCCACTCAATTAATGTTATATCGTTATCAATTGCGTGCTGCAAACCAATTTCCGCCAGTTCTGAGACATCTTCTATACGATACAAATCGAAATGAGAGATTCCGTCATACGATTGAACAATTGTAAACGTTGGGCTGGGGACAACAGTATCCGCCCCACGAAGAGTCTTTATTATTGCCCGCGCGATTTCAGACTTTCCCATTCCCAAATCACCATGTAATGCGACAACAGCTGGCGCGACTAAACTGCGTGCGAATTCAGACGCCCAAGCGCGCATTTCATCAACATTATTTAAAATAAATTCTTGCATTTGCCCTACTCCACTAATAACAAATCATCTTCCAGTTTATGAATATCATCGCGCAGACGCGCAGCTTCTTCAAATTCTAAATCTTCTGCATACTTCTTCATTTTCTGGGTTAGTTTTTTAATTTCTTTTCGAATTGATTCTGCATCCATTACACCACCCAACTTATCATAAATAAAGCGTCGTGTGCCATCAGTTTTTTCTTGTGCATCACCTACTTCGGCAAAAATTGCCTTGGTCACAGTTTTCGGTATAATATTATGCGTTTGATTATATTTCATTTGTTTATCGCGTCGTCTGGCGGTTTCTGTTAATGCCTGTTGCATAGAATCTGTGACTTTATCTGCATACAGTATAACACGCCCATTGGCATTACGCGCGGCACGTCCAATTGTTTGAATCAGTGACCGCGCCGACCGCAAGAATCCTTCTTTATCTGCATCCATAATTGCGACCAATTCGCATTCTGGTACATCCAGTCCTTCACGCAGTAAATTTATCCCAACCAATACATCGAACTTACCCAATCTTAAATCACGCAACAATTCGATACGTTCCAGCGTTTCAATATCACTGTGTAGATATTTTGCACGAACACCATTTTCCACAAAATAATCTGTTAATTGTTCGGCCATTTTTTTAGTAAGCGTTGTAACCAAGACCCGTCCATTAACCTTTTTAACTTGTTCCAACAAATCATCGACTTGGTATTGTGTTGGTCTGACTTCACACACAGGGTCTAATAATCCTGTTGGTCTGATAACTTGTTCAGATACGATACCGTTTGCTTGGTTTAATTCCCATTCTGCGGGTGTTGCGGATACGAATATAGTCTGGGGTCGCAACATATCCCATTCATCAAATGTCAAAGGCCTGTTATCAATACACGCGGGCAATCTAAAACCATACTGAGACAAAGTTTCTTTACGTGCCCTGTCACCGCGACTCATAGCACCGATTTGCGGCACAGTCACATGACTTTCATCAATAAAAAGAATTGCGTCTTTTGGTAAATATTCGAACAAAGTCGGTGGTGGTTGTCCTGGTGCACGTCCAGATAAATATCGCGAATAATTTTCGACCCCACGACATGTACCTGTACTTTCCATCATTTCAATATCAAAGTTCACCCTTTCACGCAAACGCTGTTCTTCGATATATTTCATATTTTGGTGAAAGAAATCCAACCTTTCTGTTAAATCTTGTCTTATTTGTGTAATAGCCTGCAGAACACTGGGCATTGGTGTTGCATAATGAGTATTTGGATATATTGCGATTCTGTCTATTTTTTTAAGTTTTGCACCAGTCAAAGTATCAAATTCCCAAATTTCTTCGATTTCATCACCCCAAAAAGAAATTTTCCACGCTCTGTCCATTGCGTGCGATGGAAAAACATCCAACACATCACCGCGCACACGAAATTCACCACGTGCAAATGCAGTATCATTTCTTTTATATTGAATATCAACCAAAGCGCGAATTACATCACGCATAGAAATATTATTACCTGTATTTAAAACCAGTCGCATACCTGCGTACTGTTCTGGCGACCCCATACCATAAATTGCGGACACGCTGGACACAACAACAACGTCACGTTCTTCCAGCATTGCACGTGTTGCACTGTGCCGCATACGATCCAGCTGTTCATTTATTGACGCATCTTTATCGATATAAGTATCTGTTGTCGGCAGATAAGCCTCTGGCTGATAATAATCATAATAAGAAACAAAATATTCAACGTGATTATGCGGAAAAAAAGACTTCATTTCTGTATATAACTGAGCCGCCAATATTTTATTTGGTGCCATAATCAGCGCAGGCCGTCCCATTTCTTTTATGACATTTGCCATTGTAAAAGTCTTTCCAGAACCGGTCACCCCCAGCAAAACTTGATTTTGCTGTCCTTGTTTTAAACCTGACACCAATTCAGATATAGCGGTCGGTTGATCGCCCATTGGTTCATAGTTACTTTCAAGAATAAATTCTGCCTGTTTCATTTTTTTGTTCACAACCTTGATTGTAATCCATTATAATAAAAATACAAGGAAAGAGAGAATGGCATTAAAACCTAAGTATAAACGCAGATTTTTTTGGGCAATTGTATCTATTATTTGCACAATTGTGCTGACGGTGATTATCATTCCACCAATGATAACATTAAATTCTTTCAAGAACGTTGTTGAACAGTCTATACTTGAGCAAACACGCGTCCCATTAAAATTACAAGGCGATATACATTTCAGTCTTATTGGTGGCACAACAATTGTTGCACACGATGTTGATATACCAAATGCCACTATTGGTTCTGTTATGTTTTCGATACCATTTCATAATTTCTTTGACTTAAAAAACGCGCGATTAAATGACGCTGTGGTTATATATGATGCGAACATTAATATTAACAAGTTAGAACCAGCAATGTTCAACCACAACATTGAAATATATAACAGTATGATTAATTTTATGGGGCGTAAATTTTATATCGTACGCGCAGATTTTACTAACGGGCAATTTCATGGAACCATTCGCACCAAGAATCATAAATATGATGTAGAGTTCATAGGCAGCACATTTAATATCAAAAACAAAACGAACAACTTGAACATCACAGGTCAAATGTACACAGACGGCAGCATACGCGGCAATATGTCTGTAAAAACAAAAAACATCAATGAATGGCTGGGAATAAAAGAACCAAAAATCGACCACACTGTTTATTTAACGACTGATTTCGAATGGGATGGTGGTGACAGTTATAAAATAACAAATTTGAAAACAAATACAATATCTGGCAACATTGAAATGTTACCTAATGGAGAACGTATTATTCAATTAGTTTCAGATGATATTACATTTGATTTTTCATTCTTGGCACACCCAACCAGTTTATTACATCGAACAAAAATTAATATTGATTTTTATGGGAATCTCAGTTTTCAAAATCATAAATTCCATCATTTATTAATTGACGCCATTGGCAGTAATAATCAGATTCAAATAAACAAAGTTATTGCGGATGACATATCTATAACAGGCGGCACAATAACAAAAGATGGCGCAAATAATTTGTTATTAACATTGCCTTTTAACAAACATAAATCGACATGCCTATTTTCTGGCACACCAGACAATTGGACATGCAGTAAATTTACATACGCAGATATGACCGGCACAATTTCTGTAAACGACAGAACTTTTAGTATATACGTTCAATCAAATAAAAAAATGTTATCAGATTCAGAAATATTAAAACTGACATCTATGTTTGGAGACAACGGAACAATACACTTTAAGTTCGCAAACGTCGGTGGCAAAATGGAAATCAACGGCAACAAAATAATTCCGACATACGATTATGCAGACAATAAAACCTTGAAATGGTTAAATATAAAACTGCCATTTTTACCTGAATATATGTTATCTGAATCCGGTAATTTTATATGGCAAGACAATATGTTAACATTTGTTCCGAACAGCAAAAGATGGACATTTGCAACACTTGATAATTATTTTTATATTTCTGGCGATAATTTTAAAACATGGATACCGAATATCGATCTTGATTTTGTAAATGATGCGCCATATGTTATATCTGGTCATTATAACAAAGATAAAATATCAAATTTAAATATAAAAATATCAGACCATGAATTTACAGGTTCTGCATCTGGAAAAAACATAACATTATTTACAAAAACATTACCACTGGATAAATTTATCAATCCAGATTTTGTAAACAGATTTTCTGAACTGGAATTCTTGAAAAACGCGCCAATAATGACATTATTTAATCTGCCGATAAATATATCTTTGTATTCTGATGTATTGATATACAAAGGCAATGAATATAAAAACTTTACATATTCATTAAAAGAAAACTCACAAACATTTTCGATTACAGATTCTTATCGCGGTAACTTACTGGCAACAATTGATAAAGATAAAAACACATATGAAATATTTGCACAATTAAACAAGTTCTTGATAAACGGGACATTATTATCGTCAAATATGCCTTTAAACATTCGCGATACAATGATAACAGCCGAAGCGCACTTGCACACCCATGGCCAAATTGCCCATGATATATATTATAACCTAAGTGGTGATTTAGACATAACCTTTAACAGCGGTTATCTGATTGGTATGTCATTTGATGATTTCTATGCATCTGCCGAAGATTTATCTATACTGACTGCGGAATATGCACTGGCGCGCACTTTGGGTGGTGGCGAAACAAAAATAAAAAAGATGCACGTTGTTGGCGAATATACCAATGGCAATTTTATTACAACAAAACCTTTAACTTTATCAATGCGCCACACAGATGCGATTGGGGGTTTGGCGCTGACAGACGGAACAATGACTGCTGAATTTGACTTAACCATGCGCGGAACTGCGCCAACACCTGTGACAATCGCGTTAAGCATTATGCCAAATGGCGTTCGAAATTATTCTTTATCTGACATTATGCAAAATATGGACATTGGCTATATGCGCGCATTCATTAAAACACACGACAAGTTTTAATGTTTTGTATTCCGTATAAATTCGTTTCGCGACACAGCATTTCCATCTGCATCTGCATAATAAGTATATAACCCTATTCTGACACAGTGGTAACCATTTGCGCAAAATTTTATATTACGTTGCGCCCGTAAAACAATTTTTGTTTTCCCGATTAAATCGGCTCTTCTGCCCAAAAAGATGCTAAATAATTTACTCCAAAAGCCATGTATAACATATGGTGCATATAAAACTCCGCCACGTTTTTCCAGTCGTGATATATTGTATTTATCATAGTCTGTTTTCAATTTACTTGATTGGTATTGACTAAGTTGTAAATATTCTGTCAACACATCAATTCGTTTATACATAATAAATTCCTTTGGATTAATTCATAGAAAATTATATATAAACGAGCACTTTTTCCAACAGGTATAAAATCATAAAAAATCCCCCAAAAATTGGGGGATTTATTTTATTTAGTTTTTCTTTCTTATATTGATATGAACATCGCGCAATTGTTGTTCTGTAACCTCGTTCGGGCTGCCCATTAACAAGTCTTGCCCACGTTGATTTGCAGGGAACGCCACAACTTCACGCACACTGTCTCCGAATCCTGTGATTTCAGAAACCAGTCTGTCGATACCGAACGCACATCCACCGTGTGGTGGCGCGCCATATTGGAACGCAGTGTACAGACCACTAAAATTCTTTTCAACTGCTTCTATTGGATAGCCTGCAATTTCAAAGCATTTTTTCATAACATCTGGATTATAGTTACGTAATCCACCACTGCAAATTTCCAAACCGTTTAACACCATATCGAATTGTGCTGCCTTGATATCAAACGGATTTTTCGTAGACAGTTCTTCCAATGTTGCCATCGGGAACGAGAATGGATTATGAGTAAACTTTGGCGCGCCTGCACGTTCTTCATCTGGTTCAAAGAATGGGAAAGATTCAACCCAACAGAACGCAAAGTCACGTGGATTAACCAGACCTAAATCCGCACCTAATTTATTACGTAATTTACCCGCAGCCTTAGACGCCGGTTCAACACTGTCACAAACAAAGAACAAAGATGCGTTATCACCTGCAATTTGGTGCAATTTTTCAATACGTTCCGCATCCAGTTTTTTTGCCACAGGGCCTTTTGCTTCATCTGCAAAAACAATATATCCCAGTCCACCCAGTCCCAATTCTTTGACTGCATATTCTCCCAACTTATCGAACCAAGAACGTGGTTTATCTGCTGTATTTGGGGCTGGCACAGCACGAACAACAGCACCATTTTCAATTGCATTTGCAAAGATACCGAAATCCGAACCGCGGAATACATCTGTTACATCATGTATTATAATTGGATTACGCAAATCTGGTTTATCAGAACCATACTTTAACATTGCGTCATCAAATGTGATATGTGGAATATCTGGATAAACATTTGCATCTGGTGCGAACGCACGAACTAAATCCGGCATAACCGCTTCGCCAACAGCTTGGACATCCGGCAAATCCACAAAAGACATTTCTAAATCCAACTGATAAAATTCTAACAATCTGTCTGCGCGCAAATCTTCGTCACGAAAACAAGGCGCGATTTGGAAATAACGGTCAAATCCAGACACTTGCAACAATTGCTTGAACATCTGTGGCGCCTGTGGCAAAGCATAAAATTTTCCATGATGTAAACGACTTGGTACGATAAAGTCACGTGCACCTTCGGGGCTGGACGCGGTCAAGATTGGTGTCTGAAATTCCGAGAATCCCAAATCCCACATTCTGTCACGCAGCCATTTCATCATTTTATTTCTGATTAAAATAGTATTGTGTAATTTTTCACGACGTAAATCCAAGAAGCGATATTTATATCTCAGTTCTTCGCCAACTTCATCTTCACCAAATACTTGGAAAGGCAAAACATCAGAATTTGTTAAAACTTCAAAAGATGTTGCTTGGATTTCAATGTGTCCTGTTGGTATTTTGTCATTCACAGCCGCTGCGTCACGTGCGACAACATTACCTGTTACTTTTATAACAGATTCAGGTCTAACTTTTTCTAGGTTTTCATCACCGCCATCAAAAACGATTTGTGTAATACCATAATTATCGCGCAAATCAACAAACAACAGCGCCCCATGATCACGCTTACGATGTACCCATCCGGACAAGACAACTGTTTCACCGACATTTTCGGAATTTAATTCGCCACACGTATGTGTTCTGTACTTTGATTTCAAAGATAACATTTTATTGGTCCCTTTTTTTATTTTGGGGCGCAGAATCTAAGGAATACCGGCACCCACAGATTGTTAAACTTCAGGGGCGCATAAAAAATCTTTGCGCGGTGCCACCCTGATTTATAACTTTTTATGTGTCATAGATACTCCGTGGTTGTCAGTCACATCATCATATCAAATAACAACAACGCTAAAGATTTTATACCAGAAAAAAAACATTTGCAATAAAAAAGCCCGTAATATTTTATTCTTGCATTTTATTAAGTGTTTCTTATAATCAACAGGTCATTGCCCTAATAGTCTAGTGGTAAAACACGTCCTTGGTAAGGACGAGTCGCAAGTCCGATTCTTGCTTAGGGCACCATCTCACCCCCATCTTTCCACCACATATAAAAAAATCAATTAGAATAATTTAGATAAAAGTGATGCCGGCAGTGTAGTGTACAAAACGTACATGAGCTGCCGGTATTGGTTTTAGATAATTTATTATCCGCCATAAAAAAATCAATTAGAATAATTTAGATAAAAGTGATGCCGGCAGTGTAGTGTACAAAACGTACATGAGCTGCCGGCATCGCTTTTAGATAATTTATTATAATTGATTTTACTCTATGCAACAGTTAACGGCATTCTTAACCCAGCTTTTTAACTTTGACATTCCAGATTTTGCAGCGGGTTCAGATTTTTCTTTGGCGACAGGTTGCGCAGATTTAGTTTCTTTTGCTTTTTTTGAGGTTGCTTTTTCTGCGGTTAAAACACCCATATTCAAGCCCCAAAACATACAATATAATTCATAAGATTGATCGAATAAATCATATGCTGTTTTTTTATCGCCCGACGCCAGTGCTTTTGTACCGACTTCGAAAACGCGCATAGATGCAGCCAACAGATGTTTTGAAATGCACCAAACTTCGCCTTCGTATGCAGGGATTATTTTCAGCATCGCATTTTTACGCATATCACGAACTTGGTTTATCAAGTCATAAAATTCGTGTTTACCTGTTTTTGCACCAGAAAACATTAAATGTTCTTCAATAGAAATCAAGTTCATTATTGCGATTGTTAAATCTTGGTCACTGGATAAATCCTTTGGATTAACCTTTTTCGCAGCATCTAATTTTTCTACAAATTCTTGAACACTTTCTATTTTTTTCATCTATATTCCTTTTAATTTAAAAACACAACATCATAATCCAACTGGCAACAGCCAACGCGACAACTGGCAAGACAACTTTTTCAAACGGAAAGTGTGCATGTCCACCATTTTTTTCTTTCATCCATTGATACAGTTTTGATGTTAAAATAAAGATAATCGCGCCGCAAATTGTACCGAACAACACAGGATCCATCACGAAAACGCCGCAAATTTGTACAGGATTATATTGTGTAACCCCCAGATAAACGAATCCAATCATCGCGATTGAGGCCAGCATAACAACCACATCACGTCCAAAGAAATTCCATCTTTTTTTATCCATAAATTTCAATGTCCAGTACCCTAACAAAGCCAGCATTGCACCGGCCCACAGTCCAACAACACTATCTGGAACGCCCAAACGTCTGGCGATATCCAGCCCTGCCCCGATTGCGATTGTACATACTGGACACGCAGGATTTGCCATCAAATTGACTGGCAAACCACATAAAAATAAAGCAAATAACTTTTTCATAACCTTTCCTTATATAAAATATAACAGGTATATTATTATGAATACGCAAAAAAAAGTCAACAATACAAAAATCCGATTATATTAAATCTGAACACCCAAAAAAACTTTTAAACCTTTCATTTTAATGATAGACTATGAAATGAATCCATAGGGATATGGGTTCGGGGCTGTCACAAGCCTACTATAGTCGGTGCAAAATTGCTAATGGCATCGTCATCCGATGTCATTCCTGTGGTTTTGTATCGTTATTTATCCCTGACTTAATAAGTCGGGGGGCTGTTTGTCTTGGTAGCAGCGCAGCCGATTGTATATTCCCACACGAACGACGCAGAAATCCGCCACTTTCACCAGCACATCATTTTTCTATATGTAAAGTTTTATATTGTGTTTGTGTCCTTAAGTCAAGAAAAGCAAAAGTCAATTTGATGTTCAATTGACAATTTAACTTTTGCAAGATACAATTCCTTGTACAATGAAAAGCCGGAAGAATATAATGAATAAAGAATTTGAAATTTTATCTCGTGCGGTAATTATCAATGGCGACAAAGTATTATTGGCTAATGTAAAGGGTAAAAATTGGTATTTTTTACCTGGCGGTCATGTTGAATTTGGCGAAACCGCAACTAATGCATTGGTGCGCGAATTAGAAGAAGAAACTATTGGTTCTACTTATTCAATCGGTGAACCAATAGGTTTTTTTGAAAACATTTATGGCGATATTGAATCATCACGTCATCAAGAGTACACAATTTTATTCGCGGTTAATGCCGAAACACCTGATACAATCGCATCCAAGGAAGAAAAATTAGAATTTAAATTTCATAATATTGCCGATTTGTCATCACTAGATATACGTCCAGATTTCTTGATAAAAGGTCTGACAGATTGGTACGAATCCAAAACAAAGTTATTGAGTGTAGAAAAGTGATGCTATGTTTGTAGCAGTAGACGGGGTTGCCAGCGCAGGAAAAACCACACCTTTCCACAGCACACCAATTTTCTATGTCCGGAATTATGTCCAGTATATGTAAAACAATCTGCGTAAAGTCGCAAAATCGCATAAATTCGGGCAAATAACACGAAATAAAAAAGGCCGGAAAACCGGGAAATTCTGGTAACAGCGGAGGGATTGATTCCGCTGCGCTTCATTCCCCTGGGCAAATCCCCCTTCGTTAAAATTTCGGGGGACCGGCATACTCCCGTCTGCCTTTTGCCTGCGGGTCGGACCCCCATCTGGGTGTCCATCACCACCCCGACGCACAGAATAAAAAAACGACCCATCGGGTCGTTTGTTTATTCTGGTAGCAGCGGAGGGATTCGGACCCCCGACCAAAGGATTATGATTCCTCTGCTCTACCACTGAGCTACGCTGCCAAGCGACACGAATTATAACAGCAAAAAATCAAAAATCAAGTAAAAGCATTGTTTATGATTTTATTCATAAATATAACCATTTTAATTCTTAATAAATTATATTGAAGCTATGTATACAATATGATATCATACTAAATATGAACAAAATTTTATCTGCAATATTATTATCAACAATTATTTCTGTGGCTTATGCATCAGAAAACCCTTTTTTTAATGGGTACAACAACCAAATAACAATAAATCTTGGTTATGGCACAGATCATGGGTTTCTGTTATCTCCGCCAACAAAATGGGTGCCTTTTACAATGATGCAGATTCAATATTCTCAACCAACAACATTTTTCAGACTGCCTGCGCGTAAGTCCTTGAATGTAATTCAAACATTGGGATTTGGTAAAAAATATGGCTGGCATTGGGACAAATATACTATTCCAATTGCGATGTTATCCGAAGACGTTATTTTAACAGATATTTGTAATTGGTATACTTTTATGGGACTGGGGGTCGGTATGCAGGCACAACAAAACGAACGTATTGGTTCAAAACTATTATTCGGATTCAAGGTCGGCGCCGGTTACAGAATATCAGAATGCACCGCAGTCGAAGCATTTATGCAACATATATCAAACGGAAACACCGCCCCAGAAAATAATTCTTATGCGTTTTATGGTTTGGGTCTAAGTTTTAATTTTTAACAACCTACCAATCGATTGGCAATTTTCCGCATTTTTCTAAGTATTCATTTGCACGACTAAAATGTTTATTTCCAAAGAACCCACGATATGCGGACAATGGTGATGGATGTGCGCTTTTCAACACCAGATTTTTATTTTCATCAACTAACGCCGCTTTCTTTTGCGCAAAAGATCCCCACAACATATAAACAATATTTTCACGACCGCTAACAATACGTATTACTGCATCTGTAAATTCTTCCCAACCCCGTCCACTGTGCGATGCAGCCGCATGCGCACGTACTGTTAACGTAGAATTCAACAACAACACGCCTTGATTTGCCCAATGTGTTAAATCACCATTTGTAACAGATTTTCGCCCAATATCAGATTCTATTTCTTTATATATATTTTGCAGCGATGGTGGCAATGGCGTTGGTGGTAACACAGAAAAACAAAGACCATGCGCTTGATTTGGTTCATGATATGGATCTTGGCCAATAATTACAACTTTGACTTGATTCAACGGGCACAAATTAAACGCATTAAATATATTTTTAGCCGCCGGAAATATAGTCTTGCCAGACAAATATTCTGAACGCACAAAATCTGTTAATTTGATAAAATATTCTTTATCAAATTCTGCACTTAACGCATCTTTCCAAGATTGTTCTATTTTCACATTCATAATTTTATTAGTCCTTGTTGGCAACTTTTCCACAATACGACATCGATATACCCACGTGGTAATCCGGTTACTGTGGCCATATGTTCAAACATATTATCACACACATCTTTTATTTCGGTACACAAAACAGCGTTATTTATTTTATCTGCTAAATCCGAACGTTTTGCAAACACACAGCCCAAGCGTTGAATCCATATATCATATTTGACAACATCTTCGCCCAGATTTCGCGCTAAATGATTTGCTGTTATTTTTCCGATATGTGGCAACCGTTGCAGATAATTTAATTTCTCATCCAAAGACAGACAACGATAATACCCATCACAAAAATTATTTCTGTTATCCCAAATTTTACAAATCGCGCTTATTTTATTTTTATTATTAAATATACTTATCAAAGTATCAAAGTCTGCACCTTTTGTTTGTAAAACAGTTATTATTTTTTCGTGTATTTTTTTTGCAGTTTTCTGAGAAAAACCACCAGCCAAAATAACATACACACAATGAGATGCAAATTCTTCAGGATTATAAATTTTTCGTTGTTTTAAATTTTGTAAAATTTCATCGAAACTTTGTGCATCACTGTCCAAGCCTGCTGCCCGCAACTGTTCATCTAATAAAAAGAACCACTTTGATGTAAACATTATTATTCACGTTCCCCGAAATAAGGGGCATTTATATCATTTGAATTATTTTTATTCATCATTGATTTTAATTTATCCGCGCCAGCATTAAACTTGTTTTTCTTGGCATCAATTTCTGCGATTTTCTGTTTCAGTTGTTCAATTCTGGCTTTTTTATGCCAAACCTGAGATTCCGTAACTGCATCACCATAGTCCAACAATTCTTGTTCCAGATTTTGCAATTCATGGATTAGTTTTTCTTTTTTTGACATACCAAAATTTATAATCGACGACATATTTTTTCCTGTATAAATATGGCGCAGAAAATTCTGCGCCACGAACTTAAACATCCAAATTTGCATCCAGCGCATTTTCAACGATAAAGTCACGTCTGGGTTCAACCACATCCCCCATCAGCATTGACACAACTTCGTCTGCTTTGGCTGCATCATCAATTTTAACTTGGAACAGTGAACGATGATTTGGATCCATCGTTGTTTCCCACAACTGTTCTGCGTTCATTTCACCCAAACCTTTGTAACGTTGGATTTTAAGACCTGTTTTTGCGTATTCAAATGCAGTATTCAACAATGTTAACGCGCCCCAGATTTTCTGTGATTTTGATTTTACGCGCAACACTGTTGGTTTACTAAACATTTCCATCAGTTCAGATTTGCCATCCAATCTGTGCCAGCCACGAATTTCTGGGCCATTTATTTTTTCGCGTGGCAAGAAATAACTTTCTGTAACACTGCGCAAAGTTCTGGTTATTGTAATACCATATTCATCTGAAGTAATTTTCCAACCACGTTCAAATTCCAATTCTTGTGCATCTAACATATTTTGTGTTGCGACAAAGTTTTCTGGACTTTCATTATCGAACACACCATTTAACGCCAACGCTTCGACAAATCGCAATGGCACGATATGGTTCAACGGTTGTAAACAGTTACGCATATTCAACACCAATGTCAACAAGCGTTTTAAATCCGCCCCAGACACTTGGACACCATCACTGGTTTCAACCATACCGTCTGTTGCCAACTGTTCCATCAGATAGTCATCCATTTCACGTTCATTTTGCAGATAAATCTGTTGTTTACCACGTGACACACCATACAAAGGCGGTTTTGCAACATAGATATAACCGCGTTCAATTGCCTGTGGCATATGACGATAAAAGAACGTCATCAACAAAGTCTGAATATGTTGACCGTCAACGTCCGCGTCGGTCATAATAATAACCTTGTGATATCTCATTTTTTCGATATCGAAATCATCTTTACCAATACCTGCGCCCATTGTTGTAATCAGCGCACCAATTGTATCTGACCCCAACATTTTATCAAAACGGACACGTTCAACATTCAAGATTTTACCACGCAAAGGCAATATTGCCTGAGTTTTTCTATCACGACCCTGTTTTGCTGTACCACCCGCAGAATCCCCCTCAACGATAAACAGTTCGCATTTTGCAGGATCACGTTCACTGCAGCCCGCCAACTTTCCAGGCAGTCCGCCCAATTCTGGCCCTGTCTTTTTACGAGACAATTCACGTGCCTTACGTGCAGCTTCACGTGCGGTGGCTGCTTCGATAATTTTATCAACAATAGTTTTTGCGATTGCTGGGTTTTCATCCAAGAATTCGTACAACATTTCAGACACTGTGCTTTCAACAATTGGGCGAACTTCGGAAGACACCAGTTTATCTTTTGTCTGTGAACCAAATTTTGGATCTGGGATTTTCACGCTAACAATACTTGTCAAACCTTCGCGGAAATCTTCACCGGACAAGTTAATATCTTTCTTGGTACCTTTTTCTGAAATATATTTATTGATTGCACGTGTCAGACCTGCGCGAAATCCGGCCAAATGAGTTCCACCATCACGATTTGGAATATTATTTGTGAAACACAAAGATGTTTCTGTATACGCAGTTGTCCATTGCAAAACAATTTCGATATAAGTATCTTCTTGTTGTTTTATCATCTGGATAGGTTCTTTGTTCAACAACTCCTTAGATTTATCCAAATAAGTTGCAAACCCTTTCAACCCGTCAACACTGTGGAATTCGCGTTCTTTTTTCTCTGCGCCACGCAAATCTTCCAGAATAATTTTAACATTTGCGTTTAGATAAGACTGTTCACGCAACCAAGTTTCCATTGTATCAAAACTAAATTCCGTACCTGTAAAAGTCTCTGCTGATGGCAAGAAAGTAACTTCGGTTCCATGTTCAATTCCAGACTTGTTTTCAGTAATTTTCAAATCACATGTTGGCACACCATCTGCAAAAGACATAAAAGCTTCTTTATCGCCACGCCACACACGCACCTCTAGCCACTTTGACAAGGCGTTTACCACAGAAACACCCACACCATGCAAACCGCCAGAAACCTTGTACGCACCGTTACTTTCGTTATCAAATTTACCACCTGCGTGCAATTCACACATAATCAGTTCCAGCGCACTACGACCTGTTTCATGATTAATATCAAACGGCATACCACGACCATTATCACGGATTGTCGCACTGCCATCTGCGTTCAAAGAAACATATACTGTATCCGCATAACCGGCCATTGCTTCGTCAATAGAATTATTAACAACTTCGTATATCATATGATGCAAACCTGCACCACCTTCACCAACGTCACCGATATACATTCCAGGGCGTTTTTTAACCGCCTCTAGCCCTTTTAGAACCTTAATCGAGTCACCAGTATATTCATTATTTACAGACATTTAATATTCCTTTCTTTTTTCTATGTAAAACATAGCAATTTCTGGTATAATTATCAAGTGAAAAGGGTATAAAAACCGAACAAATAATATAAACAAAGGCAACAACAAATGAAGTTTAAATTACTATATTTTGGTGACATTTTTATCAATCCAAAAAAACGGGCCCAGCACATTGCAGACATACGTATGCAATTTCATCCGCAATTAAAGAAATTAATTGAACATAGTCCTTGGAATAATTTAACACAATACATGGTTCCAAACCCTACAAAAAGTCCTGTAACAACACGTCATATTGGCGGCATTGATTGGAATCCGATTATAACACCGAACTTAAAGTTAATTGCAGAACTAGACATTCAAATGTTACATCCTGAAATTGTCGGTGTTCCACGCAGCGATATTGATAATCGCGTAAAGACAATTATGGACGGTCTGCGTTGCCCACAAAACGAACACGAAATTGGTGCGAATACACCACGTGATATTGGTCCAATCTATACATTGTTGGACGACGACCATTTGATAACAAAATTATCTGTTAACACCAGTCACTTGCTGGGCACAGAAATATTTTCGGAACAAATTCCATGTACGCCAGATTCGATATTTATGATGATTGACGTCAACGTTCGTGTTGCCGAAGGAACATTAGAGAATTTACCGTTTATGGTATAAAAAACCGGCAAATGCCGGTTTTTTTTATCTTTTGTTCTGTATAATTCCAGGTACAATAACTTTTTGATTATTTAATTTTTGTAGTTGCAAATCCACAGATAACATTATCGTTTCTTCTTCATCTTTGGTTAATTTATATTTCAGACTATTTCCATTAAACCTGCTTGTCGGTGTTGTTTTATTCAACCAAAATATCAAAAATCCTTTTCTCGAATAAATTTCATATTTTTCAACACCTTTTTTTATTTCATACGCATTATTGACTATATCTAAAACTTGTTCAAAATTCATTTTTATTCTCTTATTTTTCTATCTTAGGCAACGGTGCTAAATGTGGACAATTATAAACATTTGCATTTAAAACAAAAGAACGTTCTGGGCCAAAAATAACCCAATCATTTTGTTTTGTTGTCTGACTGGTAATCCAATAGGCATTCCCAGACACTGTTTTTTCAACAATTGCATTTTCTAAAAATCTGCGTGCATCTTCGATACTATAAACAGACACATCTGATTGAATTTTATACAAGAAAGTACAGCTAATTGGCTCTTTGTCCAAACGTGTTAAAAACTCACTACCGTTTTTATTTTTTACCAATCCGCCACACGCAGCGACAGACAACAATACACCGCATAACAACGCAATTTTTTTCATTTTTCCTTTCCTTATATTTATATTATTTCATAGTTTTCTGGATTACTAAACAATTTTCGCAACACCAGATTATTCAATGCATGACTGCCTTTATAAGATTCTAAATCACCGCAAATAAAACCACCACTGGTAAACATATCACCAATTGCGTCAATTATTTTATGACGAACAAATTCATCTGGCCATATTAATTTATTCAGTGTTCCATCCCCAGCATCATTCAGTGCAATAACATTACCTTCATTTGCACCACGTCCCATACCGCGTTTTTTAAGATATTCCCATTCTGAATACTTACCAAAAGTACGCGCACGTGCGATATTTTTAACAAAGTTTTGAACAGATTTTTTTGTTCCATCGAAACAGTATTCAAACGACTGTTTGCCAATTATTTTTTCGCTGTACACCAAAGTCGCTTTGATATTTAATTTTTCAGCATCATTCGGTATCAGTTTAACAAAACCGTCTGTTTTTCGACCTGCGATTTTATTGAACAAGAAAATTTTAAACCGCACAGTCAAAGGTAACTGTTTCAAGACTTCATTTGCATGAACAACTATTTCTTTTTTAACTTTGATTTTTCGCAATTCACCTTTTGTCACACCAACTTTTTCAAATTCTTTGATAAATTTATCTGCGCTGCCGTCCAGAATTGGTGTTTCTGCCCCGTCTATTTCGACAATCGCACTGTCTATACCCATCATAAACATCGCCGCCATCAAGTGTTCAACTGTTTGAATATGTGCGCCAGACATATTACCAATTGTTGTATTACGCATTTTTGTTTCACCAACATTATCATATGTTGCAGGAATTAAATCTGACCCTGAAACATCAACCCTGCGCATAAAAATGCCATACTTTTTAGATGGTTTTACAACCAGATTTACCGGCAAACCAGAATGAATTCCGACGCCAGATATTTTTACTTTTTTATTAATTGTTGGCATTCAATTTTCTCCTTTAACCAATTATAGAAAGTTGTTTCAATAACAGTTACTAATTTTGCATATTTGATATTATTTTTATATTTTTCTGGCAATCTGACCCAGTCTTTTTCTGTTGTAACCAGTTTTGCATTATGTTTTTCTGCCAACAATATCAAGTTTTCGATATCTTGGTTAGTATATTGCCAATGGTCTGGGAAAGCCTTTTTTACGACAACATTATGCAACGCGCCAAAGAATTTTTCTGGGTATCCAATACCTGCGAACGCGACCAGTTTTTCATTTTCATCATACGGCGATATTGTTTTATTTTCGGCATAAAACACAGGTATTCCATACGGTAAAATAAAATTTTTATTTACATATTTACTTTTTATCACAACAATAACATCCGCGTTTTTTATAGCACTTTGTGGTTGACGCAATGGGCCTGCTGGTAACATAAAACCATTACCAAACCCCAAACCTTCATCAAAAACCATAATCGAGACATCTTTTTTGATTATAGGATTCTGCAAACCATCATCCATAACAATCGGCAGATTATTTTGTTTTTGCTTATTCAACAAGATAACATTACTTTTTCTGTCACCCACATGAACACCCAAGCCTGCATTTGCCAGCATAGTCGCTTCGTCACCAACATTTCCTGTTTGAACAGATTTTTTATATCCGCGCATTACCACAGGCGCATCAAAAAAAGTCGCTATTTCACGTACAATTGGCGTTTTTCCGACCCCACCAGCCAAGATATTTCCGACACAAATAATTGGTCTGTTTGATGAGATTTGCTTACGTTTTCTGACATTAAAAACAATACAGCTAACAAAATAATACACCCAAGAAAACGGCACTAATAAAATAGAGATAAAATTTCTATGTAAAAACCAACGTGGAGTTTTCATAAAACACCTTTATTTTTTGTTTTTTTGTTTACGTTCACGCTTTGCTTTTTTGAAATCGTGTGAGGTCAAATCCTGTTCGATTTCCCTTAGGTTAAATTCAGCATCTAATTCACGCATTTGTTGAACCATAAAATCTTCTATATTTTTGCGAATTTTTTCAAATTCTTTTGGTGACGCGTTTCTTGGCACAAAGAATGGATTACCAATATTACAAGACAACCTAGAGAAAGGCAACGCGACTAAATATCTATCCCATCTATCTTGGAACCATGGTTTTGAACAAGAATAACACACAGGAATAATTGGTGCCCCGGACATTTTTGCAAAATACATTGCCCCATCTTTCAATCGCAACGAAGGCCCACCTGGCCCATCTGGGGACATACAAATTGCATGATCACCTTTGGCCAATACACGTAATCCTTCGCGCAACACAGAAACCCCACCTTTATGAGAAGACCCATAAATTGCGCGCAATCCGAACAAATGTTGTATTTTTGCCATCATACGTCCATCTTTGTGTTGGCTGGCGATTGCATAGGCATGCATTCCCCCCAAACAAACCAAGGGACTAAACATCATACTACGTCCATGCCAAACAACGAATATAGCAGGCTTTTTACGATATTTATAAAAAGTTTCAATATTTGTAACTTTTTTTATCGAAGTAAAATACACAAACCAAATTGGGATAGACATCAAGACTGCGACAATCCATTGAACTACGCCCAGTCCCAAGATAGGTTCCCAAAATTTTTTCCATAATTTTCTAAACTTTTTATTATTCACAGCAACAAATCCTTGTAAAATTCTGTGAAATTTTAGCAATAAAAAAAAGATAATTCAAGGCAGACCTTGGGATAAAAATCAAAAAAGTCCTAAAATAATTTTTTTATTGACTATTGACAAAAATATAATATAATCTGCACACGTCATCGCGGGGTAGAGCAGTCCGGTAGCTCGTCAGGCTCATAACCTGAAGGTCAGTGGTTCAAATCCATTCCCCGCAACCAGATTTAATAAAAACGCCCCTTTTTGGGGTGTTTTTTATTAAACATGTGTTGTGGTCTGATGATTTGTAACCCGCAACCAGAATTTATACAACTATTTGACACGAATATAACCCTTTGATAACATCAAAACACTATGTTAATCGTTAAAAATCTTGAAAAATCTTTTGATGGAAATCAGATTATTAAAAATCTGAGTTTTTCTGTCGCAGACGCTGACAAAGTGGCAATTGTCGGTTTGAACGGTGCTGGAAAATCCACTTTGGTTAGAATTTTACTGGATCAAATATCTTATGATTCTGGCGAATTTTTTATGGGTAAAAACCCACGAATTGGATGGATGCCACAAACCGTAGATGAATTAAATTTGCCCGAAGATATGAACGTTCATGATTTTCTGCGTTCTGGGCGTCCTTTGCCGCAAATAGAAAGCAAGATTGCTGAAATATACCAACAGATATCAAATGGTGACACATCTGCTGAAACTTTAAATCTTTTGGGGCAATATCAAAACGAATTTGATAGTTGGGACGGATATTCTGCAGAATCTGAATTAGATAATATGATTATCCAGATGGGAATTCCACCAGAAAACCTTAATAAAAAACTGGGGAAATTATCAGGCGGTCAAAAATCAAAAATATCTTTTATTAGAACATTATATTCACGTCCAAACATTTTATTCTTGGACGAACCGACAAATCATCTGGACGCAGCCAGTCGTGATTGGATGATGAACTATTTAATAAAAACAAATGCAACTGTAATATTTATTTCGCACGACGAGGAATTTTTAAACAAAGTCGCTGACAAAGTTTTATATATGGATACAATGTCTCATACAGGTACTTTATACAATTTTGGATATAGTAAATTTATAAAAACTCTTGCAGAAACAAACGCCAGTTTAGAAAGACAATTCCAAAAACAAATGGAAGAAATCAACAGAATACAAAAATTCATCGATGCTCAACGTGGAAAATCTGGAAAAATTAAACGTCAGGCACAAAGTCGTGAAAAACTGTTAGAAAAAAAGAAACGAAATTTAGTTACAATCGCACAAGAGAAAAAATCGATTGATTTAGACCTAAGGCCGAACCGACCAGAAGATGTTATACCAATCAATGTTGAAAATTTAAACTTTGCATATGACGCAAAAAAACCTGTTATTAAGCGATTATCTTTTTCACTGAATCATGGTGAAAAATTCATTATTGTTGGTGAAAATGGTGCTGGAAAATCAACATTATTAAAATTGATAAACGGAATTTTAAAACCTGACACAGGGAAAATTTATATCGGCAAAAAAACAGATATTGGTTATTATGCCCAAGAACATGAAACCTTGGATTTTAAAACCAGTGTTTTTGATAATGTATCAAAAGTTTCAAATTTACCTGCGGCGAAATTACGCTCTGTCTTAAGTCATTTTAATTTTATAGATGACAAACTAAAACAAACTGTACAGACATTATCTCCTGGGGAACGCAGTCGTCTTGAATTGTGTAAATTATGCTTAAGCGGTGCAAATACTTTATTATTAGACGAACCGACAAATCATTTAGATATCGCGACAAAGCAAGTCATTGCAAACAGTTTACATGACTATGGCGGAACACTGTTAATTGTTAGTCATGATTTAGAATTTCTTAGACATCTTGGGGTTGAACGAATGTTAATGTTACCCAGTGGGCGTTTACAGTTTTTTGATGAAGATATTGTCAAACGGTATATGGACAAAAACAAGTCATAAATTTATAAACAAATTAATTATAACCATTAAAAACATCTTTTAAAAACTTAGGCTTTTATTTATAATTCTTGTCACAGAGAGAGTTTATATGAAATACCTATTACAATTTATGATTATTTTAATTTTCGTATTTCTGGGTGAAGTGTGTGAATACTTTATTCCATTACCTATTGCCGGCAGCATTTACGGGTTATTATTACTGTTTATTGCGCTATGGATGGGGGTTATAAAGCTAAACTGGGTATCAGATGTTGCGGATTGGTTTCACAGTGTTATGGCATTATTCTTTATTGCGCCTGCGGTTGCAGTTATTGACATATGGTCAGATATTTCAGACATATGGTATTTCTTGGTGATTTTATTAATTGTCGCATATTTTGTCACGATGATTATTACCGGCAAGACTGCAGATTACTTTTTAAACAAGAATAAACGGAATAAAAAATGATTAATTTAATCACAGGTTCAACATACTTTGGCGCAGCGCTTACAATCGTCACGTTTATACTGGCGACGTTTATAAACAAAAAGTGGCCAAATCCGTTTACAACACCTTTGTTCTTGGCGACTGTGATGGTGATTGTGATATTATTATCATGCGATATCCCATATCAGACATACAATAATACTGCAAAATATTTAACATATTTTCTAGTTCCTGTGACTGTATGTTTTGCTGTTCCGATGTATCGCCAATTACCGTTATTAAAAAAGCATATTTTAACAATTTTATTTGCGGTATTTATTGGTGTTCTGGCATCCGTAATATCTGTATGTGTATTGGTAATATTGCTGGGGCTGTCTGATATTATTGCGCGTTCTTTGGTATCTATATCTGTTACAACTGCATTAGCAATAGGTATAACAGAAAAACTGGGCGGGATGGTATCTTTGACTGTTTCTGCGGTTATTATCACAGGCATCTTGGGTGCATCTGTCAGTGATAAATTATGTCAATGGATGAAACTAAAGAACCCGATATCATGCGGTCTGGCGATTGGAAATGCATCACACGCAGCGGGTACTGTCAAAGCCATGGAAATGGGAAAAATCGAAGGTTCTTTCAGTTCTTTGGCGATTGTATTATCTGGCTTAATAACCGCAGTTGTTGCGCCAATTGCGATTTACTTTTATTTTGGTTAAAAACCCATTGCCAGTTTATTCACATCTATGACTTGTTCTTTTCTTTCTGTCAGTCCGCGTTTAATTCCCAGATGTTCATCTGCTTGTTTTTGTTTTAATTTTTCTGATATTTCTTGTTCTGACAATCCCATAAAGACAG
Source organism: Alphaproteobacteria bacterium (assembly GCA_033345235.1). Lineage (GTDB taxonomy): Bacteria > Pseudomonadota > Alphaproteobacteria > Rs-D84 > Rs-D84 > Enterousia. The sequence goes on along the minus strand of JAWPOC010000016.1, from coordinate 59,947 downwards.
ATTTTTTTCGGCGTCTATCTTGTTCTTGATAACTGACCACAATTTCATCATCTGTAGATTTATCATCCAGCATTTTCAGTAACTTTAGCAACCCTTTGTTTGGCATAATATTATCCAAAACAGCTGATGCTACAACAGAACGTTTTACTGTTTTATCGACCAGTCCTGATTTATATATTGCACCGATAATTTTAACGAAATCATTTGTTGTCAGTGACCTACTTTCTTGTATAACTTTACCGCTAGCATCTTTTATTTCTTTTTGATATTCCATAATATCTGACAGCGCTGTTAATCCACGTTGAACACCGTCGATATAAACAGTATCTTGTTTTAGAACATCTGCGAAATTATCTAATTTTTTAACACTGTCTATTAAAACATCTGATACAGATTTTCCCGAATGCACTGTATTTACCAAAGAATACAACAACGCTCCCAGCATAATTTTATCGAACGTCTTTGGTTTTTTATCCATTTGTGCGCCTGTATCAAAGATACCGACCATAAAGTTTCTAAATGAAGAATTATAAAAATTCTGTTGTCCTTGGTGTCTATCTGTATCCCATTTTTGTCCTGACAACAATATAGATAATTCCAGCGTAACATATGCGACGGCCGCATCATGTTTTTCTTGTTCAGACATTGTGTTTGATATCAGAGATTCTCCACTGGCCATTTCCATAATTTTATATGCATGTGCGCCATTTTCAGATTCCCCATATGCATACCATTGTGCAACATCCGGTCTGTACACAGCGTTTGGTGTTTGAACAGTAAAACCTTCGTATATTTTGATTGCGTCTCGATATTTTTGATAATCAGTTTTGATATCTATCTCTGACATAGCAGACAATTTTGCTTGTTTTGCGATATTCTTTAATGGTTTATATTTTGAATCAGCTTTTATTAAATCATCAATTGTTTTACCAATCAAATTCATACCAGATTCTGTCAGTTCATTTGTATAAGGTCTTTTCAGTGCGATTACTGCGTCTTTGCCCTCATAAGTAACTTGCACAGAAACAAAGAAAGACCCTGCACCCAAGACTTTACCAACGTATGAAATTTTATCACGTTCTGTTTTGGGCAATGTATCGTTTATCATATTTATTAATTCCATACGACTGGGAACCTTAGCATTATCGCGCATTGTTGATAATTCTTTACGAATATCAGAATCCAGCATCGGCATATAAGACAACAATTGTCCAAATTTAATAAACGCGGCCCCCTTTGCGGCAAAGAACATTTTTAATCCACGACCAATTGTTTCACCACCGGTCATATTATTATTTTCATCACGCTGTGACGCGGCTGTAACTGCGCCCAAGACCAAACTACGTTCATAATCTTCTAGATTATTATATAACGACCCAACAACTAGCTTTGCGTCTTTGTAATAAGTTGATTTTTTATCAAAGAACATATCAACAACTAAATCTATTTTTTGATTATCATCCTTTGAATATGCATTTAATAATCGCGACATTAAATACGCACGAACTTCTAAATCTGCGGCCCAGAAATTCTGGTGTGCGATTGTTAAATTTTGTTTACTTAACATCGTTTGATAATAAGAATTATTCGAAATTCTGGTTTCTAATTTTTTATTTAATTCTGCGATAGATTTATCAGAAATTTTTTGATTTAAAAATTCTATACCTGCATATGCATATTCTGGTTTTTCTGATAATAATTCAAAAATACTTTCAACTGCACGTCCATAATAATCATATTTTTCAACCGTTCCACCGTTTAATTTTCTGACTGTTGCGTCATCAAAAATACGTGCTACTTTTTCTTGGGATACAACTTTCTGTGATATTTTTTCCAATATACTTTTTGCGACAGAATAAGAAAATCGTTTTGTACCATATCCAAAAACCCCAGAAACATAATATGCGGTTTTTTTTGCGTTATATTCAAAATCTTTTGATTTATCATCGCGCCCCAGTTGTTTTGCATAATGATTTGCAACAAAATCTATTAATTGTTCACGTTGTATAATAAATTCAAGATCTTCGTTTTTTCTGTCTGACACATCACCTGTCAGATAATTTGCGCGCATTAAAATATTTTCTGCATATTGGACAGAATTTGTTCTGATAATTTCATCAACTATTACTTTTATAAATTCATTTTTATTTGCGCTTTTTTCATAAAACAAATTATTTTTTAATAAACATTCATATAATTCCAACTTATCTGACAAAGGCAAAATATTCATAATATTATTTTTCGTCATCCAATCTGCCAATGTATGATTTATACAATCTCTGCTATAAAATACTTTGCTAAATTTTGCTTTCATAAAAGTCTGAATATTAAATTCATAACCACGTCTGATATATTCTGCGACAAAAAACATAGAGAAACGTTCCAGTTTATTGTTTTCAATAATATTTACCAATTCCTGCATATTTATTGGGAATTTTTTATCAAACGCCCCCAAGATATTTTCTAATAATTCAGACTTATTATTATATTCAAATTCATCTTCGATAGCATCAGCTAATTCATGTATATCATGTAATGCACAATATTGTGAATGACTTAATTCCAGTATTGCTTTACGTTTAATTTTTGCTCTTATTTCTGAGTGCTTTATTGTTTCCTTTGAATGAACTTCATTATATTTTTTCTGTAATTCTTCTTTGTTTATTTTTTTATCAAATGCACTTACATCTATAGGATTAAAACCATCTCTATAAACAGTATATTCTGATAAGATAGCATTCGCAAAAAGACCGGCAGAATAATTATCACCTTGTGTTTTAAAATATTCGATAAACTTAAAGAATATTTGTAAATATTTTTCATATAAAGAATTACACCTAGATATATTTTTTATATTTGATATATATCTTTCTATATCATGTGCGGACATTAATTTTAAATTATCTTCATTATAATATTCAGTTGCAAACAAATCAGAAGCATCATTTTTTATAAAATAATTATAAAATTCAGACTGTTTTATTTTTCTAAATAAATCTTCTATATAAGCACTTCTGTATGGATATTTTGGATTTTTTTCTGTATCAATATATCTATTGACACTAGCCATATCAAAATACAATTTATAATCTATATTTTTTTCTAAAAACTCCCTGATAAACTTAAAATTACCATTAAAAAATCTATCTATATTATCAAGATAATAATAACCTTTATCAAACACTTTATTTTTATTTACAATCTTCATATATTCTTCGACCGAAATATCCCCACGTCCAAGTCGCGCCAACAAATTGGCTTTTTCAAGAAAATCATCTATAAAATCAACTTGTTTTCTTGCGGCATAATCATACATTTCATATATTTTTCTACGATTATACTCTTCTATACCCTGACCATATGCGACAACTATGTTTTTTCCTTCTCTGTTTTCAAAAGCATATTTTGTTAATAATTGTTCATTATGTTTTTCTATATTTTTTATACCAAACCTTTGTGTAATAATATCTCTTGTCAACATATCAGGGCTTCTTGACGCTTCTTCCCAAGGCGTCATATGTCCAATATTTTTTTCACCCTGTAATTTTATTTCTTCTTCAGAATATTTAAAATCTGAAAAATCAAATACATATTTATTTAAATTACCTGCACTGTCTATAATTTTTGCGAACTCTGCGGCACTTTCCATATCAAAAGAATTTACAGCATCAACAAATTCCGCACGTGCTTTTATTAATTCTGTAAATTTACCACGACTGGGGATATTTGCTTTTCTTATAAAATCACTTAAATTATACGATAAATCAAAATCAAGTACACTTGCTGTATTAATTATTTCCAAGACTAAATCATAAATTAAATCAGGATTTGCTCGTTTTTTAAACTTTATATCTTTTAAAAGATCTAATAAATTTTGTAAACGAATTTCAGTATTTACATTTTTATTTTTTAATTCCGATATAAATAATTTAAACAAATCATCGTTTAGAATTTTATTTAAATCCTTGGTACTGAATTGTTTTTTTATAACAGATTCCAGATATGTTGAATAATCATCTTTTTTCTTGGCATTATACACATCTGTAACAAATTGATTATATTCAGAACTAACTTTATTATCATCGATTTCATCGAATACCCCACGTTCATTTGATATTTTTGTGATATATGCTTCTACATCAGAAACTCTGGTTTTACTGCTGCCATGAACATCAAAACTTAACGCATTAATTTTACTGAAATTTAATATCAGATTTAACGCACTTATTATATATCGTGGATTATATCCAGCATTAATCATTAAATCTACACTATGTACATCAGCTGCCCTTTCTTGGAACAAAGTATTTCTTCCACCCAATAATTCATTCCAAACATAATGTCCAGATTCATGTGCAATTATCGCCGCCAATTGTTCTATATTCTGCAGTTTTGGTATTAATCCTTCGGTGACACAAATTATATTAGTTTTTTTATCGTCTGTATGTTCTGAAGAAATAAAGAACGCATTTGGTTTAGAATCTGCGGACACAGTAAAATAAAAATCGTCCAAATTAATATCTGTATTTCTAAATAACTTTTGAAATATAAAACGCAATTTATCGCCGACCAGTTTATGCATCTGTGAATCAGGGCTATACAGACGTAAAGTTTCTATTATTTTTTTATCTAAAAGATTTTCCAGTTTATTCATATAGATAACTATATCATATTTCTCATATTTTTATTATACTTTTTTACATATTTACTTTACGTAAAAATATCTTTTATAATTACAAAAAAGGACATAATATGAAAAAACTTGTTGTATTATTTATTATATTTTTTACGAACGTATCTTTTGCAAATATTTATATAAACACCCCTAATTTTAAGCCTTATATTGGTATAAACGCTGGATTTAATATTGCGAATTATACTGTTCAAATTGATGATTTAGACAAAGAATATGTATCTGCAACAATAAATGCAGGCGCACGTATTGGCCGAAACTTTGGGATAGAGTTATTTTTCTCGCACTCGTCAACAAATTCACTGGATTATATATATGATTATTACACTATAAATCATGAATTATATTTTCAAAGTCTTGGTTTTAACATTTATGGATATTATGGGATAACCTCGAATTTTGATTTCTTTACTACTTTTGGTGTTGCGAATTATAGAATTGAAAATACTTTTGATTATTTTGATAATATTGTTGTAACAGAAGAAAAAAGGACTTTTGATAATACATCGACCCGACTTGGGATTGGTTTTATGTATACATTTCCGGGGGACAAAGTATCAATGATGGTGCAATATCAGTATATGCCAATAAATACAACATTTATAAATAATATGTCTGAATTTTCAATTGGCGCACGATATACATTTTAAAAAAAGCCGGTAAAAACCGGTCTTTTTATTCGAAACATTTTTTTAATTCATCAGAATTATTATTTTGGTCTATTTTTTTATTTCTAATTTCTTCGGCGGCTTTGATTTTTTGTTTTATCAGTATTAAATCAGGATGTGATTGTAATTCTTTATGCATCATATCAATTGCAGAATTAATATCTTCGCGATTTTTCACATATATTGGCATAATAGAATCAGCTGCTGAAAACACAGATTTTTGAAAATCGGCTTTAAAATCATCAATTACTGATAAATAAGTCTGAATATGTTGTTCTTCGTGTGCCAATATTGCATCATAAGAACAAGTATTTGGCACATGATTTATATCGATATGCACCCTGAAATTATTATATCCAACAACAGTATTTACTGTTTTCAAAGTCACACAAAAACCATCATTTATATTTTCGATATCTGCGACAATATCGTAATTATCAACCATTGTTGCGATAACATTACCATGCCATAAATCCATTGGTGTATTCGGCTGAATTATTTGTTTTTCCCAATCAGGCGTATTTAAAAACACCTGTGGAATTTTTTTATAATTCAAACATTTATCTGCGAACGCATTAAAAGAAAATAAAGTAAAAAAGATACTAAATAAATATTTCAATATTATTTCACCTTATTCTGCTGCACCTTGTTTTTTAAGATATTCGCCTACAAAATTATTCCCGTACATTTTATATAATTCTTCTGCCAACAACACCGAAGAACGTCCTGATTCAAACAATCTTAACAGATTTCCCAGTCCGCCCAGTTCTGTATTTAAAATCACAGATTCACCGGTAACAGGTCTGGATAACAAAACAGCACGTTTTAAGTTCGGATAAGCTTTACCTTGGATAAAAGCCATTTCCATTGGATTTAAATTCCAATGTGCATAATCATTAACATCTGCGGCTGGGTTACGGAAGAATAACACAGTTTGTGCTTGTCCACGTACAACGTCACCGATTCCCAGTTTATCTAAAACATTTGCACGCTGGAAAGCGACCATATATGCCTGACGATTTTTACGTCCTTCTTGCAGTCCCATTATAAAGTTATCACGGAACATTTTGTTTTCCAACATTGGCGCAGTTTCATCAATCATAATCAAAGACGGATTTCCTCCGGACACAGTTGTATTATTAATTCTGTGTAAAATATAAGAAATCACAGCTGGTGCCAACGTTTCATCTTGTAAAATATCAGTAAAATCAAACGTTGTTAATCTAGAATGTAAATCCAATGTATCTGTAACTTCGTTAAACATATCGCCATATTGCAATGGATCGACCCATTTTTTCAAAGGACTGCGCATATTACCATTTGAAGAAAAACAACTTTCCCACAGATTTTTTAACAATCTGTCGCTATCTGATAAATAGTCATAATTTACAGACACCGCACGTGCAATTTCATCTGCGGACAAAGAATCATTTTGCCCAGAAATAATCGCCAACCATCTGCGCAAGAAAGCTCTATTTGCGGCACTATCCGGCATTTTCAACGGATTTAAATGTGTTACAAAAGATTGTTCAACAATATTTTTTGCGGTTGCTTTTTCTTTACCTTGCATTGTGATATATTTTCCACCAACAGACAGTGTAAATATTTCTGCCCCTTTGTTTCTATCAAAGAAGAATGCCTTTAATTTCGGATGACGCAACGACTGTGATATCAAGAACGAGAACAAAGTTGTTTTACCACCACCTGTTGGCCCGATTGTTAAAGTATGTCCCACAGCGGCTGGTTTATCAGAGACATGAAATTGAAATTGATATGGTGTTCCTTGGGCTGTTGGGAAAACCACCAGTGGCCCAGGGCCCCAATCTGAATTTTGTATACCACGTGGCTGTGTTGACATTGGAATAGTAATTGCGGCCGCCTTTGATAACAATTTAAAGCTGCGCGGAAAAACATCAAAACCTGGGATTTGTGCAAACCAAGAAACTTTTGAAGCAAACGTTTCAACAATCGGAGATATACCAAATGACGCAGAAATTTTCTTGAAATCGTCGATATATTTTTCCAATTCTTGAACAGTTGCGCCAAACAAAATAAACAAAGGATAATAATTAACCAGACTTTGGTTACCGGAAACATTTTCATCCATTACAGATTCAGCGGCTGAAATTTGTTCTGCTGTTGAGTTTTGTTTTTCATTCGCGGTTGTTCTGCGCTGACGCAATGTTGTTTCAACATCAGCACTGCCCATAATACCAAATCCATTCATACAAATCATTTCTGTTTGTATTGTTGAAACAGTATCAAAGAAATCTTCATCTAAATAATCAGGCGATATTTTAAAAGACAACATTGCTGCAAAAGATTGATTTGCGCCGCTGATATATCTGACCAGTCCATTATTCAAGAATTCAACATCATCAACTGTTGTCACATTTGCGATATTATTATCTGCATATTTTGGTTTCGGCTTAGATATAGGTGATAAAACCCGCCCGAAAAAACAAGCCATATTATCAGGCATATTATTACGTAAAACCTGTGGTTTATATGGCGCCAATATAGATTCAATGTAATTAGTATATTGATTTAATTTTTCACGTGCGCCGACACCACCGACAGATAAAACGATATAATAACTATTCAAGAATATCTTTAGTCCCTGCCCTTGCCATTTATTATATATTTTTTGTAATGTTGGCTGATCGAATTCATAATTTGTCTTTTCATCTGCGGCATCACGTATCATATAAAAGCGCAAAACCACATTTGGATCACGAATTTGATTAAATAATTGGGAACGCAAATCCAAGAATTTTTCTTTTACTGCGTTATCTTGCATACTGGTTTGCAGACCTGCGACTTTAAAGACCCTAATTAAACTGCCATCTGTCAAAGACATTGAATTATCATTATAAACAGTCTTGAACGGCAAATAACTAGCATACTTTGAATATCCGAATTTCGGGAATATTTTACGGGTTAATGTTGGCACATAAATCAACAACATTATAAAAACAACAATCGCGGCCAACACCATAACAGTCAGTGTTACAGACAAATTACTGCCGGCGAAATATTGAAAAAAACTATTAAAATCCATCATGCTGCTAACTTCCCTGGTATTTTCTTAGAGAACAATCTTAGTTTTGCAGAAATAATCTGCCCCAGTTGTGGGTCACGTTTTGAAAATATTGCGATAATAGAATGTACAATAATCACCGAAAACAAAAAGAACATCGGATTAGTATCATTTCCGGTCAACACCAGTCTCACCACAAAAATCACAATAAAAACAATGAATTGCACAACAAAATTTATTATTGCCAACGAATACGGCACATAAAAAATATGTGCAGGATTTGAAATAGCTTTTAAAACCTGTTGTCTCATTCTTCTCTTTCCCCCTTTGGGTAATAGAATTATAACAATTTCAACAATTTTCAACAAGCATAAAAAGCCTGATTAAGTATTTTGTTAAAAGTGTTGAAAACTTTGATTTTTTCAACTGTTAATTATTTTGTCGATTTATTAACAATTTTTTATAAAAAGGCTAAAAACAGGGATTTTTTTGTTAAAAAACTGTTAATAAAAAACTAAAAACCGTTTTCAACAATTTAAACAGCCCCTACTAAAACAACAATAAATAATATTATTATTTGATTTTTTAAAAATAGTGTTTATAATCACCCTGTAAAAAGGATTTAGATATGAAATTTTTAAGTTCACTAAAGGCTTGGAAAAAACGCGGTAATGTAAAACAAATCCGTCGTGGTAAACAAGTTATATTAATTGACCCTGCAAATCCAAAATTCAAAGCGAAACAGGGCTTCAAGAAAAAATAAAAATACCGGTTTATACCGGTTTTTATTTTTCTAGAACAAATCGAAATCGTTTATAAAAGCTTCTTTTAATGCATCTTGTACTTCAAAAGTACCCAATCCTGCTTGACGCAGGTATAAAATTTGTGATTCTGATGGCTGATACAGACTTGCGCTGTGGTCAGCGGTAATTGGTATAGAAGCGATTTTTTGTGCTGGCATAAAATCGATTTTAGCATTTTTATCAGATATAGCTGAAAAACTGATATCAGATACGCATTCGGCACAATCTTTATTTATTATTGCTGTTCCCGATAAAACGGATTTCGAGTCTTTATTTGCGACCAATTTATTTTTTATCAGCACAGTTGTTTTTTCGAACAGATGTTCTGCGTGGCATTTATATTCTAAATCTGAATAATTTTCCAGCATAATATGCCCACGTATTTCAGAGTTTTTTCCGGCATTTTTAATAAAAATGTTAAAAAAAGCCGGTTTTTTATTTTTTATTTTTACGCTTATAAACACCTTTTGATTTTCTGCGCCTACATTTACATCCAGCCGGCAATTTTCGCTTATTTCGCCGGTATATATAATATGAACCGGCAATTTGTATTTAGTGTTAATCGGGTCATCTGATATAGTCGATAATTCGGGGCAATAGACACCATCGCGGTAAACAATAGTTTCCGCGGGGAAAGTTTTTATATTGAATTCATTCCACATGTATGACATATTACATACATTATAAAGGATTTAGTTATGGGATTCAATTGTGGAATTGTTGGTTTACCAAATGTTGGCAAATCGACCTTGTTTAATGCTTTGACACAAAGTGCCGCGGCCGACGCGCAAAATTACCCTTTTTGCACCATAGAACCAAATACAGGTCGTGTTGTTGTGCCGGATGAAACTTTGCATAAATTAGCTGATGTGGCGAAATCGCAAAAGATAATACCAACTCAACTTGAAATTGTTGATATTGCAGGTCTTGTCAAAGGCGCATCTGCTGGCGAAGGATTAGGAAATAAATTCTTGGGCAATATTTTATCAACAGACGCGATAATTCATGTTGTCAGATGTTTTGAAAATGATGATATTGTTCATGTAAATGGTCGTATTGATCCGATATCTGATATTGATACGATTGAAACAGAATTAATACTGGCAGACCTTGAAAGTATTGAAAAACAGATAAAAAATCTGGAAAAGAAAGCTCGCGGATTGGATAAAGAAGCAATAAAATTATTGGCGGACGCGAACGAAATAAAAAAGAATTTAGAAAATTCTGTACCTGCTCGTAATATTGATACAGATTCAAAGCCGTTTAATTTATTAACATCAAAACCTGTTATATATGTATGCAATGTCGAAGAATCGGCTGCTGCGACAGGAAATAAATATTCTGATATGGTTTGTGAAAAATTCGGTAATATTGCGGATGTTCTGGTTATATCATCCAAGATAGAAATGGAAATTTCACAAATAATCGACCCAGATGAACGCAAGATGTTTTTAGAAGATTTGGGACTCATCGAATCAGGTTTAGACAAAGTCATAAAAACAGGTTATAAAACATTAGGACTGCAAACTTATTATACAATTGGGCCAAAAGAAGCCCATGCCTGGACAATAACAGTTGGTATGACTGCGCCCCAGGCCGCGGGAAAAATTCACACAGATTTTGAACGTGGATTTATTCGTGCAGAAATAATTTCACCAGATGACTTTATATCTTTAGGCGGCGAAGTCGCTGTTAAAGAAGCCGGTAAAATGAGACTGGTCGGACGTGATTATATAATGCAATCTGGGGATATATGTCACTTTTTGTTCAATAATTAAAAAAAATACCGGTATTTACCGGTGTTTTTTTAATTTTATGATAAAAATAAAAATTTCCGGCCTTTTTAATAAAAATGTTAAAAAAAGCCGGCTTTTTTATTCGATTAACAGCAAATTTTGTTTTTCGGTTACCTTTGAAATTTCGGTGTCTATTTCCGATATTTTTTCGCGCGCGTTTTCATCGCCTGATAATAATGCGTTAACAAGTTCTTTTTTAGTCAGTTTTAATTTATCCAGATATCTTTGGATTTTCAAAGATACGATATATTTCTCTGCTGCTTTTTTATCCAGTTTCAAATCGGGGGCCGCGCCATCAAAATCGACATTTAATGTTGATAAAAATTCCATATATTGTTCTGCCAGTTCTGGATAAGTGTTTATAATATAAACCAAAGTATTTTTTACGACATTATCAATATCAGGTAATTTTATCTGTACGCTTTGTTCTGGGCGTTTAAAGCGATGCCAATTATTAAAAATTCTGTTATTAAATTCTTTGCTGAATTCTTTTTTTAAATCTTCATCGACTATTTTTTCAATATTTTTATTAATAAATTTTTCTGCCTGAACACGTCCCCCAGGGGTTGATACAATAAAATCAGAATTCGCAGTTTGCCATAAAAAGTCGACCAATGGAATTGCGTCGTCTATGATTTTACGCATCGCATCAACACCACCTGTATTTAATATTTCATCAGGGTCTTTACCCCCAGATACAAATGCAAATTTTATATCAGATGTATCGCGTAAAAATTGCATAACGATATCGCATGCCCGTACAGCTGCTTTGCGACCTGCATTATCGCCATCAAAACAAAATGTGATATTTCGATTAGATTTACAAAGTAATGCAATATGGTCTTCGGTCAATGCAGTTCCCAAAGGTGCGACTGTTTCTGGAAAACCGTTAGTTTGCATTTTTATGGCATCAATTTGTCCTTCGACAATAATAGTTCTGTTTGCGCGATGTATTGCATCACGTGCAAAATTAAACCCGAATATAGTTTGTCTTTTATGAAATATATCAGTATCAGATGTATTTATATATTTAGGTTCGCTGCCATCTAAGCTGCGTCCGGAAAAAGCAACAATTTTACCTTTTGGATTAAAAATAGGGAACATTAATTTATCGCGAAAGAAATCGTATAAATTAAATTCACTGCGTCTGCATAATCCAGAATCTATCAAGTGTTTAGATGATGAAAATGTATTTGCGATAATATTATTTTTTGGTGCATATCCGATACGATATTTTTTAATCATATCATCTGTAAAACCGCGTCTACGCACATATTCCAAGGCATGTGCGCCATCTGGTGAAAATAATTTTTCACAATAAATATTAGATGCTTTTTCACAAATATCGAACAAAGATTCTTCACGTTCAATTATTTTTGGATCACGTGGTTTGTAATCTGGCATTTTTAATCCAGCTTGGTTTGCCAGTTCTGTAATTGCGGCTTTGAAATCCATATTATTAATTTTCATTGTAAAAGAAATAATATCGCCATGTTCGCCGCATCCAAAACAATGATAAAAACCTTTTTCTTCATTAACGGAAAAACTGGGTGTTTTTTCGTTATGAAAAGGACAACAGCCCCAATAATTTTGTCCTTTTTTAGTCAGTGGTATATGTCGCCCAATAACATCCAGCAAAGATAACCGCGCCCGCAGTTCATCTGTAAAATTCGAATAATTATATTTATTTGTTGGCGCCATTATTTTTTCTTTGCCTTTTTATTTATCATATCTATTGCTGTTTTTAAATCAGGCTGTGACGTTACAGAAACATTAACACGATTAGATGAAATATATGCACCATAACGCCCAGTTGGATAATAATAAATCATTTTTTTTGTTTCTGGATTTTCGCCCAGTTTAATAGGTTCTGCTTTTTTTGTTGCGTTATGTAACAAATCGTGCGCGATTTCCAAAGTTATTGTTTCAGCAGTATATTGCTTTGCAGAAACATTTTTAACACCATCTGTAACATACGGCCCAAATTTTCCGACACGAAATTCGATACCATCACCTAAATCGACATTACCAGATTTTCTCTCTACGCTGGATTCTGTGGCTTCTGTAACTTTTGCATTATTATTTAATTGCTTTGTATAGTTACAATTTGGATAATTTTCACAACCTATAAAAGGCCCAAATTTAGATAATTTTACCCCAAGCTTTCCACCACATTCTGGACATTTATTATCTTTATCACCAAATAGATGAATATGCATAAAAGAATTAATTTCATCGATAATATCACTGGTTTTAACGCCACGCGCACCATCAATCATATTATTAGTAGGATTCCAGAACGCATTTAATGCATCTATTTTATCTGTTTTACCGTTTGACACATCGTCCAAAGTATCTTCTGTTTTTGCTGTAAAATTAACATCGACCAAGTCAGTAAAATATTTTGATAAATAAGACGCAATTACCCAGCCACCAGATGTCGGATGAAAACGATGTTGTTTATCTTGTTCGACATAATTTCTGTCGACAATAGTAGACATAATTGTCGCATATGTCGAAGGTCGTCCAATTCCCAGTTCTTCTAACTTTTTAACCAAAGACGCTTCGGTATATCTGGGTGGTGCCTGTGTAAAATGCTGTTCTGGTATTAATTCAGATATATCGATTTTATCGCCAATATTCAAAGCGGGCAATTTAGATTCTTTTTTATCATCTTCGTCATCTTTATCTTCGGTATAAACTTTCATAAAACCATCAAAAATTTTTGTAGAACCTGTTGCATGAAAGATTGCGACCTTGTTATTTGTTTCGATATCTGCGGCAACAGAGTCAAATTCTGCATTTGTCATTTGACATGCGATTGTACGTTTCCATATTAAATCATATAATTTTGCTTCGTCCCCAGATAAATTTTTTGCGGGTGCGTCAAAATGTGTTGGTCGAATAGCTTCGTGTGCTTCTTGTGCATTTTTAGATTTTGTTGTATATATATTAGGTGTTTTTGGAACAAATTTATCACCATATTCTTGTGTAATAAATGCGCGAATTTCATTAACTGCATCAGCGTTCAAGTTAGTTGCGTCTGTACGCATATATGTAATATGCCCTGCTTCATACAATTTTTGCGCAGCTGACATAGTTCGTTTAGATGCAAAGAATAATTTACGTGCAGCTTCTTGTTGTAATGTTGATGTTGTAAATGGTGCTGCTGGTTTACGCAAAGTTTTTTTCTTGTCCAGATTTATAACAGTCGCAGCAATATTTGGCGTACCAATAGAATTTAAAATATCATCGACCATAGATTTATTTTCGATTGTCATTTTTTCTATTTTTTTGCCGGAAACGACAGATAAATTCGCATTAAATTTATTTTTATCTGCATTGCAAACAGCACCAACAGACCAATATTCAATTGGTTTAAAACTTTCTATTTCTTTTTCACGATCGACAACTAATTTTACAGCCACAGATTGAACACGACCTGCGGATTTTCCTAGATTTCTGCGCCACAGCAACGGTGAAATACTAAACCCGATTAAGTAATCTAATGCACGTCTAACCAGATATGCATCGACCAAGTTAGTATCAATTTCACGTGGTTCTTGGATTGCGGCACTTACAGCTTTCTTTGTAATTTCGTGAAAAGCGACACGATATACTTTTTTATCTTTCAGTAATTTTTTACTTTTTAATATATCCAGCAAGTGCCATGCAATTGCTTCTCCTTCGCGGTCAGGGTCCGATGCCAGATAAACAGCATCTGCTTTTTTTAATTCATCAGTAATTAATTTAATTTGTTTTTCCTTGCCAGGCATAATTTGCCAACGCATTTTAAAGTTATTTTGTGTATCAACACTGCCGTTTTCAGGTACTAAATCACGTACATGCCCAACAGATGCGATGACACGCCAACCACTGCCCAGATATTTTTCAATTGTTTTTGCTTTCGAAGGGGATTCTACAATTAACAAATTCATAATACTAACTTCCTTTGGCAGATAATTGGTGATCTTTGTGTATATATGCATTTTGGCACAACCCGAATCCAAACATAAGGGATAATAAACTGCTGCCGCCAAAAGACATTAATGGCAAAGGAACACCAACCGTCGGCAGTAATCCTAATACCATAGAAATATTTATAAAATAATAAATGAAAAAGTTCAACATAAAACCAAAACAAATTAATTGCCCAAATCTGTTACGACATGTTTTTGCACACCAAAACAATACAATAATAATCCATGTATAAATACACAACAGCCCAAAAGCACCAATAAATCCAAATTCTTCACCCAGCATTGTGAAAATAAAATCAGTCTGTTTTTCAGGCAAGAAAGATTGTTGTGATTGAGAACCTTTCATATATCCTTTGCCGATAATTCCCCCGCTGCCGAACGCGATTTTTGCTTGGTTAATTTGATAGCCTGCGCCTTGGATATCGCTGTCTGGTTGCAAGAAAGTAATAATACGACCACGTTGATAATCATGCAGACCACCAAACCAAACAACTGGTGCCGCCATTAACCCTAATATTGCCGCGATAATAAACCACTTTTTATTTGCGCCAACAATATAAAATATACCAACTGTAATCATCCCCAAAGATAAAGCAGTACCTAAATCAGGCTGTGCAACAATCAGTGCAAATGGTACAAGTAACATTAATGCGGGAATTAAATAGTTTTTAAATTGCCCCAGTTCCACAGAATTAAACCATGCGAAATATCGTGCCAAAGCCAAAACCAGCGCAATTTTTATAAATTCGGATGGTTGAATATTAATAAATCCCAGATTTAACCATCTTTGTGCGCCCATACCAGTATGACCAACAAAAGTAACCATTACAATCATAATTAATGCAATTGCATAAATAACATAAGCAGATTTAACCCATGTTTTTATATTGGTAAAAGTCGCAAAAAAGAAAACACCAAAACTGATAATAATTTTCATTAATTGTGATAATGCATATGGCCGCCAATGTCCACCACCTGCGGAATACAAAACTAATATAGATATCACCAATACCATACACATTGGTATAAACAAACCCCATGAAAAACGGTTCAGTTTTTCAGAAAACCGCACCATATTTGTATTTGAAACACGTGTTTGTCTAATCATTATTTTTTAATAATTCCCTTATTACTTTTGATGCAGTTCTGGCAGCAGGTGTACTGGAACCGACGTGTTCTGTTATAACACATACGGCATATTTTGGTTTATTTGTTGGTGCATATCCGACAAACAATCCATGATTTCGCATATGCCATTTTAATTCATCGTTTGTTAGAACACCTTTTTCACGTTCTTCTTTTGTAATATTACGAACCTGTGAAGTACCTGTTTTTCCACCCATACGTGCGCCTTTGATATTAATCGCACTGCCTGCGGCTGTTCCACCTGGTTTTAAAACTTGTTCCAGACCGTTTAGTATACTTTTAACATTTTTATTTTGTAAACCTAAATTTTCAAATTGTACTTTTTCACCGTTATTAATTAATCGTGGAATAACAACCTTATTAGAAGATGCACGCGCCATCATAACAGCCAATTGCAGACAATTTGTTAAAATAAATCCTTGGCCAATACCGGAAATAACAGTGTCACCATGAACCCATTTGGAACCAATTTTAGCTTCTTTCCAATATCTATCAGGGATTATACCACGCATTTCACGTGCTAAAATACCGTCCATATATTGCTCATTCAGTCCCAGTTTCAAGGCCATTTCTTTGATTGCATCAATACCAATACGCAATGCAACTTGGTAAAAATAAATATCGCAAGAATGTTTAAGTGCTTTTTCTAAATTTACATATCCATGTCCTTTGTGTTCCCAACAGTGATATCTGCGGTCACCATAATCCCAATACCCAGGACAATGTATTTTTTCATTTTCTGTTATTGCCCCAGATTCCAGTGCAGCCAATGCAACAACGATTTTAAATGTAGACCCTGGGGGGTATAACCCTTCGATAGCCTTGTTCATAAAAGGTTTTGCAATATCAGAACGTAATAGATTCATATATTCATCAGCATCATCTTGTCTGAATATATTTGGGTCGAAACTGGGGACAGATACCATTGCCAATATATCACCTGTTTCTATATCTAAAACCACCCCACATCCAGAACGATGGACAATCAGCGCATCGTGTAATACACGTTGTATATTATCATTAATAGTTGTTTGAATATTTCCACCAACTGTTGGTGTTATAAATTTACTTTTATCTTCACCGGTTACACGACCAACAGCATTTGTTATCATAACAGTCTGTCCGGCTGTTCCTTTCATAATATCATCGTACTTTTTTTCCAATCCGGTTATCCCAGTTGTTAAAAAAGGTGTGTTTTGCACAGGTTTTTTAGGGTCACCAACATAACCAAAAATTTGCGCACCTGCAGGCCCCAGTTCATAAGAACGTGCAAATCCACTTTCCACATGCAACCCCGGTATGTTTTTTGCTTGTATTTTTGCCAATGTTTTCCAATCTGTATTTTCACTGACTAATACAGGTTGAAATTTAAATTGTTTTTTTATTTTTTCGCGGATTTTTTCGACTTGTTTTGGTTGTAAATCTAAATCTTGTTCAACTATTTTTATCAAGTACTCTAAATCTTTTGCTTCTTCTGGTATAATGTAAATCCTGTATATTGGGATATCACGTGATATTGGTCGACCAGATCTAGATAATATTTGTCCACGTTCTGGTATATCCACCTGTATTCTAAACAAGTTATTTTCGCTTTTCTGTTTAAAATCCCGATATTTAAACACTTGCATATATAACATACGTAACACTAATGCGGATGTCAGTATTGCCCCTGTTGTTAAAAACAAGGCGCTGCGTCTATCAAAGGTGCGAGAAACTTCTGTATCAATCATTTATGAACCTTTTTAACAGCGGTAGTTATTGGTATATATAATATCCCAGACCATATAATAATCCACAGTATACGTACCAGATTTATAAACGACGGGCCAGCAAAAAATTGTATTAATAAACAGCATGATAAAAACGAAATATATGCATATAAACCGTCTTTATTAGTATGTGTTAAATCGATAAAACTTTGGAAACCGTTAATCGCGCTGAACAGACAGTACATTGCCAACCAAAAACAAGTTGTTTCAAAACTGTAATCAATAACAATACACATAAAGCACGAAAACAATCCAAACCATTTAACAGGTCTTATAAAAGAGCAAAAAAATATAGGAATCAAAGCCAATATTCCAGCTGGATTCCAAAAAGGAACAGATAATCGCCACAGCCCCACAGTTAATAAAAATGGGAATGCAGCACGCAGAAAATCAATAATTATTTTTTTCATTTATATTCATTTTGTTCTGTATCATATTTCAATATCATAACGCGTGAAACAGTTGATACAGGTTTAATTTCGACATCATTACCATCGACGACTTTGCCGACCAGTATACCTGCCGGCAGCATACCTGAAATATTACTGGTAACCAATTTAATACCATCAGAAGATTGGAATTCAGGGTCACTAAAGAATCCGATTTTTGGGCGTTTTGCACCATTACCTGTTATAAAACCATAAACTTCGGAACCGACAATACGTACAGCCACATTTGTATCAACGTCTGTCAGTGAACGTACACGTGCATATTCATTTGCAGTATCTATAACAATTCCGACCAGATTCATATCAGTACTAACAACGGCCATACCTGGTCGAATATCGTCTTTTTTACCACGATTAATAATAAAAGTATTATGTCCAATTGCACTGTTATCGTGAATAACGTCTGCGATAACAGTATCATATGGTTGCATACTTTTTATATTCAGTTCTTTTTTTAGTTTTTTATTTTCATCAATTGCGATTTCACAGCTGGCCTTGTTAATCAGTGCCTGATCCAGTCTTATACGTAATTCTTCGTTTTCCGTACGCAGTTTAGATATTTCTGTAATATTTTCAATTGCCCCGCCAATGGCGCGAATTGGCCAAGTTACAATATCACCTATAACCTGTGCCACAGGCAATACAATATAAGATAGTGCGTTCATAAGTTTATAATCAGGCTTTGAAATCATAATATATATGAACAACACCGGCAACACAGCAGCCATAACAGCAGCCCGAACAATAGAATTTATTCTGGAAGAAGATGTTTTTGCTTGGTTCATTTGGGAATACTTTAACGATAAAAAAGCAGATATTCAATAAAAACTTGATTTTTAGTTTATTTATGCCAGAATATAGCACAGTCAAAGTGGCAAGGCATTGCCATCAGACCAAAAGAACTATCTAAAAAAAGGATAAAAAATGCCAAAATTAAAAACAAAGTCGTACTTGAAAAAACGTGCGTCTATGACGGCAACTGGTAAAATCCGTGTTGCACGTAACTCTCACAAGAAACTGTTGCGTAAAAAATCTGCCCGCGCAAACAAGGCAGGTGCAAAACCACAGTATTTGAACGATAACATGGTCGGTCAGGCTAAAATCTTGGCCCCGTATGGTTTGAAATAATTAAGGGGGTTACAATATGGCAAGAGTAAAACGCGGAACAACCGTAAAACAAAAACATAACAAGATTTTGGCGCGCGCCAAGGGTTATTTGGGTCGTCATCATTCGACATATCGCGCTGCACGTGAAAAAACAGAAAAAGCAGGTCAGTATGCATATCGCGATCGTCGTGTTAAAAAACGCGAATTTCGTGGTTTGTGGATTGTACGTATCAATGCTGCTGTGCGCGCAAATGGTATGACTTACAGCCAGTTTATGAATGGTTTAAAGAAAGCAGGTATTGCACTGGATCGCAAGGTCTTGGCCGAAATGGCATATGCAGGCGATGCAAACTTTACAAAATTGGTTGATACAGCAAAACGATTTATTTCTGCCGAGGCTAAATAATACCTTGTCGGCAGGTATATCTTTTGTAATAATAAAAGCCGTCAAATGACGGCTTTTGTTTTTTAAACATCGTACAGGATAAAGATTATGCAAGAACAAATAAAAAATATAAATACACTCGAAGAATTACAGGCATTGTATACAGCAACGTTTGGTAAAAATGGTACAATGACAGCAAAATTGAAAGAAATGAAAAATCTGGATAATGACGCACGTGCGGCATTAAATCTGGAAAATCAGACGTTACGTGAACTGTTTAAAACGCGCCAGTTGGAAATAGAAAATGCAGTTTTAATGGCTGGTTTGCAAAAGCAAAAGTTAGATGTATCTTTAAATCCAATGCCAGAAAATCGTGGCACATTACACCCATTGACACAAAGCCTGTCTGAAATTGCAAAGATATTGGAATCTTTTGGTTATACGATGTACACAGGCCCAGAAATCGAAGATGATTGGCATAATTTTACTGCATTAAATACACCAATGCATCATCCTGCGCGTGATATGCAAGATAGTTTCTTTCTTGAAAATGGTAATGTTTTACGTACACAGACATCCGCGATACAAATTCGCGCCATGGAAAAAACAGGTGCACCGATAAAAATGTTTGGTGTTGGGTCTACGTATCGCAAAGAATGGGACGCAACACATGGCCCAATGTTTGGTCAAATCGAAGGTTTATATGTTGATAAAAATATAACAATGTCTGATTTATTAGCAGATGTTCGTGCGTTTTTATCCAAGTTTTTTGAAATAGATAATGTTGAATTACGTATTCGTCCGTCTTATTTTCCATTTACAGACCCAAGTATCGAAATTGATATGAAGTGGAAAAATGATAAATGGTTAGAATTGATGGGTGCGGGTATGGTTCATCCAAATGTATTACGCAATTGCGGTATTAATCCAGATGAATACCAAGGATTTGCCTTTGGTTTTGGTTGGGACAGATTGGCAATGTTAAAATATAATCTGCCTGACTTGCGTGATTTGTATAATAATGATGTGCGCTGGTTGAAAAGTGCTGGATTCTAATACGGGGGTATAAATTATGAAATGGACATATGATTGGTTAAAAGATTATTTAAATACTGATGCAGATGCACAAACTGTATCTGATACATTAACTCGTATTGGACTGGAAGTAGAAGATATGCAATCGCCAATATCACCGATTGCTGCAAAAATTGTTGAATGTAAACCACATGAAAACAGTGACCATTTGCATGTTTTGCAAGTTGATGATGGAACTTCGACCCTGCGTCAGGTTGTATGTGGTGCACCAAATGCACGTGTTGGTTTAATTTCTGCGCTGGCAATTCCTGGTTGTGTTATTGACGGTCATGAAATTCAGTCTGGTAAATTACGCGGTGTATTATCAGATGGTATGATGTGTTCTGGCAAAGAATTAGGAATCAGTGATGACCACAGTGGTATTATTGAATTACCAGAAGATACAAAAATTGGTTCACCTGTTATTGAGTCTAAGACAGTTTTTGATGCAGGTATTACACCAAACAGACCAGATTATTTATCTGTTCGTGGTATTGCGCGTGACTTATCTGCGGCGGGTATAGGTGATTTTATACAACAGAAAACACCCGAATTAAAACATGTTTCTGGTTCACGCAGTGTTCATATGGAAACAGACAAGTGTCCAACATATAAAATGGTCGAAATTCATGGAATAAACGTTTGTAAAAGTAATGACAAAATAGCATCTCGTTTGGCTGCAATTGGAATTAATCCAAAGAATGCGCCTGTGGATGCAACAAACTATATCTGTTATGATATGGGACAACCTATGCACTGTTTTGATGCAGATGAAATAGACGGAGATATCACAGTTCGTATGGCAAAAAATGGTGAAAGTTTTACGGACTTGTTCGGAAATACACACGAATTAATAGATTCTGATATGGTTATTGCGGATGCGTCAGGTATTTTAGCATTGGCTGGTGTTATTGGTGGTGTGCGTGGTTCAACAACCCAAGATACAAAAAATATAATATTGGAATCTGCATATTTTAATCCTGTATCTGTTCGCAAAACCGCAAAAAGATTGGGAATATCAACTGATTCTTCGTACAGATATGAACGTGGAATTGACCCAACAATAACAGGTATTGCAGCAATGCGTGCGGCAGATATTATTATGTCTGCATGTGGCGGCACAATTGTTGGTACGTTCTATGCGGGTACAGATGTTACCCCAGATATTAAAATAGAATATACACCTGAATATTTTTCCAAGAAAACAGGCGCAGATATGGATGCGAAATATCAACGTGAAATATTGGAAAATCTGGGATATACAATAACAGATGATAATAATAAATGGATTGCTACCCCACCTGTTTCACGTGTAGATGTTGAAATTCCAGAAACAATCGTTGCAGATTTATTGCGTATATATGGTTACGATAAAATTGCAACATCTGTGGCACATACAGTTGGTGATACACATACACACGACAGTCATGAAATGAATATAAAAACATTATTGGCATCACGTGGTTTGAATGAGTGTCGTTCATTTGGCTTTGGTAATATGGCGATTGAACAAATATTGTCTGACAAAGCGAATATAAAAATTGCAAATCCAATAACTTCTGATTTTGATACAATGCGAAATGGTTTGTTGTATGGTTTGTTATCTGCTGTATCAAATAACGAAAAACGCGGATATGCAGATTTAAATCTGTTTGAATTAGGAACTGTATTTGATGGCGATGCGCCGACACAGCAACATACGTCTGTTTGCATTGTACGTACAGGTAATACATCTCCAAAGCATTGGACACATCGTAATCGCGAAGTAGATATATATGATGTAAAATCAGACTTGATTGCATTAATGCAAGGTCAGAATTTTACAGTATCTGCGGATG
Organism: Alphaproteobacteria bacterium; assembly: GCA_033345235.1. GTDB lineage: Bacteria > Pseudomonadota > Alphaproteobacteria > Rs-D84 > Rs-D84 > Enterousia. The sequence continues at coordinate 37,199 of JAWPOC010000016.1, read as the reverse complement.
AAGCACCTTTGTGGGCACACCCATATCGTTATGGACGAATTATGCAAGGCAAGAAAACAATTGCAGAATTTGGTGAATTGCATCCGTCTGTTGCGAAAAAATTGCGTATAAAAACAAATGTTGTTATCGGAATAGTTGATGATATTAAAAACTTGCCTGCAAAGCGTGGTGGCAAGCAGCCAATATTGTCTGAATTTCAACCGATAACACGCGATTTTGCGTTTATTGTGGATGGTAATACACCTGCGGACAAATTGACTTCTGTTGCGCGCAGTGCAGATAATCGCATAACAAATATCACAGTATTTGATTCTTTTGATATGGGTGACGGGAATAAATCTGTGGCATTTACGATAACGATTCAGCCATCAGAAAATATGTCTGATTCAGATTTGCAAGGGTTACAAACAAAAATAATAAATGCAGTTGAAAGTAAATGTAACGCCCATATACGCGACAAATAAAAAACCGGCATTTGCCGGTTTTTTATTTAAATTAAACATGCCAATGTTGCGCCAGTATTTTTCAGCATAAACCAACCTATTCTGTAATCTGTTGCATATACTGTGACCATAAACAATGCTAAAATACCGATTACCAATACAACATTACTTTTCTTGCCGCGCATACAATACAGCGAAATATTGTAAAACAAGAACAGTATATAAAAATCAACTAGTAAACTGATAACCCACATAGAAACACAGTTAAATGCCAACGCATTCAGAACTAAAATCACAGGGTATACAAAGAAAACCGAAGCCAATCCTTTGATTGCTATTTCCCAATCACGTTCACCACCTGTTATTTCTGATACCAGCATCATTAATCCACCCATAACGAACAATAATGCGACTGCCAACACAGGCACAATAATAATCGCAGTGAATATTGCCCCCAGTGTAATTGTTGCGCCGCCCAGTAAACGTATAAGTAAAACTAAACATCCGCCCAACAATCCGTATAAAAACGCCCGTAACATAGATTCTTCCATATTTCCATCTGCGACAATTTTTGTAAAAAAGCGTTTTGGATTAACGATAACATTTCGGATATGTTTTATGGCTTTTTTTAATTTTTTAGTCATATTTTCACCTCTATTTGATTATTTATATTTTTGCTTTATAATTGTAAAAAATCAACGGAAAAAATATGACGATACAGATAACAATTGTTGGACGTCCGAATACGGGTAAGTCTACTTTATTTAACGCATTGACTGGCACACGCGATGCACTGGTTCACGACAGACCGGGTGTTACACGTGATACAATTTCAGGGACATTTAAAAACCGTCCGTATACGCTGTATGATACGGCTGGCTTGGAAAACGCGCGTGATGGGATTGCATTGGATTCTACGAATATGGCACTTGGTGCGGTATCAAATGCGGATGCAGTTTTGTTTGTTGTTGATGGTCGCACAGGATTGACGAACCAAGACCTTGATTGGGCGCGTTTGGTACGCAGAAAAACACATGCGCCAGTGTTGTTGCTGGTTAACAAAAGCGAATCGGTAAAGCGCTTGGCAAATATCCATGAATTTTATAAATTGGGTTTTGGTGAACCTGTTTTAGTATCGGCAGAGCACAAGCAAGGATTTGATGAAATTTACGGATTTTTAGATAAAATCGCAAATTATAATCCTGAAAACACACCCGATGTTCAAGATACGCCTGATGATTCACGTATAAAGATTGCAATATTGGGACAGCCAAATGTTGGAAAATCTACGTTTGTTAATCGTGTTTTGGGCGAAAAAAGACAAATTGTTATGGATGCCCCTGGGATTACACGTGATACTGTAAAAATTCCGACAAAATTTTATGGTCGTGATATTGTTCTGATGGATACAGCGGGTCTGCGTAGAAAGTCAGGCGTCACAGATGATGTTGAAACATTGTCCGCATTAAAGTCTTTGGATGCAATTGAAAAGTCTGATGTTGTGATATTAATGGTTGATGCAACACGTAATATTGAAAATCAAGCATTGGGAATTGCAGCGCGTGTTTATAATGCTGGTAAAATTCTGTGTGTTGCGTTGAATAAATGGGACTTGGTTGAACCAGAATTACGCGATGAAAAATTACTAAAGTTAAAACATCAGTTTTCAAATTCATTTCATCAGATAATAAAGCCAATGATATTGGCTGTATCTGCTGAAACGGGCACAGGTGTTCAAAATATGTTCCGTCGTATTTATGAACAGTGGGATATATCAATGGCACAGGCGCCAACCAGTTTAGTAAACAGAATTGTTGAAAAATTAGTTGAACAACGTCAACCACCAATGTCACGTTTAAAACGGCCTATGAAAATAAAGTTTGCGCGTCAAACAGGTCGTCATCCAATGAAGGTAACAATAAATGTTGGTGGGGCATCTGATATTCCAGAATCATATACCAGATACTTGCGACGTGGATTGGCGACTGCATTAAAATGGGAACATTTACCGATAATTATTGAATATGAAAAATCTGAAAATCCATTTGATTAAAAACCGGCTTTTGCCGGTTTTTTCTTGTAAAAAAAAATACTTTGTAATGATATAATAAAATCATTAACACAAGAGAATGTAGATGAAAAAAAACACAGACGTTATTATATCGCTGGCGGGGATAAATAAAAGCTTTCCAATGGAATTGGGCGGACAACAACAGGTTTTATTTGATATTACGTTCAAAGTTCATGCGGGTGAATTTGTTGCTGTTATGGGGCCATCTGGTTCGGGTAAGTCAACATGTATGAATATAATTGGTGCGTTGGACACCCCGACATCTGGTGTATACGAATTATATGGTCGTGATGTAACAGGTTTAACCCCAGATGAATTAGCAATTGTTAGAAATGAACATATTGGTTTTGTTTTTCAACAGTTTAATTTGTTATCAAAGCGCAGTGTCTTGGACAATGTTATGTTGCCATTGATGTATCGTGGTATGCCGATGGATGAACGTGTACGTCGTGCGCGTGATATGTTAAAACGTGTAGGGCTGGAAAATTTTGAATCATATCTGCCGACACAGTTATCTGGCGGAATGAAACAAAGGGTTGCGATTGCACGTGCGCTGGCGGGCGACCCGAAATTAATCTTAGCAGACGAACCGACGGGCGCGCTGGACAGTAAAATGGGAAACGAGATTTTGACTTTCTTTAAAAAACTGAACAAAGAAATGGGAATAACCATTGTAATGATTACACACGAATTTGATATTGCGAAATATGCGGACAGATTGATACATATTCGTGACGGACGTATAAACTATGACGGCCCTATTCCAAAAAATGATTCAAAATTATAAATTACGGGGAATTGAATATGACATTTAATGACATTTTAAAAGAATCTTGGTTGTCCATCAGTGGAAATAAAATACGTTCTTTTTTAACAGTTCTGGGTATTATCATTGGTGTTATGGCAGTTGTGATAATGGTTGCTGTTGGTGAAACTGTTCAAAAGTCGATAACGGATCAGTTTTCATCTCTTGGTACGAATACGATAATGATACGTGCAGGTGCCGCACAACAGTCGGGCGTCAGAACAGGCAGTCGTCAAACATTAACTATCCAAGACGCAGAATTTATCGGAAAATTACCCGATGTTATGGCGATAACCCCGATACAAAACAGTGCAGCTCAGGTTATATACGGCAATAAAAACTGGGGTACATCAATGCTTGGTGTTTATCCAGATTATACAACTGTACAGAACATAGAAATGGAATATGGCACATTCTTTGATATGGCGGCCGTTCGTAATGCGTCAACATATGCTGTGATTGGCCCAGAAACAGCCGAAGAATTGGGGTTGCCTAAAAACCCAGTGGGCGAAGTTATTCGTGTTCAAAACACACCGTTTGTTGTTATCGGTGTTACCAAGGCCAAAGGTGATTCTGCCATGGGCAGTCAAGATGATATGGTTCTTATACCGATTACGACATTAAAGAAACGATTACAGGGTTCACGATTCCCAAATTCTGTTAATATGATTGCGATGAAATTATTTGCAGAATCTGATAATAACTTGGCAATTGAACAAATATCTATGTTGTTGCGGCAAAGACACAGATTGAAAGACGACGCAGCAGATGACTTTCAAATTATGGATATGAAGCAGATTATGGAAACAATGAATACAGTAACAGGTTATTTAAAACTGTTGCTGATTGCGATTGCAGCTGTGTCGTTATTAGTTGGCGCAATTGGTATTATGAATATGATGTTGGTATCTGTTGCGGAACGTACACGTGAAATCGGTATTCGTAAAGCGATTGGTGCACGCGAAAGAATGATTATTATTCAGTTCTTGTCAGAATCTGTTTTGATATCTTTTATTGGTTCAATGATTGGGTTAATTGTCGGGGTTGGATTATCACAGGGCGTCGGACGATTTATACTGGGGTACAATGTGCCGTTTAGTATTTGGCCGGTGGTATTATCTGTATCTGTTGCGGTTATTGTTGGGTTGTCTTCGGGTGTTATGCCTGCGATGAAGGCTGCAAAATTAAACCCGATTGACAGTCTGCGTCATGAATAAAAAAAGCCGGTATTTACCGGCTTTTTTTATTGTTTCGCATTGCAATATTTTGCCACAGGGCAATTTGCGCAATCAGGCTTTATTGCCCGACAGGTGTAACGACCATGCAAAACCATAACGTGGTTTACGATTGAATGATACTGTTTTGGGATGATTTTTAAAAGTTTTAATTCAACTTTTTCTGGGGTATTGTCTGTGTCTTTTACCCAACCATATCTGTGTGCATTACGAAAAACATGTGTATCCACACCAATATGTGGTGCGTTCCACAAAACATTACATACAACGTTTGCAGTTTTTTGACCGATGCCAGGTAATTTCATCAATTCATCACGATTGTGATATTTTTCTGAAAAAGTATCCGTTATATTTTCATTAGCCAATTTTTGCGACAATGCGATAATATTTTTCGCCTTGTTATTAAAGAAAGAAATAACTTTGATATATTCTTTTAAACCATCCAGTCCCAATTCCAACATTTTTTGTGGTGTGGGTGCAATTGCGAACAAAGCAGGTGTTACTTCGTTAACTTTTTTATCAGTTGCCTGGGCAGATAAAATAACAGCCACAGCAAAATTAAATTCGTTTGTATGATACAGTTCCGACCGTATAGTCATATCAACTGTACTTGGCACATTTTCAAAATATTGCTGTGGTGTCATAGTGTTATTACCATCGTTTTGCTATTTTAAAATCAGGATTTTTTGATAAAAATTCATTAAAGTGCGATTTACACAAATCATCACAACCGTTGTTACATTTCATAACCGCCATTTTAGAATCACTGTCTATAAATTCAGTATGTTTTATACTTGCCATATCAAGCCATACAGGTTCTGGATTTTCTTGATTTGAAATCATACAAAAACATTGTGAAAAATATTCGACATTTTCTTTATTGTTTGTTTTTGTTGTTATTACTTGTCCATCTGCACATTTACCAAAAATAGAAAAATTTTGTATTTCCGGGGTTTCTGATGTTTGTGATATTGTGGATTTGCCGATATAAAAACACCCAAAAATTACAGCAATAAAAACACAACAATATAAAAATATACGTTTTTTATTCATGACAAATCCTTTATTTCTGATTTTGTTGCAGTTCGGCAATTTGTTTTTGTTGTTTTTCCAGTCTGTAATGAATTCGCTGTAATAACCGAGTAGCCAATTCCATGTCTTTTGTAAAGCTTGCTTGTTTTGGACAATATTTATCATCAACCAAACATTCCGCCCTGTTGCATTTGCCACCACGTGTTTGATAAGCACATTGTTTATCAATTTGTGTGCAATAAAAATCATACATCCAAGGTGATTTATGAATACCCGTTGCCACATCTATAACACGTGGTGTTCCATTGTGGATGTTGTACAGATATTCTATCAAGAAACCCATTTCAGGATATATAAGTTCTGCGGCAAATTTACATTCAGAACCTTCGTTTAAGCCATCGGTTTTACATTGTCCATTTGGTAATTTATTTGGACATGTTGTGCTGATATTTCCACAATATACACAAGTTTTTCCCATATTTTCACCTTTGGTTATTTTGTTTTTCAATAAAATCTGTTAATCTTCTAAGCGCTTGGTTATTTTGCATTCTTTGATACTTTAATTGTTTCAAGAAAAATTTTTCTATTGCGGTTGGATTAAGATCTATTTGATGTTCGCATTCTTTATCAGACAAACACTGATAAGAATCCGAACAAAACGCACAATCCAATGAAAACTGTTCACAATACTTTGACATATTTTTCCTTTATGCCTTGGTTACATCGATTGATAGTTCATATCCCAGAATATCTTTCTTGTATTCACCATCACCCATACGCATTTCAACAATTAACGCATCACGCATAATGCGTTTTTTATGTTGTTCTATGGCAATTGCCAATGCTGGGTCTGCTGAATAAGTCAAAATAACTCTGTCTGATACATCCAGTCCTGCGGCTTTGCGTGTATCTTGGATAAAGCGCAACGCATCATTTGCCAGACCTTCGGCAACCAGTTCTGAATTAACTTCTGTATCCAGAACAACAACGGCTGTGTTATCTGGCAATGCAGCACCAGATACATCGGAACGCACCGTCAATCTGACTTCGAATTCATCAGGGTTTAATATATGACCTGCGGCGTGTAAAGTACCATCAATGATTTCATAATCACCACGTTTAACAGATGGAATTATATCCTTTAATGCACCACCTAATCTTGCGCCAATTTTTGGTGTAATCAGGTAAACAAAGCTGTCTGCTACGTTTGAAACATTATCATCGAATTTCACATTTTTGACATTTAGTTCTTCTTTGATAATGCCTGCATATTCTGGCATATTTGCGCCTGCGATTGTTACAGAGTTCAGTGGTAAACGATTACGTAATTTATATTGTTCGCGCAACTGGTTTCCAACAGATACAATTGATTGGACACGACGCATATCATTAACGATATTTGTGTCTGCTGCATCTGCCGCAGGGAAAGTCGTTAAATGCACAGATTCTTCGCCAGTCAGATTTGTATATATATAATCTGATACGAACGGTGCAAACGGCGCCAATAGGCGGCAAAATGTTGTCAGTACTGTATACAGCACATCAAATGCGCATTGTTCTTCGTCCCAGAAACGTGCGCGACCACGACGTATGTACCAATTGTTTAACACATCCAAGAAACGTACAAATTCTTTGATTGCGACGTCAGGTTTATATTCTTGTAATGACTTTTTAACAACGTCTGTCAGAACGTTTAATTCTGACAATATATATTTATCCAGCGCATTTTCAGATGTTTTAACAAGACGCGCAGTAATATTTGCAGGATTTGCATACAATGTAAAGAAATGATATGCCATCCACAGTGGTGTTAAAATCACCTTGCCAGAATCCAAGAAAACTTTACCTTCTTTATCTACTGGTACTGGTTCTGCTTTCATAAAGTTTGAACCCAATATAAACAGACGAACAGAATCTGCGCCATATTGTTCAATTTGTTGTGAAGGGTCGACAAAATTCTTTAATGATTTTGAAAATTTCTTTTTATTTTCATCGACCACCATACCGTTTGCAGACACTGCCTTGAACGCAGGTTTATCAAACAGTGCGGTTGCCAGCACCATTAACGCATAGAACCAACCACGTGTTTGGTCTTGACCTTCGATGATATAATCCGCAGGGAAAGATTTTTCAAACACGTCTACATTTTCAAATGGATAATGCAAAGACGCCCATGGCATAGAACCACTTTCCACCCAGCAATCTAATACGTCTGGGATGCGTGTCCATCCATCACGTGTTAATTTATCCAATGTTGGACGGTGTAAATCATTAACTGTCACACCGAAAAATTCTTCCAGTTCTGTGATTGAACCGAACACTTTGAATTCGCCGTCGCGTTCCCAGATTGGCAAAGGCATACCCCAGAAACGATTTCTGGATATTGACCAAGGACGTGCATTTTCAATCCAAGAACGGAATCTTTCACCTGCAGATGTCCATGTTACCTTGGCATTATTTGCCAATAATTTATCTTTGATTTTTGGAACGTCGATATACCAAGAATCAGTTGCACGTTGAATTAATTTTTCTTTACTGCGGTCACCAAATGGGTAACTGTGTTTATATTGTTCTTTTTTGACCAGTTTGCCATTTGTTTTTAACCAATCTATTATCTTTGGTGTGGCTGCGAAAATATTTTCGCCCGCAAAATCTGTAACTGTTTCATCAAAGTTACCATACGTATCAACGTTTAATAACACAGGGAATTTTGGATTAACATTTTTTGCTGCCCAAAAATCTTCGGAACCGTATGCAGGTGCGATATGCACAATACCTGTACCATCACTGTCTGATACATAATCCGCAGGTATTACCTGAAACAATAATTCAGATGTGCCTGCATAGTATGGGAATAAAGGACTGTAATGCATACCAACTAAATCAGATCCTTTGATACGACCGATTTCAGTTGCGTTTGCAAATTGCTTTTCATAGGCTTTCAAGCGGCTTTCTGCGATAACATAAACAGCACCATCAGTATCTTGCATGCGCAGATATGTCATATTTGGATTAACTGCCAACGCAGAATTTGCAGGCAATGTCCATGGTGTTGTTGTCCATGCAATTGCCCTGTCCCCGTTTTCCAGTTCGAACCATACAGTTAACGCATCATCAACAATTTCACGATAATCTTGGGAAGCTTCGGAATTAGAAACAACAGTACCATTTACCCAATCGTATGGATTGACACTGTAATCTTTGTATAACAAACCTTTGTCATACAGAGACTTTAATGTCCACAGCATTGATTCCATATAGTTTTTATTCATTGTTTTATAACCATAGTTATCGCCAATATCAACCCAGCGCCCCATACGAGAAATAAAACGATTCCATTCATTTGTATATGTCATAACATCTGTTCTGCACATATCGCAAAACGCATCGATGCCGTCATTTGCAACTATATCTTTGGCACGACGTCCTTGTTTTTTTTCGACCGAGTTTTCAGCCGGCAATCCATGGCAATCCCAACCCAGTTCACGTTTTACATATCGACCATTCATCGTTTGAAAACGTGCGATCATATCTTTGACCACAGTTACGCCCAAATGCCCCCAGTGTGGTAAACCATTGGCAAAAGGTGGCCCATCGTAAAAACAAAAAGGTTCACCTTGTTTAGTCTGTTCCAAAGACTTATGAAAAGTGTCGTTTTTATTCCAAGACGCCAACACCACCTGTTCCAAGGCCGTAAAGTCCGGACGTGCATCTGTTTTTGGGTATGCCATAATTATTTACTCCGTTTTAATATTAAAAAAAGGCGCCTATGCGCCCCAGCAACCGCCAAAGCGCAGTTACCATTTATTTAATAATAATTATTATTTGTTGTTTCATCGTACCTTAGCATACAACCAAAAAACACAAAAATCAAGCAATGTATTAAAATTTGACAAAACCTTTTTTTATGGTATTTTTGCGTATAGATAAAGGTAAAAATATGAATTTACAGGCAAAATATTCAACACAATGCAAGGCTGTTGTGGAAACAATGCAAAAGTTCTTGTATAAAAAATATATTAACAGAACAACCTTGGAAAAAGATAATGGTATCAAGGAATTTTGTTTTGTTGTAAGAACAGGTGATACTTTGTCAGAAAGGGATAATACAATACATTTTGTTTTTGAAACTAAAAAACAGCCAGAACCAGAAACGTACAAGGCTATAAATTTTAAATCCAAAGGTTCTGGTAATACTTTTGAAACAAAAGACGAAAATTTAGCAAATATGCTGTTTGAAAAAGTAGAAAATGCGTATACAAAACAACTAAACATCGTACATTCAAAAAATGAAATTATCAAAATACAAGAATTTAATACGTTTTTAACAAAACAGATGCAACAAATGGAAAAATAATAAAATATATTTGTAAAAAAAAACCGGCATTTGCCGGTTTTTTAACGTCTGGGGCCGCCACGCATAGGATTCATATTATTATTTGGATTTGGTTTTAATGAACCAATGCGTCCTGTTACGATTTTATCGCCCATTTCGATTTCTTCGGAAACAATTTCTGTTTCTGTGGCGGTTGATAAACCTTTGGTATATGGGATAAAAACAATTTCGCCATTACGCAGCAAGGCCAAATGTGTTGCAGGTGTTGCCCCATTTGAATTTTCAACGATATGGTCAAAATTACGTACCAAGAAAGCAGAATTTGTTGCTTTCCATACATTTTCTTTTTCAGATATAATTATTGTAACAAATGCGGTCATTCCAGGCATAAGGCGCAGGTCTTTGTTATCGACATCAATTACAACAGTATACACCACAACATTAGATGTTGTTGTGGGTGACAAGCGGATTTGACGAACCAGTCCATTAAATGTTTCTGTTGGGTATGCATCGACCGAGAAAGAAACATTTTGTCCTTCTTTGATAACACCAATATCCGCCTCTGACACAGATGTTTCAATTTGCATTTTTGTTAAATCTTCGGCAATTTCGAACAAGTCAGGTGTTTGGAATGATGCCGCCACAGTTTGACCAACATCAACTTTACGTGAAATAACTGTTCCGTCCACCGGTGATATAATTGTTGCATATCCTAAATTTGTAACGGCACGTTCAAATTGTGACTGTGCACGATTAACAGATTGTTCTGCTTGTTCATATGTTGTTTGTGATTTTTCCATTTCTGCGCGTGAAATAAAGCCTTCGTCATACAGTGTTTTATTACGTTCATATTCTGCCTTGGCATAGTTACGTTGTGATTCTGCACTGACCAAAGAAGCTTTTGCTTCATCAACAGACGCCTGTAACACAGAAGGTTCAATTGTCAGCAGAATATCACCTTTTTTAACCTTGGAGTTAAAGTCGACATACAGGTTGTCAATTGTACCTGATACTTGTGACCCAACGTTTACAGTATTCAAAGGTCTTATTTCACCAGTTGCACTAACAACGTGACGTAAATCACCACGTGTTATATTTATTGTGGCAAATTCTTGTTTTTTATCAGTCGTGTCACCAAGTGTTAATTTGATAACAACTACTGCGGCGGCAATCAACAAAATCCACCATTTTTTACGCCAAATAAACTTAAAAAATCGTTTTGTTATCGATTGTTTTTTTTCAGTTGGTGCGACAGGTGCAGGTGCTTGTGGTTTATTCTTCCGTTGTGCCATATTCTTCTTCCTTTGATAGTTCTGTTTTAATTTCGCCGACAGCCAACGCCACCGCAGCGCGTTTAGTAAACAAGTCATACTTTGCGGCATTATTTTGTTTTTCAGCACTGACCAATTCTGATTGTGCAGTTTGCCAATCCAACATAGTTGCACGTCCGACTTTATACATTCCTGCGGTTACTTTTTCACTTTCTGTTGCGGACTTTAATAATGTTTCTGTTTGTTTCAGCACAGTTTGTGCAGTCTTGTAATTTTTATACGCTGTAAATATATCCAGTGAGGCATTATCTTGTGTTGCACGTTCTTGTTCGATTGCGCGGTCATAGTTTGCCTGTGCGCTGCGCAAGTTATACATATTTGCAAAACCTGCAAACAGCGGCATAGATGCGCGAATACCGACACTGCCACCAATTCTATCTTGTCCAACGACGGGCGGTTCTTTGTCCCAAGACAAAGATCCAGATGCAGAAATCGAAGGCAGGTTACTTAAAAAAGTGCTGTTTCTGCGGTGCCACGCAGCGTCTTTGTTTGCGGTTGCGCGTAACAAATCAGGTCTGGTTTTTTGTGCTTGTTCGAACAATTCGTCCAAAGATTTTGTTTCTTGTGGTGCACCAAATTCCGATGGCATATCTGCGATTTTAATATCTTGGTCTGCAGAAAAAGACAGTTTGCTAAGCAGTGTTCCTTTGGCGATTTCACGATTGTTTTTTGCGCGTTCTAAATCCAAGTCGCGACTGGCCATTGTTGTTTCTGCTTTTAATACATCTGCGCGTGCAACAGATCCTGCTTTGAATTTTTTCTGTGCGGTATCCAGTGCTGTTTTTGCAACTTTTCGCAACATTTCGGCAGATTTTACGTCTGCATCTGCATTCAGTAACGCGTAATAAGACCCAATTAATCCATAGATATAATTTTGAACATTTTCATCATAGTCAAATCCAGCTGCCCGCCAAGAAGCGACAGATTGGTTAACATCAGATAACCTTTTGCCGAAATCGAACAGCAGATAAGATGCAGACAAGGACGCGCTGTATGACCATTCATCCCCCCATTCTTTATCCCTGTACGACAAAGATGTCCCAGCAGACGCGCTAAGGTCAGGCAGATAGTTAGCATAACTGGCGTTTTTAGAAAAACGTGCAGTTTCATATGCTAAATAAGACGCGGCTGTTTGTGGGTTACGGCATAATCCCATTTCAATAACCTGTGGCAGGTTAAGAACATAATCCGGTGCAGTGGTTGCGGTCATACAACTGTCAATATTACAAAATGCAGGAAACGGCGCACAAAGTGCTAAAAACAAGGACAAATTTTTCATATATTCTCTCTCATAAATAAATATCTTTATAATAATACCATTTTTATCTTGAAATACAATTTTTTTTTGCTTAATATACTCTCACTGTTTTGGCCTGGTGGCAGAGTGGTTATGCAGAGGACTGCAAATCCTTGGATGCCGGTTCGATTCCGACCCAGGCCTCCACAATAAAAATCGTCCCTTTTGGGGCGTTTTTTTATTGTGAAATTGTGGTGCGGAGAACCGGCGCCGGTTCGCATACGAGCCAAGGTTTGCAAGTAGCAAATATTAAATTACGCAGCAAACCTGTGCGAGTGGTGAATCAAGTTGCGTTCAGCAACGGTCGCCCATTGGGCGATGTGAACATTCCGACCCAGGCCTCCACAATAAAAATCGTCCCTTGCGGGCGTTTTTTTTATTGTGTATGATAACAATTATGATTGAATCCATATCACTGACTGATTTTAGAAACCACAGCGCGTGTCGTATATCAACATACGGGCGGGGTAATATTATAATCACAGGCCCAAATGGCGCGGGTAAGACAGCAATCTTAGAAGCTGTATCGATGTTATCTGGTGATCGTGGTATGCGTGGCGCTCAGATGTCTGATATTTCGCGTTTTGATGGCAGTGGCGGTTTTTGTGTTTTTGCGAATTTAATTGATGCCTCAGATATATCTGTTTTTTATAATTCTGGTGATACAAACAGACATGCAAAAATCGATGGCGATAATGCGTCACTTGCTGATTTATCAAAGTGTTTACATATTGTGTGGCTGACCCCAAAAGAAGATAGATTGTTCATAGACAGTGCATCTGACAGACGTGCTTTTTTCGACCGTTTGGCAACGTGTTTTGATGTGTCGCATTCTGGGCGTTGTGCAAAGTTATCTAAATTATTTACCGAACGTGCATATGCATTAAAATCAGGTGCAGATATGCATTGGCTGGATGCGCTGGATACGCAAATTGCAGGGACATCTGTCGCGGTGGCTGCATCGCGTATTCAATACGCAGGACAGTTAAATTATTTTTTATCAGATTGTGCGGTTTCTGTTTCTGGAAAACTGGAACAAATGTTAATCCAAGGTATGTCCGCAGGTGATGTAGAGCGTTCTTATATGGAATACTTGCGTGATAATAGGACGCTTGTCGGCGACAAAATGATAATTGATGGGCCGCATAAATCAGACTTTGGTGTATTTAACAAGAAACAAAATTTGCCTGCACATTTAACCAGTACAGGTCAACAAAAAACCGTCTTGATAGAATTAATATTGGCGCATACAAAGTTAGTCTTTACAAAAACAGGTCGCAAATCAGTGATTTTATTGGATGAAGCTGCTGCACATCTGGATTCAAATGCGCGTGCAGAATTATTCAGAAAACTTGGGGATTTGAATGCTCAGGTTTGGGCTACCGGCCTAGAACAAGATGTTTTCAAAGATGTTCCAAATTCAGTATTTGTTACTTGCCATAATGGGCAAATTAATAATATAGTATGCAGGGAGTAAAAATATGGCACGTATAGATTATCAAACATTACTAGATAACGCATTAAAGTCTGTTGTAAAAGATGCATTGATTCATGCTCAATTTAATGGGTTGGGTGATGGGACGCACTTTTTTATAACATTTCGTACGCGTGACAGTGGGGTTGTTTTGCCGGATTTCTTGCGTATACGTTATCCGGATATTATGACAATTGTCTTGCAATATTCATATAACAACTTGCATGTATCAGACAAAGAATTTGGGGTTCAGCTGACATTTGATGGTCGACCATTTTTCATTCGTGTACCTTTTTCTGCGTTGGTTGAATTCAAAGATCCATCTGTTGATTTTATGTTATCTTTTCAGCCAAAGCCACAATCGCAATCTGCGGATAATGATATGGAATTACCACTGGATGAAAATCCGGACACAGTACCAGACCCAGGTCGCGTTGTGTCATTGGATGAATTCAGAAAGAACAGAAAATAAAACGCCGCCCATTGGGCGGTATTTTAATTCTGGTGCCGGTAATAGGACTTGAACCTACGACCCCCTCATTACGAATGAGATGCTCTACCAACTGAGCTATACCGGCGACGTGCACAGACTATAGTATATCTTTTTTATTATTTCCAGCGAAATTGATATAAATATTTGCTTTTGTAAAAAACTTTGTTATAATCGGTCTGCTTTGGGTGGTTAGCTCAGTTGGCTAGAGCGTTACGTTGACATCGTAAAGGTCGTTGGTTCGAGCCCAATACCACCCACCATACTTTGCCAAGGCTTCGTATGGAATACCAAGAATTTTAAGGAAAATAAAATAATGCGAATGCAATTTTAATCTTAGAAATTTTTCAACGGGAATCAGATGATGCCCCCGTTGGCATCATTTTTTTATAACAAAGGGCATAGAAATGGCAAAAAAATATTTAATTACATCTGCATTACCATACGTAAATAATCATTTACACATCGGGCATTTAATTGGTTGTTTGTTACCCAGTGATGTCTATGCACGTTTTTGCAGGGCAATGAAACGTGATGTTTTATTTGTTTGTGGTTCCGATGAACATGGCACAGCCAGTGAAATTGGCGCGTACAAAGAAAATATGCCTGTTACAGACTATGTTGAAAAATATCGTGCATTACAGATAAAATCAGTCAAAGACTTTAATTTGTCATTTGATTTGTTTGGTCGTACACACACAAAATTACATGAAAAGTTAATACAAGATTTATTTTTGCGCCTTGAATCTCGTGGGTTATTGGAAGAAAAAGTGTCAATGCAGCCCTATTCCGTCAAAGAAGAAAAATTCTTGGCAGACCGATTTGTTGTTGGTACATGTCCAAAGTGTGGTTATGAACGTGCGTATGGTAATGAATGTGATAAATGTTTTGCGAATTTGGAACCTGCACAATTGATAAATCCACACAGTGCGGTTGTGCCAGATTCACCTGTTGAAATGCGCGAAACAAAGCATTTGTATTTCAAATACAGCGCAATGCAAGATGCCTTGCGTGCATGGATTGATTCACGTGTTGGGTGGCCAAAAACAGCATTGGCAATTGCGAATAAATGGCTAAGCGAAGGTTTGCAAGACGGCCCAATAACCCGTGATTTGAAATGGGGAATTCCTGTAAATAAACCAGGTTATGAAAACAAAGTTTTTTATGTTTGGTTTGATGCACCATGGGGATATGTATCAATTTCTCAGGCGGCAAATGAAAATTGGGCAGATTGGTGGCATGGTGGTGATGATGTTCATTATGCGCAATTTATGGGTAAAGATAATGTGTCTTTTCATTCAATCTTTTTCCCTGCCCAAGAATTGGCGATGAACGACAATTGGAAAACAGTTGATTTGTTAAAAGCATTTAACTTTATGAACTTTAATGGTGATAAAATTTCTAAGTCCAAGGGTAATGGCGTGTTCTTAAACGATGCGATTACCGATGCGCCTGCGGACGCATGGCGTTATGCACTGTTGGCATCTGCCCCAGAAACAGATGATACAGACTTTACAATCTCTCGTTTTGCGGATATTGTAAACAAAGACTTGAACGGTATGTTGGGTAACTTTGTTTCACGTGTATGTAAATTAACTGCGAAAAATTTTGGTAATAATGTACCAAGTGCTGGTGAAAAAGATACGGATTTAGAAAATCAATTAAATGAAAAGGTATCAGAATTGACACGTGCGCTGGACGCATGTGAATTCAGAAATGCGATATTTGCACTGCGTGGTTTATATGCAATTGGTAACGAATATATGACAAAACAAGAACCTTGGGCATTGGTTAAAAACGGTGATGTTACCAAGGCAGGTAATGTATTAAACGAATGTTTTCAAATGATTGATTTATTTGCACGTGTATCTGCGCCATTTATCCCAGATGCCGCGGCAAAAATGCAAAATATCTTTGCGGACACGCATGATTTATCTTGGCCTGAGAAATACGAACATCGTATCCCAGATGGTGCGACGTTTACAGTGCCTGAAAACCTGTTTAACAGAATTGACGAAGACGCAATCGCCAAGATGACAGAAAAATATACTGTTAAAAAAGAAGACACTTCGCCAAAGCCAATTGTTGCAGAAATTATTGATGTAAAAAATCACCCATCACGTGAAGATTTGCATATTTTATCTGTAAATTATGGCGCGGATTCGCCTGTACAAATTGTATGTGGTGCGCCAAATGTACGCGTTGGATTGCGTAGCGTTTTGGCACCTGTGGGTTGTGTTTTACCAGGTATGAAAAAGCCGCTGGTACAACGCACTGTTGCAGGCACAGAATCGTTCGGCATGATGTGCAGTGCATCTGAATTAAAGTGCGGTGATGATTCAAATAACATTATTGAATTGGACGCAACTTTCGAAATAGGTTCAGAATATAAATAAACATGTCAGACATACGCCTTGTTTTATTGTCTTGTTGTGCGCCATGTTCATCTGGTGCGATAAAGCAATTGGCAGACGGGCAAATTTCGGGCGTGTCTGACTTTATAGTTCTGTTTTATAATCCAAATATTTTCCCAGAATCAGAATACACAAAACGTATGCAGGAACAAATAAAGTATTGTGAACAATTGGGTGTAAAATACGCAGTTTTGGAATATGACCATGATGCATGGCGTGACGCGGTGCGCGGATATGAAGATGCGCCAGAACGTGGCCCCCGTTGCAGTCTTTGTTTTGAATATCGTTTTCGTCGTGCGGAAAAATTTGCACGTGAAAATGGATATAATGCAATTGCATCTGTTTTGGGTGTTTCACGTCACAAAAGCCAAACTCAGGTTGATACATCTGCGCAATCTGCGTGCAGTGAAATCAAATATTTTCCGATAAAATGGAACGAAGAATTACGCACGCAAATAAATCGCACGTCTGAATTTTACCGTCAAAATTATTGTGGTTGTGAATTTAGTATCAGAAAGATATAAAAAAAGCCGGCATTTACCGGCATTTTTTTTTATTTTTGGTTTTGATATAATTCTGGGAATAAAATGGCTCCAACTGTGTTGCAAACCATTGTATCACGGCATTTTCCAGATTTTATATTTTCTGCGCACAGTTTTTCTTTGTCGCGTTGTGTCATGCCTGATGTCTTTTTCTGACATTTCATACATTTGCCAATTTCCAGATTTAATATAAGTTCATTTGTATAACTTTTTTCATTCCATTTTATCCAATTGGTTACTTTTGAAGAATAAGAAGCACCAAGAACTTTTGGACATGATTTTTGTGGTGTTGGATATTGTGCCAATATTTGAATTAGTTCCTGTGCTGTTCGTTGTGTGATATTTTTGCAAAGAGGTATTTTCCCCATCAAAAAAGAAAAATCGGCGTCCATAACAACAGTTACATTTTCTTGATGGTTTATATCTAATTCTTTATTATCAATCATACGGTCACCTCTTTTTTGTTCTTTATAAGTATATCGGTACGCACATATTGTGTCTATAACTTTAATATTTGCGATTGAGATTATTATGGTTTATAATATAACCAGCAATATAAAAAAAGGTTATATATGTCATCTATATTTGTATTCCCAGGTCAAGGCGCGCAAAGCGTTGGCATGGGCAAAGAATTGTATGAAACAAATGCTGCGGCACGTGCTGTTTTTGATGAAGTAGACGATGCATTAGGCGAAAAACTGTCTGATATAATTTTTAATGGGCCGGCCGAAGAATTAACGCTGACTGCAAATGTTCAGCCTGCAATTATGGCAACATCTATTGCTATGTTGCGTGCCGGAAATGTTCAGATTCCAGAATACGTTGCGGGACATTCTTTGGGTGAATATACTGCGTTGTGTGCAGCCGGTGCATTATCTGTTGGTGATACTGCAAAGTTACTGCGTGCACGTGGTAATGCAATGCAGACGGCGGTGCCTGTGGGGCATGGTTTAACTGCTGTTGTGTTGGGTATGGATATAGATGCGTTACGTGAAATATGTGATGCGGCAGGTTGTGATGTTGCAAATGATAATTCTGCGGGTCAGGTTGTAATTTCTGGCGCCAAAGAAGCGGTAGAGGTTGCAATGAATATGGCCAAAGAACGTGGTGCGAAACGTGCTATGCCGTTGGCATTATCTGTGCCTGTGCATTGCAGAATCCAATCGCCTGCGGCCGAAGAAATGGCACGTGCATTGGAAAGTGTCAAAATGATTGCGCCATCTGTGCCATTGATATCAAATAAAACATGCACACCATTGACAGATGTTAATGAAATAAAATCTGCGTTGGTGTATCAAATGACCCATGGTGTACGTTGGCGTGAAAGTGTATTAGCTATGGCTGAAATGGGGATTACATCTATGACAGAAATTGGGCCAGGTTCTGTTTTAACAGGTCTGTGTTCACGTATAACAGATAAAATAACCGCACAAAAATTGGAGATATAATATGTTTGATTTATCAGGACGTGTTGCCTTAATCACAGGTGCCACAGGTGGAATTGGTGTTGCGATTGCAAAAACTATGCGTGCAGCCGGTGCAACAGTTGTTGTATCTGGTCGCAATATTGAAAAAATGAATGCCGAATTTGATGATGAATACATCAAGATTCCATGTGATTTAGCGTCTGATAATGGCGCGTCTGAATTGGTTTCAGAAACAATTGCACGTGCCGGCAAAATTGATATCTTAATCAATAACGCAGGTATTACCAAAGATACGTTGCTTATGCGTATGACAGACGAACAATTTGATGATGTTATCAATACAAATTTGCGTTCTTGTTTTAAAATGTGTCGTGCGGCAATTATGCCAATGATGAAGAATCGTTTTGGCAGAATTATAAATATGGCATCAATTATTGGTGCGATTGGTGGTCCTGGGCAATCTAATTATGCTGCATCCAAAGGCGGTATGATTGCGATGACTAAATCCATCGCGGCAGAGGTTGCGTCACGTGGCATTACAGCCAACGCAATTGCGCCTGGGTTTATAAAAACCCCGATGACAGATGTTTTGCCAGAAGAACTGAAAAAGACGTATTTGGCACAAATCCCATCTGGTCGTTTTGGTGAACCAGAAGATATTGCAAACGCATGTGTGTTCTTGGCATCTGATGAAGCGTCTTATATAAATGGTCAGGTTTTACACGTTAATGGTGGAATGGGTCGTTTTTAATGCAAACTTATGATGTGATTGTTATTGGTGGTGGTCATGCAGGTGTCGAAGCGGCGTCTGCGTCTGCTCGTCGTGGTGCAAAAACATTGTTATTAACTCAGGCAGAATCAGACCTGGGGGCGCTATCTTGTAACCCCAGTATTGGTGGCCCTGGTAAATCACAAATGGTTGCGGAAATAACTGCACTGGGTGGTGTTATGGGGTGTGCAGCAGATGCGTCAGGTATTCATTGGCGGACATTAAATGCAACACATGGTGCGGCAACTCAGGCATTGCGTGCGCAGATTGATAGGGATTTATATCACAACGCAATTGTTAAAATTTTATCAGAACAAAAAAATCTGGACGTTGTATTTGAACCGGTTGAAACGTTGGATATAAAAAACAAAACAATAAACAATAAATATTTGGCGGGTGCAATTGTTTTAACTACGGGAACATTTTTATCAGGCGTTGTGACACGTGGAAATGAAAAAATACCATCTGGTCGCCTGCAAGATGACGGTACGTATCAGTCGCCTGATAAAAACATATCAAATGTATTGCGTGAAAATGGGTTTAAAATTTTGCGCTTGAAAACAGGCACACCTGCACGAATTAAACGTTCATCTATTGATTTTAGTGTTTGTGAAATTCAGCCTGGGGACACACCGCACGATTGGTTTGCAGATGGTGATGAAAATAATAATTATGACAGTGTGTGCTATATCACTCACACGACAGAGCGGACTCATGAAATAATTCGTGAACATATAAAAAACGCACCAATGTACAATGGTGACATTACGGGAACAGGCCCCAGATATTGTCCTAGTCTAGAAGATAAAGTAATGCGTTTCCCGCAACATTTATCACATCATGTTTTCCTGGAACCCGAAGGTTATACCAGTGATTTAATTTATCCGAACGGCATTTCGACCAGCTTTGGTTCAGATATTCAAGATATATGGATTCGTACAATCCCGGGACTAGAAAACGCAGAAATTGTTCGTTATGGATATGCGATTGAATATGATGCAATTGATGCACGTGCATTAAATGATAAATTACAATCCAAAGACATTGCATATATGTTTTTTGCCGGTCAAATCAATGGTACGTCTGGCTATGAAGAAGCGGCTGCCCAAGGTCTGGTCGCAGGTGCAAATGCAGCAGCGTATGCATTGGGGTTAGAACCATTGGTCTTGGACAGAACAAATTCAATGATTGGTGTTTTGATTGACGATATAACGACGTTGGGTGTTGATGAACCATATCGTATGTTTACATCGCGTTCAGAATATCGATTAAAATTGCGTGCAGATAACGCAATTGCCAGACTGGGGGCAACAGGTGTTGAACTAGGGTTAATATCACAAAAACTGTATGAACAAAGATTACAAAGCAGACAAGATGTTATAACCGCAAATGATAACTTTTATGCCGGCTATATCGCGCGAAATGAACGTGAAATTGCGGCATATAAACGTGACGCAGCGTTAAAGATACCAAATGGTTTTGTGTATGATGGTCTGCCGGGGCTTACGAATGAGTTAATTGAAAAATTAAACGCCACGCGCCCAGAAAATATTGCTGACTTGTCACGTATATCTGGAATGACGCCTGCCGGTATAATGGTTGTTTTGCGTCGCATAAAAAATTGTTAAAAAAAGCCGGTAAATGCCGGTGTTTTTTATATTTATTATTGCAAGAACAATTATATAGGTTATAATACCGATTGTAATAGGGTGCCTATTATGCGAGATTAGTACTCTCGCCAGTGACCGTCTGCGCAGGCGTTAAATGCTCCAACCCGTGGTTGGAGGGCGACAAATATATTGAATAGTCGCTGAGCATGTTGCTGTGCAAAGTACTAACCTCCAACCATCCTATTTTGATGGTTGTTTTTTTACCTATAAAATAAGAAAAAAGTCATATTCGAATATGAAAATCATATTGAAAAGACTTGGTTATAGGTTATAATACTCGTTGTAATAGGGTGCCTATTATGCGAGAATTAGCATTCTCGGTAACAACCGTCTGCGCAGACGTTAAATGCTCCAACCCGATGGTTGGAGGGCGATGAATACATTGAATAGTCGCTGAGTATGTTGTTATACGAATGCTAACCTCCAACCACCCTATTTTCAGGTGGTTATTTTATTTATGGAGTTAGCTATGCGTCTGGGACAAGAAATCGAACAAATAAGAATTAAACGCGGACTGTCGATAACTGATGTTTGTAATATATTAAATATGACCGAAGGCGAATATAGGCACTTTGTTGCGTATGGAAAATATCTATCAAATTTTTATCTGGTTGTTTTTATGAATGACACGCGACATGCATTATATTCAATATAAAAAAACCGGTATTTACCGGCTTTTTTTAATCTTTTTTCAAGAATTCTTCCAACCAATGATTGTCAAAGTTTAATTGTTTGACATCCTTGTTCCCCAGCAATTTTTGTTGCAAAGGAATAGTTGTTTTTACACCTTCGATAACGAATTCATCTAATGCACGTGCTGCGCGCATGATACACGCAGGTCTGTTTTGTGCATGCACAATTAATTTTGCAATCATTGAATCGTATGTTGGTGGAATTGTGTATCCTGTGTATACTGCACTGTCCACACGAACCCCCAGTCCCCCAGACGGCGCATACAATGTAATCTGCCCAGGGTTTGGAACAAAGGTTTCAGGATCTTCGGCATTGATACGAAATTCGATTGCATGTCCATTTGGTATAATATTTGATTGGTTGTACCCCAGTTTTTCCCCAGCAGCAATTCTGATTTGTTCGCGAACCAAGTCAATTCCGTACACCATTTCTGTTACAGGGTGTTCGACCTGCAGACGTGTATTCATTTCCAAGAAATAGAATTTATCATCTTCGAACATAAACTCAAAAGTACCGGCATTTGTGTACTTCATTTTCTTGGCGGCAGATTTGCAGACTTCAATCATATCATCACGTTGTTTTTGTGATAATATTGCGGCCGGACATTCTTCCATAACCTTTTGATTTCGTCTTTGTAACGAACAGTCACGTTCACCAAACACCACAACGTTGCCATGTTTATCACCCAGTATTTGGAATTCGATATGACGTGGGTGTTGCAGCAACTTTTCCATATACAGTGTATCATCACCGAATGCCGTCCCAGATTCCTTCTTGGTCAGTTGGAACGCCTCTGTCATTTCTGATGCATTCATCACAGCGCGCATGCCGCGTCCACCGCCACCTGCGGCCGCTTTTAGCATAACGGGATAGCCAATTTTTTCTGCGATATCCAGCGCCTGTTCGACTGTTTCAACCGCGCCATCAGACCCAGGTACAACAGGTAATCCACATTCAATTGCGGTTTTTTTTGCATTAACCTTGTCGCCCATCTTAGTAATCATATCAGGTGCAGGCCCAATCCAAATCATACCATGTTGTTCAACCTTGTGTGCAAAGTCTGCGCGTTCGGACAGAAAGCCGTATCCTGGATGAATCGCGTCTGAATTTGTCAGTAACGCCGCAGTTAATATTGCGGATTCGTTTAAATAAGAATCGCGTGCAGCTGCCGGCCCAATACATACAGATTCATCAGCCAATTGTACGTGCAGCGAGTTTTTATCTGCGGTTGAATATACCGCCACAGTCCTGATGCCCATATCGCGACATGCGCGAATGATACGCAGTGCAATTTCACCGCGATTTGCAATTAATACTTTTTTTATCTGAGACATTTATTATTCGATTATTATCAATGGTTGATCAAATTCAACAGCTGCGCCATCAGATACCAGTATTTCTTTGACAACGCCGTCTTTGTCAGATTTGATTGGATTAAAAGTTTTCATTGCTTCGACCAATGCGACTGTATCCCCTGCCTTGACAGATGCGCCCACAGTAACAAAAGTATCTGCGCCTGGTTCTGGGGCCAGATACACCACACCAACCATTGGTGAATTCAACGTATGGCCGTTAATTTGTGGTTGTGTTGTTGTGCCGATAGAATGAATTTTATGTTCTGTTGCGCCTGTTGTTACAGCGACCGCAGCAGCTTTTTGTTTTGATAAATGTATATGTTTACGATACATTCCAAACAAGAATTGACGTTCCAGTTCCAGTTCTGTTATCCCCATATCATCCATGATTTTTGACATAGATTCAACGGTTGCACGAAAAGACATTTTTTATCCTTTATTTAAAATCTATAACATTATTTACTAGTGTACCATATTCAAATACATTGTCAAGGCACAGGGTCATAACCGCAACCACCGTTTGGTCTGCAGCGGCTGATTCTTTTTATTCCCAGCCATATTCCGCGTATTGCGCCATATTTTTGTATTGCTTGTACAGTATATTCGCTGCAGGTTGGTGTAAATCTGCATGCTGCCCTGCCCCCGATAAAGGGTGAAATACAAATCTGGTACATTCGCACCATTTTCACAGCGATTTTTTGTGATAGATTATTTTTTTTACACATAAATATTCTGTCTACGCAAGAAATCCAAGGCTTTTTTAATTGCGGTTCGTCCTTCGGTTCGTGTTGCGTCCAATATGGCACGTCTGGCGATAAAGACATAATCCCAATCTCTGCGCATCAGATTTTCGTTAAAAGCAATCCAATCACGCAGCAAACGTTTTGCGCGGTTTCTATCGACGGCGTGTTTAAAAGTTTTCTTTGTGACGATTAAGCCATAACGTGCGTCGCGTGGGAATTTTGTTACCTTGGCGCGAATTAAGAAATATCGGCTTTTTGCGATAGGATCGTCTTCGTCCATTGCAAAATCGTCATGTTTTTTAATTGTATCTCGTATCATAGTGGTATTTATCATAGCATAATATAAAATAAATCAAATATTTTTATCGAAGTCAGCCTTGATTTTTTAACCTATGTGATTTATAGTACAGCGTAACGATATTTTATGGGGAAAAAACATGTATAATTGGTTGATGAAATTCTTTTCTGCTGATATGGCAATTGATTTAGGGACTGCGAACACATTGATTTATGTCAAGGGTCGTGGGATTGTATTAAATGAACCATCTGTTGTTGCGGTTGCAGAAAATCGCTTGATGGGTCGCAAAGAAATTTTGGCCGTCGGGACAGAGGCTAAACAGATGTTTGGTCGTACTCCTGGGACGATATCTGCGGTTCGTCCATTACGTGACGGCGTTATTGCGGACTTTGAAGTTGCCGAAGAAATGATAAAATACTTTATTCGCAAGGTTCATCATCGCAGTCCTTTGGCCGCGCCATTAATTATTATATGTGTGCCATCATGTGCGACACAGGTGGAACGTCGTGCGATTCAAGAAGCGGCGGATGCGGCTGGCGCGCGCAAAGTGTATATTGTTGAAGAATCGACTGCGGCGGCGATTGGTGCGGGTTTACCTGTTGAAAAGCCTGTTGGTTCAATGGTGTTGGATATTGGTGGCGGCACGACAGAGGTTGCAGTTATGTCTTTGGGCGGCATTGTTTATTCAAATGCTGTACGTACTGCGGGCGACCAGATGGATATTGATATTATTGATTATGTTCGCAAGAACAAGAATCTGTTAATTGGTGAAAACACTGCCGAAGAAATCAAAAAGAAAATCGGTACTGCGATTGCACCAAAAGACAAAGCAACAGAATTAACGATGAAGATAAAGGGTCGTGATTTATTATCTGGCACCCCACGCGAAGTTGTTATTACAGAATCTCAGATTGCCAGTGCATTGGCGCAAACAGTGACCAAGATTGTTGATACTGTACGTCAAGCGTTGGAATTAACACCACCAGAATTATCTGCTGACATTGCGGATTTAGGTATTGCGATGACGGGTGGCGGTTCATTGTTACGTGGTTTGGATACTGCGATACGTATTTCGACAGGTTTGCCGGCGTTCTTGGTTGATAATCCATTGGCATGTGTATGTTGTGGCAGTGGCAAGATGTTATCAAATCTGGACAAGAACAAACACGTTTTGCAAACAATGTATTAAAAAAATGCCCATCGGGGCATTTTTTTAGTGGTCGATGTTCTAGTTACGATAAAGAAACCACTTGATTGAATTTTCATATCAGTTATAATGTTTTTTGTCATCAGGGTTATCTGATGATGGGGTGTCAGAACCCGTGCATACGCGTCTGGGAAAGAAATTTCCGCGCCGTTGGGCGTGTTTTTTATACTCAGATGAAAAATCTCCTGACCAATTTGGTCAGGAGGGCTGCGAATATATTGAATAAGCACACAATTCGTATGATTGTTCTGAACCTCCTGACCACTGTTTTGTATGGTGGTTTTGTTTTGAGAGCCAACAGGATGGGGATGACAAAGAGTATATTATTTTTATCCGGAATATTTTTAATTTGCGACGCGCACGCAGCGTATTTGATGGATTTGGCGCACAGCGGTGCAACATGTCCATTTGGGTATTACCATCTGGATGGAAAATGCATATCTTTATCGATCCAAGACGCCAGATGTCCAAAGATTAACGGCGCGCAACAAACATATCGTGTACAAACCGAAGCCAGCACATTTCGTGGCAAAGAAGCTGCTAATTTACCTTGTTGGGGTACATATTCATTATATTCGTATGACACGTCATTATTGGTTAAAATTCCATCGCGTGGGACGTTTTATAAAGTATCATCTTATGCGCCAACATGTCCGTTTGGGTCGTATCATTTTAATGGCGAATGTATTACATATGCATCTGGGCAAAAAAATTGTAAAGAAAACCACTATAAAACAGTCGCAGAAAGTGCGTCATTTATGGCCTTAGAGCAAGTAGAGCCAGTATGTCTGGGAACGTATTCACGATACAAATATACAGAATCGACGGATGATATGATTTATCCGCGCTATAACGGGACATTGATGTATATTGGGTCTGAGATTGGCACGTTCAAGACAATGAAAGAAACAAAATGCTCGAAAAATTCAGAACATTATTATCGTGTTGAATTGCGTGGTGTTGCCAGTGATTATCAGCCTTTTGCGCGTCCAGAACGTGCGATTTGTGATACATCTGGGGGGTACAAGAAATTCAAAGTAAACACAGACTGCAAAGATATCACTGCGTCTGACATAGATTATATGGAAAATTCTGAAACATGGAATCCAGTAACGTTCGAAAAATTAATGGTATGTGGTGTATTGTGTGAAAACGCGGGCGAAGTTTATACAAATTCAGGTCGTTGTTCAACGAACGGCTATTGCGAAAACGGTGACAAGAAATTGCGCCTGCATGTTGCGCTGCCTGGGGAAAACGGGGAAAAGTACAGCTATCCATTATATGCGTCCAAGACCAGTGATCCAGCCATGCACTTTAAGTTTGTGAACGCATCGGGGAATGAACAGATGTGTTATGTGAATTTAGTACCACCAGAGGCGATAAACCACTTTGTTGGCGAAAAACCAAATCCAATCCGAACAATGTTTTATAACCCTGATCTCGGCAAGAATGAAACATTGATAACGATAGATTAAAGAACAAAGAAGAAAGGAGAACGAATGAAGAAACTGATGATGATATTGCTGATGATACCGATGTCATTGTGGGCGGCCGACCAAAACGAGGTCTGCAAACGTAATACTTTGGTTATGGTTGTCTTGCAGAACAAGGTAAACGGCATCCATACAGAATTTGATACAAATACAATGCGTTGGACGGTAGATTTTGGTTATGACCTGTTTGCCAGTGCGCACCCAGACGGCGTAGAACGCACAGATATTGTTGGTCGTGTGACATGTAATGATATACATGTTAAATCATCAGATGACGGGAAAGAATCCAGTCTGGATGGTATAACATTTGGCGATGCGAACACTTTTCTCAAGGCGTCACCTGGGGACAGTGGTAAATATTGCTGGTGCAAGATGGACGGCCCTGTTACATCATGGTGGACATATATTAATGAATACAACACCGAAGGTGAATGTCTAGAATCTTGTACAGAATATTGCGCGACAAAGTTTTCCAACAATGGCGCGATGGCAAATGGCATACCTTTGCGTGAAGCGTTATTTAATAAAATCTGGTAAACAAAGGGGGAATAGATGAAGAAATTTTTATATTTAATTTGCTGTGTTTTTATTGGTTTTAGTGCGTATGCAACCGAAATGTGCGCGCACCGCGATGTAACGGTTGTCCCCTTGGACGCAACTGTGCTTGATGGTGGTGGCATGAATCAATTTAATCAAATAGAATGGATTTGGTGGGGGAACCCCAGTTATGGTAAAATTTATGGTACCGCAACATGTCTGGCCTTACAAGAAGTGCGTGATATTTCAGGTGATCAAACTATCACAGGGCTATACAATCCAGGTGGTGTAGGCGGTGTTTATGTTTTGCCAACAGATGATTATGAATTAATGGGACGTTATGAGTATTATAATGGTGATACCAGTAAACCTGAAAATGAGCGTAAATATTGTTTTTGTAAATTAACACATCCAATGTCTTCACAATGGACGTTAACTATTGTTGAGAGTAATTTTGAATGGTGTAAAGCTCGTTGTATGGATGTGTGTGGAAGACATGCTGGTAACTACGATTACTTAAGATCAATGTTTAATTCTATTGGAAAATAAAATTTTGATACTGACGCCCCAAAAAAAACGCCCCGAACGGGGCATTTTTATTTCGCCGGGGCAATAATAATTGATTTTGTTCGTTCATCTGGCTTTGATTTTGATTCCAGATTACCCTTGTCGCCCACAATTTCAATTACACGCGCAAATAATTCCGGCACAGCATCTTTGCCACGCGCCAATACTTTTTTTGATCCCTTGGTCATAACAGAAATTTTAACCTTGTTCCCGTCGCCCAAGAATTCAAAAACCTTTTTCATTTTGATGTTTAAATCATTTTCTTCAATAAAAGGTTTTATCCAAACTTCCTTCATTTCGGTTGTTTTTTGATTCTTTTTTGCCTCGCTGGCGCGTTTTTTCTGTTCGTATTTGAATTTACCATAATCCATAATTTTGGTAATTGGTACTGCGCCATTCGCGTTCATTTCAACCAAGTCTAAACCTTGGCTAGATGCCAATTCCAGTGCCTGAGATGTTGGCATAACCCCCAGATTTTGGCCGTCTGCGCTGATTACTTGAACTGATTTTGCAAAAATCCCGTTGTTCATACGTGGACCTGCATCGCGTCTATTATCACGATTAAATGTCGGTTTAATTGTATGCTCCTTTGTTACAATATGGGGAAATTATTAACTATTATTCCGCGTTTTTCAAGATATTTTGAACTTTTTGCAATGCGACCCATGCGTCTTTCTTGGCGGCAGGTTTCAACGTCAAATAATTCGGATGAAATATCGGTATAATTTTTATGCCGTTTTGACTGTCCAAGATTTCACCATGTGATTTTGCCAGATTTATGCCTGCGATTTCTGTTGCAGGTAATGTTCCCAGTGTCAAAATGACGCGTGGATTCAATAATTCGATTATTTTGTCGACAAATGGTCGTGACAGGTCGATTTCTTGTTGTGTTGGTGTTCGTCCCCCTGGGGTGCGCCAAAACAACATTGGTGAAATACTGACCATATCGCGGGTTAAACCAATTGCGCCAATCATTTTGTCCAGTAAATCGCCATGCGCCCCAGACATAATTTCGCCGCGCGCATCGTCATCAGAACTGGGGATGTCGGTTAATACCAGTACCCTGCCCTGGCCGATATGCGGTAAAACAGTATTCGTCGCAGAGCCACGCAATGGATGATTAAATTCACCAATCATGCGCAGCAAAGATTTAATATCTGTTGGGCGCATTGCCATTGATTTGACTGTGTCCAGCGGGATTGTCTGAACCGGCGCAATTGGCGGCACAACAGACGATGTTGGGCTGGCTGGTGTTTCATTGGATTTGGATGTACTTTTTTGCGTATTATCTGAATTTATAAACGCGACGTCATCCAGTTCCCATTTGACACCTGCTTGGACTAAATCTTTTAAACTGTTATAAGGCATACTTGTTTTCCCTTGATTTAATGTGTGTTTTATTATAGACTATACTACGAGTAACAGAAACTCAAGGGAGTATTTTCATGAAAATAAAAAACTTAGCTTTGTTGGCAGGCGTTGCAGGCTTGCTGGCTGCATGTGGCGGTTCTATTGTTGAACCTGCTGATTTGAACGATCAACGCGTTTTCTTTGATTTCAACTCTGCTGAAA
Source organism: Alphaproteobacteria bacterium (assembly GCA_033345235.1). Classification (GTDB taxonomy): domain Bacteria; phylum Pseudomonadota; class Alphaproteobacteria; order Rs-D84; family Rs-D84; genus Enterousia. Next base: position 7,398 of record JAWPOC010000016.1, on the reverse strand, counting down.
TCTCAAAAGAAGCTGAAAACAACCTGTTGGGTCAGGCGTTGTATATGAAAAACCACGAAGATGTAAAAATCCAAATCGCTGGTAACTGCGACGAACGTGGTTCAACAGAATACAACTTGGCATTGGGCGCACGTCGCGCAAACGCAGCCAAGAAAGTCTTGGTTAACGACGGTATCAGTCCAAAACGTATTTCTACAATTTCTTATGGCAAAGAACGCCCATTGGTTCAGGGTTCTGGCGAAGAAGTTTGGAAATGGAATCGTAATGCCACAACAACAGTTAAATAATTACTGTTGAAAGATATAAAAACCCGCCAAACGGCGGGTATTTTATTTGTGTTCTTTATGATTGACAAAAATATATTGTGTATTATACTTTTTGTCAAAAGGTTATAATTTATGTTCAAAAAAATATCTAATGCGGTAAATGATTTTTATTTTCCAATCAGCGGTTTTGTTAGAAAACTGCCGTATGTATTGGTTTTCAAGACAACAAATTATTGTTGGAATAATTGTCCCCATTGTTGCGAACGGTCCGGAACAAACGCGCCAAAGGTTTATATGCCGGCCGACACGATAAAGTCTTTTATTTCTCAGGCAAAACAAGACCCATTATTCTCGGATAGTGTTGTGTTTACAGGTGGTGAAATATTTACTGCTTACAGGTTTTATGATAAACATTATGTGCCTGATTTGTTGGATTATGCGCTGTCTAATGATTGTGTTGTTGATATCAAGACAAATGCAGGCTGGGCGCTGCGTAAAAATGGTACAGGCGATGGTATTTTTGATGATTTAACAGCCGTTTTGTCTAAGTTCAGTCATGGAACGCTGGATATGTCAAGGCTGCGAATATCGTTGTCTTTGGACCGTTTTCATCCGATGTGTTTAGAAAAGAACGCACGTTTTATAACAGAATTATCGCGCAGACAGAAAAACAGCGCCTGTATGGTTCATATTTCTTCTTTTGCCCCAGACGCAGATATGTTTAATGCCTTGCTGGCTGAACTGCAGCGTCAGGGAAACACTGTTGAAGAATATTTCGCAATGGGTGACGCGTCTAAAAAGATTTATTATGGTATAAATGGAACAGTTGTTATGTACCAAACATTTGCCTGTTTGTTTAATGGCGGTCGTGCCAAAGACTTTGATTTACCAAATCGTTCAGATGTATCCCAGTTCCAGTTTTTGTCAGGTAATACTTCACCACGTGTTATGATGGGGTTGGGTGCAAATGGCGATATTGTGCTGGGGGAAAATATGGATATTAATATCAAAACCCGCTGGTGTGATGACAATGGAAACGCGCGCCCATTGTCGGACATTAAACAAGATTTAATTCGTAACACCCGTCGGGCAGAATTGAATTATGTTTTATCGTCTATGGCGTCTGATGTACAGAATTTGTTAAAAAAGACCGGTAAAAGCCGGTAAAAAACAGTGTTTTTTATATACGATAAAAATGTGTAAAAAAAGCCGGTGTTTACCGGCTTTTTTTACTGTTTTTGTGTTGCTATTTTTTCGACTAATTCAAACAGTTGATTTCGATTGGCAAAAGATAAAACTATCTGCCCTGCTCCGCCCCGTCTTTCAATTAGTTTTGCCGGCACACCAAAAATGTTTGTCAGTTTTGATTCGATTTCTTGAACCAGTACAGTATCAATTGTTCTTTGGATGTGTTTGCGGGTTGTGTTTGCACGTGGCGCACGTTTTACCATTTTATCTGTATCTGATACAGACATACCATCCGCGATAATTTTGTGTGCCAATTCTTCGGGATTTTCTGCAACGGCAATTGTACGTGCGTGTGATGCGGAAATCTTGCCTTCGGCAACCAAATTTTGCACAGATTCAGGCAATGATGTTATGCGTAACATATTGCGAATATAGCTTTCTGATTTGCCAATTAAGCGCGCAACGTCCGGTAATTCATAATCACAGCATTCCATCAAGTTTTTATATGCAGCAGCCTCTTCGATTGGGTTTAAATTTTCGCGCTGAACATTTTCAATCAGCGCGATTTCCATCGCATTTTCAGGGCTGATTGTTTTAACCAGTGCAGGAATCTCTGTTAATCCTGCCAGTTTAGATGCACGAAAACGTCTTTCGCCTGCGACGATTTCATATGTGTGCGGTTTGTTTTGTACTGTACGCAACAATATTGGTTGCAAGACACCTTTTTCTTTGATAGATGCCGCCAAATCAGCCAATTCGGAATCTGTGAACGTTTTTCTGGGCTGGTCAGGATTTGCGCCAATTTGCGTCAGTGGAATTTGTTTCACCACGACGCGTTCGTTTGGTGTTAATAATGATATGTCTGGGATTGCGCCGCGTGCTGCGCTAAGGTCGGCCAGACCGCGTCCCAGTCCGAATTTAGTTGCCATCTGTTGTTCCTTCGGTTCTTTGAATTACTTCGGTTGCGACGCGCAAGTACGCCTGTGCGCCGGTTGAATTAAAGTCGTAAAACAGTGCAGGTTTGCCATGACTTGGTGCCTCTGATACGCGTACGTTACGCGGTACAACAGTTTTAAATACCAAATCACCAAATGTTTCACGTACGTCATTGTCAATCGCGTGTGTTACGCCATATCTGCGGTCGTACATAGTTAACAGTACGCCCAGAATTTCTAGTTTCGGATTCCATTTTTCTTTTACAATGGCGATAGTGTCTGTTAACTGTTGTATTCCTTCCAGTGCAAAGAATTCGCACTGTAATGGCACGATAACAGAATCTGCGGCTGTTAATGCGTTAATAGTTAAATAACCTAATGCAGGCGGACAATCCAGCAGTATATAATCATAATGTTGCATTATTGGCGCCAGTGCATCGCGCAGACGAAATTCACGATTTTCCATATCTAATAAATCGATGTCCGCACCAGCCAAGGCTTGTGATGATGGCAGTATGTGCATGCCTTGGACAGCGGTTGTTAATATGTTGTCTGCCGCTGATGCAGTTCCCATAATAACGCCGTATACGCTTTGTCTGTGTGAAGCGCGAACGAATCCCAGACCGGTACCAGCGTTACCTTGGGGGTCTAAATCGATTAACAAAACGCGTTTTTTTATTGCGGCCAAAGATGCGCCGATGTTAATTGCGGTTGTTGTTTTGCCAACACCGCCTTTTTGGTTTGCGAATGCGATAATACGTGTCATTTTTCCCCTTTACATTTTTCTGGTTCTAAGGTTATAAAAAACGTCAAGGCCAGTCAAGATGTTAAAATTCATTTTTAAAAAATACTGTATAAACAATACGTTAATTTTTATTTCGTGTGAAATAAAAATAATATGCTTGGTTGTAAAAAAATAAAAACACACTGTTTTCAGTGTGTTGTGTTTTGTTTCGTGTGAAATAAGTTAAAACCAGATTTTTATTATAAACCCGTCGCCTGTCTTGGAGGGGATCAGGTCGTAATTAAATTTATATTTCTGTTTTGCGACATTTATTTCTGTCTCTATTTGCCGGCCTTTTATTAAAAAAAGCCGGTATTTTGTTTTTGCGACATAGTCTAAAATTTTAATAAGTGGCGCAAATGCCCGGGCTGTAAAAACAAAATTGTTATTTTTTGCCGGTAAATGCCGGATAAAATCTTCGACGCGACCATGGTAAATTGTCAGGTTTTTTAGGCCTAGTTTTTCTTTTACGGCTGTTAAAAAAGATGCTTTTTTGCCAATCGATTCGATACAGGTCACGTTCCAACCCAATATTGCCAGTACTACACCGGGGAATCCGGCGCCGCTGCCTAAATCAATTATGTTTACATTTTGTGGTAAAACGTCCGCCAATTGTGCGCAGTCGGCAAAATGGCGTTCTTGGATGTTGTTTAGGGTGCTGGGTGCGATAAGATTCATGCGTCCAGACCATTCGCGCAACATTTCTTCGTATTGTTCAAATTTGACATTATTATTCATACGTGTTATTTTATCACAATCATGAGAAAAATAGAAAGTATATTTACAGCTGTGGCATTATTATCTGTGATTGGTGTTACAGGTGGGCTGATTTTTGGCGGTAATGACGCGCCGGTTCAGATTGAAAATGTGTATAAGTTTCCAGAAACGCGATATGGGGCTTTTTTGGCGGCGCAACATGCGATTTACGTAAATGATTTTGATGCTGCGTCATCTTTTTCAGAAAATTTACGTGATACAGATTTCTTGGTTGTGTCTAATGTCAAGACTATGTCTGATTTTTTAAATGGTCGTATGCCTGAAAATGCCGCAGCGCTTAGTCAAGAAAAGGGCTTGGCGGCAAGATTTATATATGATGCGTATCTGGTGCGACAGGGCAGGTGGAAAGATTTTCATAATCGTCACAAGACAGAAAATGTTGCTTTGGTTGCGCCGTTACGTATATGGTCTGCGATTGCGAATGATTGGCGTACAAATACGTTTAAATTTATTGATTCAATGCCGACAAGTGACACGTGGAAAGATTTTGTTCGTGGTCAGATTTATGCTGAATTGGGGCAGGCGGACAAGGCGGCTTCGTATTTTGACAAGGTTTCCATAGATTTTCTAAATATAAATGATTATCTATATATGATGTCATTTTATAGTCATCATGGTATGCAGGACAAAGCGTCTGATTTACGTTCTCAGTTCACGTCACGTCCATCTGGGATGTTTATGTTGAATTATGATGTTGTTCCGGATTGGTCTGTTTTTTCTGGATATTCAAATCAGTTGGCGTTTAGTTTACTTCAGACTGTATCGCACACACAGGTTTTGATGTATTCTGATATGTCTGTGTTGATGTTGCGTTTTGCGCAGTTGATTGCGCCAGAATTTGCCCGCAGTAGTGATTCTATTAATTATTATTTAGGGCGTTATTTTTATACGAATGGCGGCAATTATCAAGATTTGTTCGCCCAGATTGATAGTAACAGTCCTTTTTATCTGTATTCTGTTTTGCGTTTCGCAGAAAAGACGGGTGATATGACGAATTTAGAAGCGGCATTATCGGAACATCCGTTGTTTGTTCCTGCGATAAACAAGTTAATTGCGCATCATATAAAAAAAGGCGATCGTCGTGCGGCGCTGGCGGTTGTAAAGCGTGCATTGTCGGATGAAAATTTGGACGATATTGGTCGTGCGTTTTTCTTAAAGAGCAGGGCACAAATTCATTTTGTTTTTGGCGATTATGACGCGGCTCAGCGTGATTTAAGTGATGCGATGAATGTTTTAGCAATGGATGCAGAATTTTTATCACTTCAGGCCAAGATATGGGCGGCGCAAAATCGTGATATAGAACGTGCGTATAATTATGCGATGACATTGGTTACCCAAGATCCGACGGACATTTTGGCGTGGGATACATTGGGTTGCGTTGTTGCGGTACGCGAAGGCGCGCCTGCTGCGCTGGAAATATTAGAGCGTGTAGGTGATATTTCTGCGACGTATTCTTCGTTATTTATGCACTTGGGGGACATATATGTTTCTTTGGACGAGTATACCAAGGCTCGGGATGCGTATATGCGTGCAATCGATTTATCTGATGATGGATTAGTGGTCGTCCCTGAAATTGAAAGAAAACTAAGGAAAATAAAATGAAAACAGGTGTAATTGGTGCTGGTGCATGGGGTACTGCGCTGGGGGTGGTGTCGGCTCGTGGTGGGTCTGATGTATTGTTATGGTCTTATGATGGTGAATACAAGCGTTTTGATGGTGTTACAATGCCTGAAAATTTGCGTGTGTCGACGGATGCCAGCGAACTAAAAGATATGGATGTATGGCTGATTGTAACGCCATCTGCGTATTTTCGTGAAACTTTGAAAAAAGTACGCGCGTTTTATAATGGCCAGCCTGTAATTATCTGTACCAAGGGGGCAGAAAGTTCAACAGGTCAATTTATGTCTGAAATATTGCAAACAGAATTGCCAGAATGTGCAGATTTTGGCGTGCTGTCTGGGCCACAATTCGCGGCCGAAGTTGCCATGGGTGTTCCTACTGGTTCGAACATTGCGGGAACAGATGTGGCCATAGACGCGGCGCACGAAGCGTTAAATAAGTTATATTTAGTTGATTCGCATGACGTTATTGGCACAGAAATTTGTGGTGTTGGTAAAAACGCGACATCTTTGATAAGTGGTTATAACAGTGTTGCGGTCAAGGGCGAAAACGAACGTGCGTTATTGTTTACACGTGCGTGGGATGAAATTGTTGCGATTGGTGTTGCGTCTGGGGCAGAAACCAAGACGTTCTTAGGTTTGTGTGGTTTGGGTGATTTGTTTTTATCAGCGACCAGTCCAACCAGTCGTAATTTCTCGGGCGGTGCGGCGATTGCGCGCGGCGAAGCTCCCCAAGGCACAGTCGAAGGTGTTTTTGCGCTATGTGGTTTGATTGAACGTGCAAATGCGCTGGGGATAGATGTTCCAGTGTTAATGGAAATGAAAAAGAAATTAAAAATATAACAAGACCGGCAAATGCCGGTTTTCTTGTATTAAAAAAGAATTGCGTTTTTCGGTGTATTCGTTATAATTGGGGTGTCATCAGGGTCATCTGATGATGAGGTGTCGAAACCTCTACCATAGCGTCTGAAAAAAAAGATAGTTTTATACGGCGCCATTAGGCGTATTTTTTTTATCAGATGAAACACTCCTGACCATAACAGGTCAGGAGGGCTGCGAATATATTGAATAAGCACACAATTCTATGGATTGTTTCGAACCTCCTGACCACTTGAGTATAAAAGGTGGTTTTTTTACAACACAGGTGGAGGGCAATGAAACCCATAGCGTTGATGTTTTTATTAATCCCCATATCTGCCAATTGTGCAGAATTGCTGACGTTTGGGCCGGCAATATGTGGCTTTGGCCAGTACAGATATAACGGCAAATGTATCAGTTTTACCACCAATCACACAGATTGCGCAGAATATTTCGAAAACAATAACGGTCATTTAATAACACTGGACGTCAGTACGTTTCGTTTTACAGAATCTGGTGCACGTGAATGTTATGGCCCTTATTCTACATATAATTATGATAAAACGCGTATCCAACCAGTAAATTCCAAAGGTACGTATTTGTATACAGTGACTAAATCTGCACCAATATGTGGCTTTGGTCAGTATCACTTAAACGGTGTGTGCTATAGCTATGATGACGTTAATGCAACAGGTAAATGTAAATCAGATTATCACTTGATGGGCGCACCCGACAGTTCATTTATGCGTCCCAGAACAGAAAAACCATATTGTAACGGTGATTACAGTTTATATGACTACGCCACAGGCACATTTAATACAATCTATCCAATGTATCATGGGACATTGTTGTTATTTGGGCCTGCGATAGGCAAAGTTGCCGATATGAAGACACATGCGTGCAGTGTGAACAGCAATAATTATTATCAAATTGGTATAACCGCCCAAGGCTCATACGCGTATCCAGAACGT
>JAWPOC010000015.1:0-78766 GCA_033345235.1 Alphaproteobacteria bacterium | reverse complement strand
GAAACATCAGATGTTGGTGAGCCTGTTGGGAATAAAAAACCGTCATTCTTGTATTATATCTTGTTGTTATTGTTGATTGGTTTGTCTGTGTTTACGTTGTGGCTGTATCAGCAATCAATGAATGGTAATTTGCCAGAATTGTTGCCGTCAAAATAAACGTTTGTTGTGTGTACGCACTGACCATTAATGTTTACATAGTTGTTCTTACAGGTATATTTGACATACCAATCACTAGACATAGATAAACAAGTGTCTAAATTGTCATAGTTAAATACTCCGTTTTCGTCAATACATCTTATATCAGATGCGCCTCCGGGTGTATAATGACGCCATATTCCTTGGTAGATTGCATTGCTTGGTTTTGTAAAAGTGTTTTCCGTAATGTCGACTTGGGTGCCTGAACACTTGTTGTTGTTATAGCAGGCGCCACTATCATCACAGTATAACGTTGCAATAGGGGTGCTGGCAAAGGGGGTGGCTAACATCCCATTATATACATCCTTTTCGTTACAGCCAGTATCAATCCATTGTGCCTGTAATGTCATAGAGCCACGTTCACAATGTTCCCCATCTAGTACACGAATAGGGGAGCCGTTTTGGTCGAAATATTTAAACCACATAGAATTGTTTTCATCATGATAAGCCCAGCCATCAAACGCCTTTCCGCTTACAACAGGAATTGTTGTTACATCAGGTAACGAGTGCCCAGTCATTGCACTAATGTTATTTGGCATAGATAATGCGGTGGGTGTGCTGGTAAATTCAATGTCGCAATCAATGTCGACTTTGGAATTAAGCCATATTGGCACTAATGTTTTACCGGCTGCAATATCTGAATCGTAATCACTATAAAAGTCGTAAGTATCATCTGAATCGTTTAAATTTTTCCAACCTACTTGATATGCTCCTTCTTTGGAACAAATTTTTACCTTTGGGCTGAATGTTGTATTTGAGCCAAAGTTTTGTATACATTTATCGTCGTTATCAATGTTATCACATTCTGATCTAATTAATGTAGCGTCTTCACCACAATCATATACAACTTTGGATAGTTCATATGTCGCGGTGAACGTTCTGTTACCCCAAAATCCGTAACTATCCTGTTCTGTGTTTAAGTTATACTCAAAATATCCGCCATTTGCAGCATTTGGGGTTTGCCAACCTGTTTGATAATATCCGTCTTTTGTACATATTTTACCAGCAGTAGTATAACGTTTACTAAATGTAACTTCTTGGGTATTACTGTACCCAGACAACATCGTACCATCACCACACTCATACGTTATATAGTATGTTTTTGGTTTATATTCAGGTACCAGTTCATAAGTATAAGCAGTAGCCAATATATCAATTTTATATGTTTCACCAAAATTAAATACAGGTTTGCCATCTATATCATTATATTTCCAACGTGCAATATCATAGTTTTGTTTGTTGCAATATCTATCAGAAGTTTCTTTGGAAATTACTGTAAAATTAGCACCAAATTCACCGGTTTCTACATTTACGTAATCCCCATTTGTTGCGTCTTCCGCACTACATGCGTATTTTATGTAATATGGATATGGTTCCCATTGGGCAACAAAAGTAATGGTCATATCTTCTTCTGTTACAAATTCATGAACATCAGTAGAGGTGTATTTACCATAAATTTTATCATTAACAGCCACCCCATTTGCCAACACTTTCCAACCCAAAAATTCATGCCCATACCATTGTGGCATATTTGTACCCATGGCACTTGGAGTTATACAACGTGCAGACGTACAAACATCATTATACGCCATTGCAGACAAGCCTGATTTCCCCATATCAATTGTAACCTGGGCTTTAGTCGCCTCTAATTCCCAAGCGGCTTTAATTGTTACAGTCTTGTTACCCGATATCAAACCTTCTAATGACGCACCAGGCAGTCTTGTTACGGTCATAGTAGAATTCAAATCCCTTATATCCCAACCAACAAATTTATATCCGACTTTTGTGTATTTATTTTCGGGTAATTTACAAACTGTTGATTTTGATGTGCAATAGATTGGCAATGTTGGCGAAGATCCGCCTGTGGCGCCATTACCACTATATGTAAAACGTAACCATTGGTAAGTGCCCGCTTGGCTATTAATACGTAAAGTAATTGTATTTACTGTTTTACCAGACGGGATTACAATTCCAACGTCATACGGGGAACATTGTTCAGGATCAAAATAATTCGTGGGGGTTGACGTTGTCCAACACCAAAATAAAATCTCGTGACTTAACGGGTCATCTTTATCATCATTATTAACTGTTACGTACTGCGCGGACTCGCTGATATCTAAACCCGTACTGGAATTATAAGTAACAGAATCTTGAAGTTTTGTAATATATCCATCTACTGCCCAAACTTCTCTTAATTCATATTCCAACGCAATATTCGCAGCGTATGCATTAAACACCAATCCAACACCAAAAAATGCCGCGATTACGATTCGGATAATTGACAGACGATGAAAAATGTTTTTCATGTTTTTTTCTCCCCTTTGGCGCAGGTTTGCGCCAGTATTTTTCGCTTCCTTGGATAAAAGATGATATACCCTAGTAACAGCATAGAAAAAATCAACAGGGCAGGGCAAGTGAAAAAAACAACCCAGAAAAAATAAAAAAAATGCGCCATCGGCGCAAAAAATTTGGTGGGTTAGGTAGGACTTGAACCCACGACCAAAGCGTTATGAGCGCTCCGCTCTAACCAACTGAGCTACTAACCCACAGCGGTCATTATACATATTTTATCGTGGCGTGCAAGTCAAAAATTATTTATTTCTAATTTTTGTAGTTTTATGTAATGATATTCACTATGAACGGAATAAAACCGATATTAAATTCGTCGCAAATGGCCGCTTTTAATACTATCGAGCGGACAAATTCCAATGTATTAATCTTAGGACCCGCAGGCACAGGAAAATCGACTTTTATTAACTACCTTAAATCTGCATCCAAGAAAAGAATTATCTGTGCATGTCCGACGGCGGTATCTGCGTTAAATGTTGGTGGTCAAACAATACATTCGCTGTTTCAGATTCAGCCGCGGGACTTTATTATGCCAGAATTATTAAAACTAAAGGCGAAACCGCGAAATATACTAAATGCGACAGATGTTTTAATAATTGATGAAATATCGATGGTTGCGCCGGATTTGTTAGATGCAATTGATATTTTGGCACGTTATGCCCGCCGAAATAATGCACCTTTTGGTGGGATTCAGGTTGTTGGAATCGGCGATGTGTTCCAGTTGCCACCTGTAATTACGTGCGACGCAATGGGATTCTATTCGGATGAGTATGGTCAGCCTAATTCTTACTTTTTTGACAGCCATGTTTACAAGCGGGCGGACTTTGTTGCGTACAATTTTGACCAAGTATATCGTCAACATGATAATGAATTGTTAGATAATTTGATAAAATTGCGAAATAATCAGACGGATTCTTTGGCCTTTTTTAATAATTGCCAAATTTTGGACGAACAACGTCGGCAAAATGCGGTCGTAATAACACCTTTTCGGGCGGTTGCAGATCGTATAAATCAATCTCGTTTGGCACAAATCCCCCAGACAGAGGTTGTTTATAACGGTATTGTTTCTGGGGCTTTTTCAGAACGTGATGTACCTGCGCCAATGGAATTAAAACTAAAGGTCGGGGCTTTGGTTGTTTTTGTGAAGAATAGTGATAAATGGCATAATGGTTCAATGGGCATTGTGCGTGATATGACCGCACGTGAAATTGTTGTGCAGTTATTGTCAGATAATCATGAAACGGTGTCTGTAAAGCCTGATAAGTGGGAGAAAATCGAATACAGTCGCGATGAAAATGACAGACTAATCGAAAATGAAATCGGGTCGTATAAACAGTTTCCGTTAATGTTGGGTTATGCAATGACTATACACAAGGCCCAAGGCAAAACATTGGATGCAGTTGTCTTGGATATATCGCGTGGCGCATTTGCGCATGGGCAGGTTTATGTGGCCTTGTCGCGAACCAGACGTAAGTCGGATATGCATATTGCTTCGCCATTGCGTGCGCGTGACGTTATATTTGATACGCGGGTTTTAGAATTTGTAAATAATTTATAACTCTTTTTTCATCATAATGGCGTCTACACCATCGTAATATTTTGGACGGATGCCAATCTGTACGTAACCATTTTGTTCATACAGTGTGCGGGCAGGGTGGTTGTTTTCTGCGACTTCCAAGAAAACATTCTTTACACCGTTTTTACGCAGTTCGCCTTCGACGATACCCAACATTGCGGACGCGATACCTGTACGTCTGGCATCTGGGTGTACGCCAATTGTGATTATTTCTGCTTCGTCTAAAGTTTGGCGATATACGACAAAGCCATTTTGGCTGGCGATAATTTCACAACCCGATTTTTTCAAGTCCGCAAAATCATTCGTCGACCAAGGCTTGTCAGGGAAACATTTTGCGTGAAGATGCGCGATATCATCTAGCATAGTTTTCGGCTTTATGAATATAAGTTGACTGATATCTGATGAATTTTGAGTTTCGTATGTTCGGACATTTGCCAATTTTGTTTAAATATTGTTCATATGCATTTTTTATCTCGTCGAATAAGAATTTTGCAGTCTGGTCACTGTAAGAGTATGTGTTATTATTTTTATCTTTTATGGTTACTTTTCTGTAATCGTACGCCAGAATAGAATAATCTGGTGTTTTTAAATGATAACAGTGTACTTCTTTATTTTGTGCAGATGAATTTCCATGTGTATAGGTAATTTTATCCACGTGCTTGGAAATCTGAGATTTCGCATGTTTTAGAATTTCGGCTTTATCCATAATTTAATCCTTTTTATTTTGTTCTGCATAACTAGGGCGCAGGTACATCGGAACAACTGGTTCAATGTCGTTCGACAAGATTTTATTTTTAACGATATTTACTCCCAGTTTTAAATCAAAAGGTCTGTGCCCAACTGTGCGTGGCCATTCCATTTGTTTTGTTTCCAGTTCATCAATTCCCATTGTTTGTGGAGGCAGATTTTGTGCTGCAACAAAAAAGTCACCACGTCCGGAATCGATTGCAACAAATGCATCCGGTGTTTGTGCTAAATATAAATCAAAAGCGCTGATGCCGACCACAGGTATATTTAATCCCATTGCAATTCCTTTGGCGTATGCGATTCCCAGACGGATACCTGTAAAGCTGCCAGGGCCAGTAACAATGCCGATTGCGCTGATATCCGACCATTCAGCGCCGGATTCAGTAATAAATTTTTCGACCTCTGTCGGCAATGCAACAGATTGTTTTTCCACGACAACAGATTTGTATTTATCATCTAATACAAATTCTAAATTCGCCCCAGAAGTGTTTATAATCAGTATCATTTTTGGTACACTTTATATTTATACGCATGCGCTATTTTGTTATACATTTCTTTTGCAACAAACCCTTTAATACACATTCTTTTATTTTGCAACTTATTATTTTTTTTATGCACTGTTACATCCAAGCTATACGCTTTTTCTGCTTGTGAGGAAACAGGGACAAATTCACCTACACTCATAATAATATCTCTATCATTTATAGAATATACAATATGTCCTGGTTTTGTTTCAGATCTCATAATGCTTTGTCTATTTTTATCAGAGTATCTTAGAGTATAGATACATGCCAAAAATTTTTCAAATGCGTTCATTTGTATTTTTAGTTGCTTTTTTGTTGGCTATAAAATTTGTGACAAACCAGCATATCGTGAATATCTTTTGCTTCTTTTGCGCCCAAGACCATATTGTTTTCTGGATTTTGCTTGTTTGTAATAAATGCTGTTATCTGTGGTTGAGTTATCGGATCTGTGGCCAATACCTGTTGTGCATATACAGTTGTATTATATGCTTGTGTCTGTGTTTCGTATTTAAATGTTACAAAACCAGCAATTGGGTGATGTTTTTCTTTGGAAACAGTAACAGTTGCATTTGGTTTGTTCAGATGTTTTTGCAAGTCAGCAAAATAATTTACAATTTGTGTCATATTTTTCCTTTTATTTGTTTTTATAGAGAAGTTATAGATTTACGCCAAAACCGATTTTCTTACTAAATCCAGCGGGTTTGCGCACAGATAACAACTTGTCAATTTTATCAATTGTGAATTCTGTTTTTATATCAGCGCAATCGTTTTCAAGTAATTCACGTCGCAGAATAGCTGTTATTTCACGTTGAACTTCACGAACACCTTCTTCGGACGTGTATTTTTGAATTATATGGCGTAACGCATCGTCTGAAATATTGACATTGTCTATATCCCAGCCTGTATCACGTGATGCGCGCGCAATTAAGTGCTCGCGTGCGATTTTTATTTTGTCATCTATTGAATACCCTGGAATTTCAATGATTTCCATACGGTCTTTTAATGCATTCGACAAATTTAAACTGTTTGCAGTCGCGATAAAGATGACATTTGATAAATCAAAGTCAACTTCCAAATAATGATCGCGAAAGGTTTTATTTTGTTCTGGATCCAGAATTTCCAGTAATGCAGATTCTGGGTCGCCGCGCCAATCGCGTCCCATTTTGTCTATTTCGTCCAAGACAATAACAGGATTGTTTGTTTTACAGCGTTTTAATGCGTCCATAATGCGTCCAGACTGGGCACCGATGTATGTTTTACGATGGCCACGAAAGTGTGCTTCGTCTGATATGCCGCCCAAAGAGATACGATGATACTTACGTCCCAGTGCCTGTGCAATTGATTTGCCCAGTGATGTTTTTCCAACCCCAGGTGCGCCAACAAAACATAAAATGCTGCCTTGATTGGAATTTGTTTTCTTCATAACCGCAATATGTTCCAGAATACGTTCTTTGACAGATTCCATACCAGAATGTTGGGAATCCAATACAGCGCGCGCATTTGCTAAATCAATAGGTTGTGCAGTGGTCTTTTCCCAAGGCATTGCCAACAATTCGTCTAGATATGTTTTTAGCAGGCCACCTTCGTTCGACATTGGTGACATGGAACGCATACGTTTCCATTCAGACAATGCTTTATCTTTGGCTTCGCTGGGCATTGCAGATTTTAAAATACGCTTGCGAATGTTTTGTGTATCTGCTTCGCCATCGTCTTCGCCCATTTCCTGTTGCAAGGCGCGCATTTTTTCTTGCAGAATTGCCTCGCGTCGGCCATTTTCCATTTGTTGGTGAATGCGTTTATTAATAGATTCTTCTATTTTTGCAGATTCTTGCAGTAATTTGATTGCTTCCAGTAATATGGTCAATTTTTCGTGCCAAGTTGTCGCAGATAATACGCGTACTGCTGTATCCACATCGATATCCGCAGTCTGAATAACCGCGTCAATAAATGCAGGCAAAGGATAATTCGTAATAACATTACGTAATTTATCCATTTTGAACTTTCTGGTAGAGTTAGCCAAAGTTTGCATATTGTCGGCCAATATATCACGCATCATCAATGTCTGTGGGTTATCGACATCGTCCTGAATTTCAATAAGTTCTGTGTCGCCAACAAAAACACCATCTTGGATTTCAATATTATTTAATTTTACAGCACTGGTTGTTCGAACCAGTATATGAATTGCGCCTTCGGGCATTGTTAAAACTTGGATTATTTCACCGACCGTGCCAACGGTATAAATATCTTTAACTGCACTGGGATAAGACCAAGAATGCTGAGGTGCCAAAACAATCGACTGTACCCCCGATTGGGACGCGGCTTTGACACAGTTGACAGACATTTGATTTTCTACCAACACAGGCACAGTCAGCCCCGGTGATACAACAAAATCCCGAAAAGGAAGTATATAGTTTTTCATCGCAAGCTTTAATATAGTACATTAAAATGACTTTTCAAGGATTATTGCAAATTAAAAAAACCGCCAAATGGCGGTTTATCTATTAACGACGGCGAAAGTTATTTTTTTGTGCCGTATTGCTGGAACGTTTTGACAAGTAACGTGCTGCAATCAAAATCATCCATTCCAGTGTCAAGGCCGCCAACGCAATCATCTTTGATTCTGCGCCATTTACCCAACCCAATACATAAACCAGTTGAGCGATGAATGATACATACAAGATGCCAAATACGCCTGTAAAGAAGACTTTTTTTACTTTTCCGAACATTTTGTTTTTCCTTTCTTATATATGTATATTTTTTATTGTGTGTCGGGTTTCTGGTGCCAGGTACCCGACGACCCCGCAAAAGCTAAAATGAATACAACCAACAATTGCCAGTCATATTCTGTGCCACTTTAGGCAGCCATTGCAATGCGAATGTTATCATTCGCAGCGATTCTATCGCCATTCAGTTTTTATTTGGTATTTTACGACACCACGTCGGATTCAACCAATTTGTCTTTCATCACCTGTCGAAACTATGTCAGCCCCATAAGTAAATATGACGTGTTTTATCATATTGATTTATGGTGGAGCTGTGGGGTACCGCCCCCCAGTCCAAAATGACTATTGCACAACGGCTTCAGAATCATCACCACAATGTGGCGCACGAATTATAGTCTTTTAGACTGGAAATTGCAAGTTTTTAAGTTATAATATGCATAAAAGGTAAAAAAATGAAATTCTTAGATCGTGCAAAAATTTCTATCAAAGCAGGTGATGGCGGCAATGGCAGCGCCAGTTTTCGTCGTGAAAAATACATCGAATTTGGCGGCCCAAATGGCGGCGATGGTGGTCGTGGCGGCGACGTTGTATTTGTCGCAGTTCCGAATGTAAATACTTTGATTGATTATCGTTACAAGACCAAGTTTGTTGCCCAACGCGGTGAAAACGGTATGGGCAAAATGCGTACAGGTGCATCGGGTGAGACTTTGGTTTTGCCTGTTCCCACAGGTACGGTTATTTTGTCTGAAAATGAAGAAATAGAATATGCCGATTTAAATGTTGATGGTATGGAATATCGTGCGGCACGCGGTGGCAATGGCGGTTGGGGCAATTTGCATTTTAAAAGTCCAACAAATCGTGCGCCAAAACAGGCGAATGACGGTCTGCCTGGCGAAGAAAGAACGGTTGTTTTGCGCTTGAAATTGATTGCGGATATTGGTTTGGTCGGTTTTCCAAATGCGGGTAAGTCGACATTATTATCCGCAGTAACTGCGGCGCGACCAAAGATTGCGAATTACCCATTTACGACATTAAATCCCCAGTTGGGTGTTATGTATGCTCATGATCGTGAATTTGTAATGGTTGATTTACCTGGCTTAATCGAAGGTGCGCATACCGGTGTTGGTCTGGGTGACAGATTCTTGGGTCACGCAGAACGTACCAAGATGATTTTGCATGTTATTGATGGTACTGAACCAGATTGGGTGTCCAGATACGCGGCAATTCGTCATGAAATGGATTCGTACGGTGGTGATTTAGTAAATAAGCCAGAAATTGTGGTTATAAATAAAACAGACGCAATTGATGCCGATGATTTACAGGAAAAATTAAATGCATTTAAAAAATCCTTTGGGCGCAAGAAAAAGCCAGAGATTATAACAATCAGTGCTGCTGGCCGTATTGGTATTGCAGAGTTGATTTTGGCCATAGAAAAGCGATTTTTAGAGTTGAATCCAGACATAAAATAATTTTTTGCAATTTGGTGTTTTCTTTGTTAGAATTTTACCACAAACAAACAATAAAGGAGAACACATACCATGGTATCACTAAAAGGTACACAAACAGAAAAGAATCTGTTAATTGCGTTCGCTGGGGAATCACAGGCGCGTAACCGTTACACATTTTATGCATCTGCAGCAAAAAAAGAAGGCTTTCAGGCAATTTCAAAAATCTTTTTAGAAACAGCCGAACAAGAAAAAGAACATGCGTCACGTTTGTTCAAATTCTTAGAAGGTGGCGATTTAGAAATTACTGCATCATTTCCAGCAGGCAAAATTGGCACTACATTGGAAAATTTGCAGGCAGCGGCATATGGCGAACACGAAGAAAATACAGATATGTATCCAAAATTCGCACAAATCGCAGCCCAAGAAGGTTTTCCTGCAATTGCAGAAATCTTGAAAAATATTGGTTATGCTGAACGCTATCACGAAGCGCGCTTTCGTGCATTGGCCGAAGCGATTGAGGCAGGTACATTATTCAAACAAGACAAAATCGTAATGTGGCGTTGTACAAATTGCGGTATGTGGCACATTGGTACCGAAGCGCCAAACGTATGCCCTGCATGTTTACATGACCAAGGTTATTTCATCAGCGAAGGCGTTACAGCGCGCTGTGATACGAACGAAGGTTTCTGTGAATATTCGGTAATCGAAGACTAAGATAAAAAAATCCCCAAATTGGGGATTTTATTTTCGTTCCATTGAATCTAAAATCTTGTCCAGTTTTCTGATTGAACTGTTTGCGCAACCGTAACCGAACCAAGACATAATTTCTTCGCCTGTTGTGCGGTCGGCGACAGATACATTAAAACGCCACCACCAAAATCCGTTCAGTGCGCACCATACTGGCGCAAATCGTTCTTTACGTTCTTTGACACGAACTGCATATTTTGCGTCATTCGGAATTGAATAAGCGGTTATATCAATGTCATCACCGTCCCCAGAATCGACGATTTCACTGGCGACTGCGTTACCAACGACGACAGTATAGCCACGTTCGCGCAGTTTTTCTTTGATTGCGCGTCGCATTGTGTAACCTGTGGGTTCAACGTGTACCACGCTGTTGGGGGTCAAAGATTCTGGTTTGACATAAACGCTGTTACAGGCAGTCAGCAGAAATACAGGTAAAAATAGCATAAAACGCGCTGTCATAAATTGTCCTTTTGGCTGTGATAACAGCGTAGTCAAATATTCCTGGGGTATCAAGTATATTTTACAACTTGCAAACATATTTCGAATAAGATAACATCTTAGGCAGAATTTCAGGGATGAAATTCACGGGACGTAAGACACCCCGTACAGCCGCGGCGCATAATGCGTCGTAATCCGACCGAAGGTGCTTTTGCATCATATTTCTCGATGTATTTATATGTCGGGAAGTCACTGGCCATAAAACAGGGCTTGCCCGAAAACCAGTGGGGTCATTCGGTTGTATGATTGTCTTAACTTCCCGACTGTTATTTTAACAGTCGTTTCTTTTTGTCCAAAAACACAAAAAAAGGGGATGTTATATGACAAACGTATCAATTGTAGTTCCATGTTATAACGTTGAAAAATATGTTGCGAAATGTCTGGATTCACTATGTGGCCAAACATTGTGTGATATTGAAATAATCTGTATTGATGATAAATCAACAGACAATACGCTTAAAATTTTACGAAAATATGCCGCACAAGACAAGCGTATAAAATTGCTGTGCCAGCCCAAGAATTCAGGTGTCGCAGCCGCCAGAAATCGTGGTATAAAATATGCGCGCGGTGAATATGTTGGTTTTGTAGACCCTGATGATTGGGTTGATATTGATTTTTACGAGAAATTGTACGCATGTGCCAAAGAAACAAACGCCGAAGTTGTTAAAGGTGGGTATAAAATATTCAATGTTTTGACCCAACAAACAAGAATAAGTGATTCGAATAGAAAAATAGAAAATAATCATTTTTATTTTACAAGTGAACATCAAACAGCAATATTTAAGAATATATTTTTAAAAAAATACACATTGCAATACCCAGAAGGTATACAATTTGGTGAGGATTCTGTGTTCTTGTCACTGGTTTGTGCACATTATCCTATGCTTGTGTGTACTGATGAAGTGATTTATAACTATATATACAACAGACCCGGTTCGCTAGATTCTATAACACTTAGTCATCAAAAAGTACTGTCCATATTAAAAATGTTGGATTGTAAAATAAATATTCTGAATAAAACACGTTTTAAAAATAAAACAGATTTGCTAACATTTGAACGCAAGCATGTTTTAGATAATTTTATGTACGTGTTTAAGAAAAAATTTCAAGACCTAAATGATAAAGAACGTTTATTTATATGGTTGCGATTAAATATAGATAATTTTTCTGCATCATCACTGAAAAGAACATTTAGTAAACGCAGATTAAAGAGTTTATATGCCAGTGATTTCTTTTTGTTTTGTCATCCGGAATTCAGAGAGCCGTTTTATAAAAAACGTTTTGGTGATGGCAGACGTGAAATATATATGATGGGCAAAAAAATATTCAGTTACCAAAAAAGAAAATAAACACATGGCGTGCCCAGCGGGATTCGAACCCACAGTCTTCACCTTCGGAGGGTGACGCATTATCCAGTTCTGCTATGGGCACACGTCACAATTATATATTTTTTATGCCGAATTGCAAGCAGCGATAGGTATACTTATTTGGTTTTTCTTGATTGCGAATGTTGCCACAGTATTTTCTTACCTGTCGCCAGCAATTTAATACGCTTTGAAATTTTCTGCGCGCTGATTAAATCGTGGGTGTGGGCGCGATACAGCTCAATTAATTCGTTCGGATCAAAACCCAGTTCTTGATATTTTGATAATAACATTTGTAATGCATATTCCTTGGAACATACATTTACACTGTCAACATCAATAAAACTAGAAAAATTACCTGCTTTATCAACGATTATATTTTTTGTTGTTATATCAGAATGATACAATCCTTTGTTTGCGCCAATATTTAATAAAAATATCAATGCTTGGAATATATTTGCAATCATTTTGCCATTTACATTTGCAATGTTTATTTTAGCAACTTTATGAACGGCACTGGTTAAATCAGAATTGATATATGTTGGATGCACGCGTGTCATTTTATCAAATTGTATTATAACATCACGATAAACCTGTTTTATTTGTTCTTGGGGCATACCACGTTTGATTGCTTCAAATAATGATATACCTTGAATCTTTTCGTATTCTTCGAAATGCAGTCCATTTTGATTGCGTGCAATAATTTGTGGTACAGGAATTTCACGCATTTTATATAATTTGCTAACTGCCTCGTTTTTTTGTACTAACTTTCTATCGCCGAATTTAAAAACCATATTTTTATTACCGACGGTCGCAAAAATAACGTTGTTTTGCGCGCCTGCATTTTTTGGTGTGGTAAAATGCCAAGCCGTTGGATGTTGTACCAGAATAGCCTCTTTGTATAAATAAAAATTATCTTTGTTCATATTGTAATCCATTTTTTTAAAGTCGGAATATTTTGATATGTTTTTATCAAAAGTCAATCCATCTTTATTATGCTTGCTGTAACGATGCCAACATAAAGTCGTCTAAATCCCCGTCCAAGACCGCGTCAGAATCCGTTTTTTCGACATTTGTACGGACATCTTTGACCAGTTGGTATGGGTACAGGACATAGTTTCTAATTTGACTGCCCCATTCGATTTTCTTTTGTGCTGCTTTTGCGGCATCTTCTTCGGCGGCACGTTTTTGCATTTCCAGTTCGTATAATTTACTGCGCAGCATTTTCATCGCCATTTCGCGATTTTGAATTTGACTGCGTTCGTTTTGACACGTAACAACAGTATTTGTTGGTATGTGTGTAATACGTACGGCGCTGTCTGTTTTATTAACGTGCTGACCGCCGGCGCCAGATGCGCGATATGTATCAATGCGCAAGTCTTTTTCGTTTATTTCTATCTCTATCGTATCATCAATATCTGGCCATACATCCACAGATGCAAAACTGGTCTGGCGTTTGCCGTTTGCGTTAAAAGGTGATATGCGAACCAATCTGTGTACACCAATTTCATTTTTTAGCCATCCATAGGCACGTTCGCCAGATATTCGGTATGTGATATTTTTAATTCCAGCAGTGTCGCCTTCGTGTTCTTCAATAACTTCTGTGGTAAAACCATGGCGTTCCGCCCAGCGCGCATACATTCTGGATAGCATTTGAGCCCAATCTTGTGCCTCTGTTCCGCCGGCGCCCGCTTGGATAAACAAGAATGCACCATTATTATCTGCAGGTTCGCGAAATAGTGTAATAAATTTGGCACGATGTGCTGTTTCGGCCAGTTTTTCAATCGCCCCAAGGACGTCAGAATCTTCGGGGGCAATTTCATATAGTTCACGCACAGTGTCAAAATCGGACTGCATCGCTTGTAAATCACCCAGCGTCTTTTCCAAGGCAGATTTTTTCTGTAATAAAACGCGCGCATTGTCTGGATTATCCCATAAATCCGGTGCATTGACTTGAATATTTAAGTCGTCTATTTGTTTTTGTAATTTTTCGGGGTCAAAGAAACCCCCTGACGGCAGAAATGTCGTCTTGGATTTGTGCAAAAAGTTCGTTTGTAATAATCATGTTGCCTAGTTTAGCAAGATATTTTCTAAAAGCAAATGAATGTTTGCCTTTGTAGCAAAAATATGATAAAATCACTCTAACGAGAGGGATTTGAATGAAAAATTTTCTTTGTTTTTGGGGATTAATTGGCGCAGTTTTGCTGGGAAATGCCGCAAATGCAGTGTCTGCTGGGACGGTTGGCGCAAATAATTCGCCACGTGCGTCTTTGGTTCAAACAACTACTACGAATGGGGGATTACGCGGTAATGCAGGTATTGCACAGGCGTACAAGGCCAACCAGCGGAACACATATTTTATGATAACTCAGCCAGACGTTGATACTGCGTGTCGCGAAAGAATTTTCAAATGTTTATCAGACTATTGTGGTGACGTGACAGTTGTCCCAGGACAAACAAATAAAACAAAGTGCCAATATGCCACAGAAACAGAATTATATAATTATGCATTGATGTGCCTGCAGAAAGATACTTCAATACTGTTACCACAATATGGTGTTAATACTGCAACAGGGTTGAATGGTATGAATACGGCTGCACGTCTTTGCCCCAGTTATGTTCAGCAGGAATTGATGTCATATCTGTCGATGGCGAATATGGCAACTCAACTGTCTAAATCACATTCTGATTTATGCTTAAAACGTCGTCAAGAGCTAGAGGCGGCAATGTCGTGTCATTCGGTGGCATTGGCATACGGAAATGAAACCAGCAGTATGTTAACCACTCAACTGACGGATTATTGTGGCGCTGGTATTCCAGGGGGCAGTGCAGAAATGGTAACACGCTTTGCAAACGCTGGGAATGTTGGTGCGAACATCTGGGGTTGGGCTGAAAAAATTGTTAGTTTGGAAATGAATAACAAAGGCGAAGATTGGCAGGCGGCAGTTGATGCGGTTTTGGCTGGTTATACAAACCGTATGAATTTGGCGTGTGGTGATAATCTTCAGTTAAATACTGTATCTTATCCATCCTCGTCGAATGAACCATCGACATTACAAACTGTGGCTGCTTTGGCGGTTGGTGCTGCATTTCCAACAGTTACGACCAAGGTTGAAAACCCATATGAAAATTGGTCAATTTGGATGGATGTCACATCTCGTTCTGAATTATGGAAATACGATGATGCTTACCAAGTTGTAATGGCAGGATTGTCAAACCCATCAACAACACAGAATGCGTTCTTGTCCAGCGCGCAGATGGATGATATGCAAACGGCGTACAAACGCGGCACAAAAGTCTTTATAATTCGTGACAGTGCGCGTTGTTATGTAATACCTGTGACGGAACTAACAACCCAAGAACGTTCGTTAATATCACAGTCGTTTGCAAGTTGTGTTAGCAAATAAAAAAAACGCCTTTCGGCGTTTTTTTTTAATATGATCCGAAATAGTTTTTTACCAGACGTCTATATTTTCGTACTGGAATAAACAAAGATATAATTTTGCAAGAAGGAATCAAAATCCTGCGCACAGTCCAACTGTCGTGTAATTTACGTTCGGATTGGCCGCGCAACCATCTGACGCCACCGTATTTCGGATTTTCTTTGTGTCTGGAAATGATTTTTATCATTGGCATTTCTGTACTGTTAACGTGTTTTAACTTGCCTTCGGGAAATCCGAACGCACGTCCGCAAAGTAAGAAATTTTTATCAATCAGATATGCATTTAAATGACTTTCATCATCAACGCATGCAACGATATTGTTGTCTAAGTCTGTCTGAACATTCTTTTTCAATGTTTTGCACATTTTTAAAAATGCATCGCTGGTTCCGCCATTAAATGCGCCGCATACATAATACTTTCCTTTGCCATATGGTACATACGCAGTTGATTCAGGGCGACGTTCATACCCAAAGTTGTCTGGATTGCCGGCCAAGGTGTCGCCGCGGCGACCAGGGTGACTGCCTGCAACCAAACCGCAATGCCATTCACAGGGCGTAATTTCAGATAAATCTGTTGGGTTTACAAATTGCATATTTGCATTAAAAAAGAAAACATAGTCAAATTCAGATAATTCTTTCTGACGCTGTAAAAACATCTGAAAGCGTAACAAGGTATCATATGGCCATCCTTTCTTTTCGGCACGTGTAATTGTTACGTTTGGCGCATCGGAATAATCAAAAGAATCATTATCTGTCCACACAAAATAGTGTTTTTCGCATGGTGAAAGATGTTTTTCGCAAGACTCATAAAAATCTTTCCAGAAAGTAATATATCGACCCAAAGCAATATATAAAATGGCAACTTTTTTCATGTTTTACCCTCGTGTTTTAGTGGTTTTATATACTTATGCTAAACGAATTAAGTCTTAAAAGCAATAATATATTCCTGAAATATCCTTGAACGCGTGTTGTGTTTTTGGTATAATGACGCACATGGATTTTAACAGACGTAGTATCTTAAAAATAACAGGTTTTAGCATTGCCGGTATGGTTATGTTGCCGCGTGTTGCGTTTGCTGCGCGTAATACGTTACGTTCATTGCGAACAGGGGTTCAGCCGAATGATAAAACACGTCTGGTTATTGAAACGGCGAACCGTCCATCTTATTCATTGTCATATCCGCAAAATCAATTGATTGTTCGTTTGGCAAATACTGCGGCAAATTCGTCTGTTGCGACAAAATTGGCCTCTGGCGGGTTGGTAAAATCAATTGTTCAAAGTCAACAGGGTGATGCATTGCAATTGACGGTAAATCTAAAGAAACAGATTTCTGAAATACCAAAATCCCAGATAATGATATTAAGTCCGAATGGCGATAATGATTTTAGATTAGTATTGGATTTTTCGGCAGGAACCAATGGTGGTGCGTCTTCGTACACAACTGCGTCTGCGTCCAAGACAACTGCGATAACTGCTTCGCGTAAGTATGTTATTGTGATTGATGCGGGGCATGGCGGCAAAGATCCTGGCTGCATAGGCAAGGGCGGAACACGCGAAAAAGACATTGTGTTATCTGTTGCGCGTAAATTAAAGTCAAAGTTAGATGCAAATGGTTTTAAAACATATCTGACGCGCAGTGATGACAGGTACTTAAAGTTAGCAGAACGCGCGTCAATTGCCGAAAAGCGCAAGGCAGATTTATTTATTTCGTTGCATGCAAACGCGAATCCAAATCGCGCGGTCAAAGGTTTTTCGATTTATACATTATCTGAAAAAGCATCTGACGAAGAGGCGAAAAAATTAGCTGAGGCTGAAAATGCTGCTGATAAAATCGGGGTAGAAGGCTTTACTGAATTTGAAGAGAATATCCGTATTGCATTATCTGCGTTACAGCAACATGCGGTTGCGGAAATGTCTGAAGAATATGCGAATGGCTGTGCAAAATCTTTAAAGAAATCATCTGTATCGCAACAAGATGGGCCTGATGTACGTCATGCGCCATTTGCGGTATTGCGTTCAACTGTACCTGGGGCGTTAATTGAATTGGGGCATTTATCAAATGTATCCGAAGAAAAACTACTCAAAACGGGCACTCATCAGGATAAGTTAGTTGATGCGATTGTTCGTTCTGTTAAGAATTACAATTTTGAAATCTAAGCAAAGATATTCAATTTTAAAATAAAAACAGAACACCCGAAATGGGTGTTCTAAGGAGATGGCGGAGACGAAGGGATTTGAACCCTTGATACGGGGCTGCCGTATACACGATTTCGAGTCGCGCGCATTCAACCACTCTGCCACGTCTCCGAACGTCTGTGGATTATAAATGGCTTAAGAATATTTTGCAAGACTAAAAATTTGACTTTCTGATTATATTTTTTACACTGATTACTATGGAGAAAACATTTAACGAACAAGTTTATGAAATTGTTGCACGTATCCCATACGGACGTGTCGCGACATTTGGGCAAATCGCCCAGATGATGGGGCGGCCAAAGTGTGCGCGATTTGTTGGATACGCGTCTAATAACAAGGCGTATTGGCACCTGCCTTGGCATCGTGTTGTTTTTAAAAATGGGGTATTAAACCCCGGAATGCCCGACAGGCAGTATCGTGCACTGCGCGCCGAAGGTGTAAAATTTAACAAAGATAAAACCGTCATTATGTCGGAATTTCAGTGGCGTCCTGAATCGGATTCTGCGCCGATGGACATACGCGATTTTCCGCTGGTATTTTAAACCAAAAATATACAGGCTTGTCCCAACCTGGGTTATTTCTTACGAGTTGCTTTTTTGCCAATTTTTTCATAAATATCACTTTTGTTTAATTTTTTATACTTCAAGAACCAAGATGTATCATCAGATGCTTTTTTGCGCATATCTTTGATTGTCTGGGGTGATGGAATAATAACATCGTCGCCAATATTCCAGTTTGCGCCTGTGGCAACTTTGAATGCGTCCGCAGTCTGTAATGCAGTCAGGATGCGCAAGATTTCTGGAATGTTGCGTCCCAATGTTGGCGGGTAATATAGAATTGCGCGAATTATCCCATCTGGATCAATTACAAATACTGCACGTACAGTGTTTGTATTAGATGCGTTTAAATGAATCATACCGTATTTTTGTGCGATACTTGTATTCAGGTCGTCAATTAATGGAAATGTAATTTTGATTTTTTCCGGCATATTTTCAATTGCATTAAACCACGCCAGATGTGATGCCAATGTCCCCACAGACAAGCCGATTAATTGAGTATTTAATTTTTCAAATTCTTTGATGTGTTTTTGGAATTCGATAAACTCTGTGGTGCAGACCGGCGTAAAGTCCGAAGGATGCGAAAACAGCACAACCCATTGACCTGTAAAGTCGTTTGGAAAGTGTATCTTGCCACTGGTGGTGCTGGCATAAAATTCTGGGGCGTTTTCGCCGATTAGCGGCAAATGAGTGCAAACAGATTGCTGAGTCATATTTTGTCCTTTGGTTTTGTACTAAAAATGTAACAAAAGACTCTTTTTCAAGTTACAAGAACATATTCACAAAATATATAAAACTTTGTTCTTGATAAACGCGGTACAGATATGAATAATATATGTAAAACAAAAGGAAATTAATATGAAACGCTCAGACATAGTCAGATCAATCCAAGTCCGCTTTAAACATATGCGTCCATCAGATGCGGCGGCAATATTGGACACTGTATCAGATCATATGATTGAATCTGTTGCGAACGGGAACCGTATTGAAATACGTGGTTTTGGTACTTTTCAGCCACGTGCCCGCGCGACAAAAATTGGTTACAATCCATGCACAGGTATGCCAATGCCTTTGGCGGCCAGCACGACTATATTATTCAAGCCAAGTCGTGAATTAACAAAGAAAATGAACGGATAAAAAATGTTATTTGGTAAAAAATCTGGCATCAAGAATCGTAATCGTGAACGTTATGATCGCGTCCGCAGACTGATGTGGATAAAGTGCGAATCTTGTGGCAAGTTGGTTTATTACAAGGATTACAAAGAAAATAAATATATCTGCCCCAGTTGTGGTCGCGCGTTTATTATGAGTCCGAAACAGCGATTTGACCTGTTATTTGACGACAATTCTTGGACACGTTTGACCCCACCAGAGGTGTCTGATGACCCATTAGAATTCGAAGACAGGGTTGCATACACAGAACGCTTGGCGTCGGCACGTTCGGAAACAGGGTGCTATGACGCAATAACTACGGCGGATGGTGTAATTGGCGGTGTTCCATCGACAATTTGTATTTTAAATGGCTATTTTATGATGGGTTCTATGGGGCGCGCCGCGGGTGATGCGATTGTTGCAGCCATAGAACACGCGATTGCAGAACGTCGGCCGTTTATTATGGTTACGTCCAGTGGTGGCGCGCGTATGCAAGAAAATATACTTTCGTTAATGCAGATGGCGCGCACAACGGCGGCGGTTAACAAATTGCACGCAAATAAAATCCCGTATATTGTATTGCTGACAGACCCAACATTTGGCGGGGTAACAGCGTCTTTTGCAATGCTGGGGGATATACATATTGCTGAAAAAGGTGCGCGTATTGGTTTTGCAGGCCGTCGTGTCATAGAACAAAATATACGTGAAAAATTGCCTGCTAATTTCCAGACTGCGGATTATTTATACGAACATGGTATGGTTGATATGGTTGTTGCACGTGGTGATTTGCACGATGTATTGGTCAAAATTTTATCTGTTTTGACTAAACAGCCGCATCAGGCAAAACAAATAAATATCGCAACACCGGCGCACGATGCGTCTAAAAAGATCCGTGGTATGGGTGAAAACGAAGCGTATGATAAAGTACTGTTGGCACGTAATGAGAATCGTCCGCATTTCTTGGATTATATTAACGGTATCGTTGATGATTGGACGTATTTGGCTGGCGACAGATTGTATGCCGAAGACGCTGCGATGGGGTCTGGTATTGGTTTTTGGCGCGATATTCCATGTGTGATAATCGGTCAAGAACAAGGTCGTACAATTGAAACACGTCAAAAACATCGTTTTGGTATGCCAAATCCAGACGGTTATCGCAAGGCGCAACGTATGATGAAACTGGCAGAAAAATTTGAATTGCCGCTGATTTCATTGTTTGATACTGCGGGGGCATTTGCCGGCCGCGAAGGTGAAGAACGTGGACAATCTCAGGCGGTTGCGTCATCTATTGCGATGGGATTATCGATTGCGACACCGTATGTTGCTGTGAACGTGGGTCAGGGCGGATCTGGTGGCGCGATTGCGATTGGAACCGGCGACAAAGTGCTGATGATGGAAAACGCGATATATTCTGTTATTGCGCCAGAATCCTGTGCCAGTATTTTATGGCGTGATAACAAGTTCAAGGCAACTGCGGCATCTGCGATGAAGTTGACTGCACGTGATATGGCGAATTTAAATGTTATTGATGAGATCATACCTGAACCTGCAGGTGGGGCGCACACAGATTGGCAAACAACGATGGAATTGTTGGCGAATGCTGTGGCAAATCAAATAACAGAGTTGCAAAAAATCCCAGTTGAGCAACTGCCGGTTTTGCGTTCTGATAAATTCTTAGCCATGACCCGCGATGTAGAGATTTATCAACCGGAACACATTGGTGAAGAGCAATAAAACAATCGCCCATTTGGGCGATTAGTTTATGTTAAGCGAAACAAATCCATGTCTGGTACATATAATCAGCATTATCATTTGATAGACATCCGGTTTTGTGCGTCCAGTTACAATATCATGATAGTCTTTTTCTGTCCAAAATCCCAGTATATCGCACATCGCGCACACAGGAATTCCTTGTGCTATACGTACTTGTTCGATTTCTTGTCCCAGTCGCATATAATACCCCCACAATAAAAAATTAAACCGCCAAAAGAATCTTGACGGTCGGGGAGTTCAAAAATCATACAAGTTAGATGACTCTATGGTTTTTCGGTTACCCGTATTGTATAACCACAGCCCCCCGACCATTTGTCAGGGATGATAACGGCGCAAAAGACACCGAAACATCAGATTGCGATGCTTTCGTACCGAACTTGTATGGGCTTTTGAAACCCCGAACCCAAATCCCTTTGGATTCAAGGCTTATTATAGCAACAAAAATCCAAAAAGCAAAGAAATTCCTGCTTGCAATTATTTTACAGTTTATATATAATACCACCCGAAACGGAGCGTTGGCAGAGTGGTAATGCAGCAGATTGCTAATCTGTGACCGAATTTTTTGGTCCATAGGTTCGAGTCCTATACGCTCCGCCAAAAGATTTACCCGACCGAACAGGTCGGGTTACTTGACTTTTGTAGCCTGTTCGTGTTACAATGCACATATGACAATGATGTTTATTAATCTTTGCTGTTGTTGTTAAAAATGTTGTCGCAAACTTATTTGTTTGCATTTATTGTATACAATTACTAAGATTCTACCGAATTAAATCGATAAAAGGAACGCATTATGACAATCAGACTTTATAATACTTTGACCCGAAAATTAGAAGAATTCAAACCATTAATCCCTGGAAAAATGGGGTTTTACACATGCGGTCCAACTGTATATTGGGATGCACATATTGGAAATATGCGTACTTTTGTAAACAGTGATATTATCAAGCGTGTGTTTATTGAAAATGGATATGATGTTACGCATGTAACAAATATTACAGATGTTGGACATTTAACAAGTGATGCTGACAGTGGCGACGATAAAATGGAAAAGGGCGCAGCACGTGAAAATATGACTGTTTGGGATGTTGCGCAAAAATATATTGATGGTTTCCTGCATGACGCAGAAGCATTAAATATAATTCGTCCAACATACTTGCCACGTGCAACAGATCATATTGCAGAACAAATAGAACAAGTTAAGAAGTTAGAGGCGCTTGGTTATACATACGAAATACCAGGTGATGGTATTTACTATGATACGTCCAAGTTTGCAAACTATGGGGCATTGGGTGGTCAAAATTTGGCTGAATTGCGTGGTGGTGCACGTATTGATGATACGGGCAAGCGTAATTCTACTGACTTTGCGTTATGGAAATTTTCACCAACAGATGTAAAGCGTGCAATGGAATGGGATAGCCCATGGGGTGTTGGGTTCCCCGGATGGCATATTGAGTGCAGTGCGATGAGTATGAAATATCTTGGTCAGCATTTTGATTTGCATGTTGGTGGTCAAGAACATGCCAAAGTTCATCATTCGAACGAAATTGCACAGTCAGAACCAATTGTTGGTTCGCCATGGGTTTCATATTGGATGCATTTTGCGTGGTTGATGCTGAAAGATGGTAAAATGTCAAAATCAGAAGGTACTGCGTATACTGTACGTGATTTAATTGCACGTGGTTATGATCCGATGGCTTTCCGTTATTTGTTGCTTCAAGGTCATTATCGTCAGCCACTGGAATTTTCATTTGAATCGTTGGATGCGGCTGTGGCTGGGTATAAAAACATTGTTCGTAAAATCGCAGATTTGATGAATGCAGATAATATGGGTGAACTAGATTCTGTTGTTTATAATGAATGGCATGACAAGATATTGGCACCTGCATCTGATAACATGAAAACCGCAGAGTCTTTGGTTGTTGTTCAAGAATTGTTAAAGAATACAGAAGTAAATCCTGCAACAAAACTGGCTGTTTTTGAATTTGTAGATAGATTACTTGGGTTACAATTCATAGATCGTGCACAAAAGTTGCTTGATTTAGAAAAAGAATCCGCGCCTGACGAAATTGTTGAACTGGCAAAACAACGTGCCGAAGCCAAGGCAAATAAAGATTGGGCAACAGCAGATGCGTTGCGCGGTCAAATTGATGCAGCTGGATGGACAATCTTGGACGGTAAAGACGGTTATAAAATCGTTAAAAAAGCGTAAAAAATTGTTGAAATCAGGGTAATATTAGTGTATATTACCCCACGTAATTACAAAGGGAACTTTTATGAACTATCCATATATGCCAAAATCCACAGCACTGTGGCTGATTGAAAACACTGCGCTAACATTTGAACAAATTGCGGAATTCTGCGGTATGCACGAACTAGAGGTTAAAAGCATCGCGGACGCTGAAACATATAAGATTCAGCCATTGAACCCAATCCTTAGTGGTCAATTAACACGCGAAGATATCGAACGCTGCGAAGCAGATACATCTGCACGTTTGAATTTGCGTGAAGAAATTATCGCCGCACAACAAAAACAAAACAAGCGTGGTGTTGGTTATACACCAAAATTACATCGCCAAAATCGTTTGGGCGGTATTTTGTGGATATTAAAAAATTATCCTGAATTATCAGACAGTCAAATTGCTCGCTTGATGCGCAGTACAAATATAACTGTGGCATCTGTTCGCAACAAGACACACAGTTCTTATTCAATCATTCAAATCCAAAGCCCAATTGTTTTAGGTTTGGTTTCTGAATCTGCAATACATGACGCTGTTGCCAAGGCGCAAAAACAATTGGCGAACAGTGTAAAAAAGAAAAACTAAGTTCTAGTAGAAAAATTGCAAAGGGTTGATTAATGGTCAAACAACTGGATGACGCAACAAGACTTTTGATAGAGTCTTTGCCTGAAAACCTACAAAAATTAGCGACAACCGCTATGGATGTGGGGTATATGTCGCGTATGGACTTTGAAACTGCGACCGAAGCAGACGAGGTCCCAATGGACGAACAAGACGAAGTCTTGGACTTTTTCCAACAAGACTTGGGGTTGGAAGTCTTGGAAACAGATAATTTTCCCCAGGATATGGGGCATTATTATGATACCGAAGACGATGAGCCGCGCGATAAAACACGTAATTTGCTGAACGCAGACGCAGAACAGGTTGACGTCAACGAAGATGATTATGAACATTATGCAAAACAGTTGGAACGCAGTCAGACTGGGTCGCTGGTTCTGGGGATTCAAGACTCTGTTCAGTCATACTTAAAACAAATTGGCACTGTTCAGTTGTTGACAGCTGCAGGCGAAGTGGCAATTGCACAACGTATTGAAGCTGCATCCAGATTGATGGTATATGGCTTGTGCGAAAGTCCAATGACAATTCAGGCAATTTTAGACTGGTATCAACAATTATTAAACGAAGATATTCGTCTGCGCTATATCGTAAATCTGGAAGTTATGTATTCCAGCGATTCTGAACAAAAATCATTGGCGGCATTGTCCGAAGCCTTGAAATCCAAAGGGGTAGAACATGTCGACGAATTAGATGATGCAGAATTGGATGATTTAGAAGATGCGTCTGTTACCGAAGAAGATGATGAAGAAGAAGATCTAGAAGACGAAGATGGAATAAAGAAAGAAGATACTCCGCGCAGTACTTCTGGGGTGCCAATTCCTGTAATGGAAGAATCTTTGATGCCAACAATGTTAGAATTGTTTGCCAAGATTAAACGCACATTCAATAATATGCAGAAATTACAGGCGAAACGTTTGGAAATCTTGTTCGAATCCAGCACACCAGATATGGCACTGGAAAAGAAATATGCAAAACTGCGTTTGGACTTGTTTGAATCTGTCAGCAAAATCAGATTGAATGATGATCGTATTTCAGAAATCTTGGAACAGTTAACAAAACGTGACCAATTATTAATGGGGCTAGAAGGAAAATTGTTACGCTTGGCAGTCGCAAACAAAATTAAACGCGAAGATTTCTTGGCCGAATATACAGGAAACGAATTAAATCGTAACTGGACCAAGAAATTGTTAAAGCATAAAAGCACCGCTTGGGTTAACTTTGCAAAAAAACATGGCGACGATATATTGAAAATCCAAGAAGATATTATCGCAATCGCAAACGAAACTGGCCAGCCTACATCAGAATATAAAAAGGTTGTAGAACTGGTTCGCCGCGGTCAGGCCGAAGCAGCACGTGCAAAACGTGAAATGATAGAAGCAAACTTGCGTCTGGTTATCAAATTCGCGAAAAAATCCAGCAATCGTGGCTTGGGTTTAGATTTCTCGGATTTGGTTCAAGATGGAAATATCGGATTAATGAAGGCTGTTGATAAGTTTGACTATCGTTTGGGGAACAAGTTCTCGACTTATGCGACAAACTGGATACAACAGGGGATTTCGCGCAGTATCGCAGATCAAGCACGTACAATTCGTATACCGGTGCATATGATTGACAACATCCACAAGATTCAACGTGCGACACGTCAATTTATGCACAAATATGGCCGTCAGCCAACTGCCGAAGAATTGTCCAAGATTATCTTCTTGCCTGTTGATAAAATCCACAAGGCAATGAAAGTTAATCTGAAACCTATTTCTTTGGAAGCGCCTGTGGGTACCGAAGACGACAGTTCTCGTATTGAAATTATCGCAGACGAAACGGCTAAAAATCCGTTTACATCTGCGGCACAAAAGAATTTGCGTAAAATCGTTACTCAGATTCTGTCTGAATTGGATCCAAAAGAAGAAACTGTTCTGCGTCAGCGCTTTGGAATGAGTACAAATAAAACCAGCACCTTGGAAGAAGTTGGTGAATACATCGGTGTAACACGCGAACGTATCCGTCAAATTGAACAAAAGGCGCTGAATAAGCTAAAACACCCGACACGTGCACGTAAATTGCGCAGTTTCTTAGAAGATTAAACAACACCCTGCGTTTTTGCAGGGCTTATTTTAGAGGTAGAAAATGTATAAAAACACACTATTGTTATGTACAGGGTTGTCTGGCAGCGGAAAGTCATATTTTATAAAAAATACGTTGCCCGATGGATTGTTTTATAATTTAAAATCTGCGACAACTCGCCCAATGCGTGACGGCGAAAGTGATGGAAATCCGTACTATTTTATGACAGAACCTCAGTTTGAATTAATCGATTTTGCGACTTATCTGTGGGTAAATGAAGCGTTCTGGGCCCCAGGTACTCCAAAATGGCTTTATGGCGTTCCAGAAACAGAAATCAAAGCGCATTTAGGACAGAATATGGTTTATGATGTAATTCAGCCTAAATATGCGAAACAATTGATTGATTGGTTTACAAAAAACGATCTCAGAAAATATTATAACTTTCGCGTTGCATATTTTTTGCCAACGGATGTAAATTTACAAACAGCAGCCAAGCGTGCGAATATGCCAAATGATTTGGATGTTCGTCGTACAAATACGTGCGAACCGATTGATTTTCTAAATGCGGGTCTGGATATTGATTATATATTGCAGCCACGTGCAAACATATACAATCCGCGCTTGATACAGCATATAAAGAACTTGCAGAAGTATTCCACAGAATGTATACGATAGATATATGTTTTTTTGAATGCTTGCAAACATACTATCGATTGTTTATAATCAGTCCAGATTTGCAGGGATGTAAATCAGGGACTTAGAAAATCCCCAACAAAGTGGTGCATTCGCATCAAAATCCTATACAAGACCTATGTCATAGGTCAGGTAGCCCGATACAGTTTATTCTGGTCGGGAAGCCCCGATGATAAGGCTGTGCCAAAAGTCGGGGGTCATTCTTTGTTGTGATTTTCTAACTTCCCGACCACCTGAATAATCTGGTGGTTTTTGTTGTTTATACAAAAGAGGGAAAAATGACTATAAAAACTACACTATATGCTACTGTGTTCGGACTGCTGGCAATCCATAATGCGTACAGTTATAATTTGCGTGTCGGCGACAGCATATCTATACCGCTAACACAAATAAAATACACATCACCATCTTTTCATTTTTTGATACATGACGAAATTTGGTATGCCGCATTACTGCCTATGTATATACCTAAAACACTGTATACGTTGTACGAAAACACCAGATATTCTGCGTTAAAATGCAAGCCGTTTATAGATACAGAAAATTATACGTTCGATAGTGACTGGAATATGATTTCTGTAAATGACAATGTGTATTTAATGGGGACAGGTACTCAGTACATTGACACGCAGTACACCCCAACACTGGCTACACGCAGCGAAATGGACATTAAATTTTCAGACGAGCCTTTTGATTCAACAGGAAAACATTGGTTTTTTGGTGTTGCAGATCATGTTACTAATTCATATTATATGATAAATTTTGGGGGCGGTTTAAATCATGAATATAAGATTTATGTCTGGTTGTGTAAAGCTTCGGTTGATGGCGGCCCTGCAACATGCAATGAAAAAACACTAGAAATAACACCTGAGCTAAAAACAACTAAGCAGCATATTATTTTGGACGCAAAAAACAATTTATTTCAATATGGTGATTTGCAAATAAGTTTGCAAGGAAGAAATAGTTTTGAAAATTACTCAATTTATTTATTCGGTTTACATAATATAAAGTATGCTACATACGAAGAAGCGTTGGTGTATTCACGTAATAACAGTATGTATATTTATTCGACTAAAATTTATGAAGATGATGTTTTAGTACATCATTTTGTGCCTGTACCATGTGGTTTAAAAGTGAAAGATACTGTTATCCCAGAAAACGGTATGTATGATATTGTCGAGCAACGTTTTTATAAAAATAGTGGCACAGGAGATTTTGTTTACGGTATCGATTAAAAAGAAAGCAACCGCCGATTGGCGGTTGTCTTATACGTAACTTTTTAATGCGATATAAATACGCCCTAAATCAGTTTTAATTAATGCACCGGATACTTTATTCGGATCGTCTGTTTGATTGGCTATTGATAAAACTTTGTCAAAACTGCGTACGAATTGAGTTGCCTGTCTGCGGAATACAGTATCAGATTTTATCATATCTTTGATACGTTTTTTATCTGCAGCCCCCAGCATTTTTGCCAGCCATTTCGAAAATATAGCAATATCTCCTGCGTGATATTTAGTCCATACAACATCAGGGATTTCTGCACCTGCAACACGTGTTAAATCCATTGATTGCTCATGCAGGCTTGCCAGCATTTGTTCACTTTGCGCCATAAAATCTTGGGAACTGATATGCCCCATCGCGGCCGCAGGTGCAGTTTTTATTGCATCCATCGGTGCTGTCGCGCGCGCAACCATCATTTGCTTGTTTAATGTTTGCATTGTATTTACAGCTTTGGCGTAATCAGTCATTAAATCAATCATTTGTTGGCGAGATTCGCTGGCCAAATCTTCCAGTTTTGATGCAGATTCAGACACAACTCCTGTTGATTCCGATACTGTATTTTTCATCAAGTTCAGTTTATCGTTCAAACTGTTTACAATACTTTCTAATTTTTCGCTGGTTTCAACAGACGTGCGTGCCAAGTCGGGCAGGGCTGTATAGTACTTTTCAATCAACACAGACAGTGGCTGTAATTGTTCGGTTGTATCGCTAGACATTTTAATCAGATTTTCTGATTGGCCAGACAACTGAGTGTGCGCTGTATTCATTTCAATTAACGTTTCGCGAACACCTGTGGCCATTGCTTTTACAGATTCTGAAAATGCATTTGCAGCCGTCTTGGTATTTTCCAATGTCATATTTGCAACACCGGACACAGTTTTTAATTCAGATACAACACCTGTGGCAAATTCTTTGATTTCGCTATCAAATCTATTTGTTAGTCCAACCAGTTCGGTTGAAATGCCGCGTACGGCTGCCTCAGTTGCAGATGCTGAACTCATTAACCCTTCGACGATGTCTGTTAATTTACCAGTTTGTTTTTCGATAGACGTTTCGACTAATCGTACTTGACCTGCGACAACATTTGCGGTGTTGGTTAATGTGTTCATTTGGCTGGTTAATTGTTTCTTGGATTGATTTGTAAACCCTTCTAGTTTATCTAAGTAACCATCCAACAATCTATCGTTTCGTATCATAACTTCTTCATAACCCGAAGATACAGTTTTAACATCATTAAAACCATCTGATACAGATTTAGATAATTCTGCTAATTTATTTTGCATTGTTTCAGATTCAGCACAAATGTTTTTCATTTGATCTGCATTAGAATTGAATTCATTTTGTAGATTTTCAGACAGATTTTTTCCGCTTTCTAACCAAGAATCTATCTGCGATTGTATCTGGGCAGTGCGTTCTGTCGTATCTTTAGAAGTTGTGTTAATTTGATTTAACAACTCATTAATTATACTACTAAATTGTTCGGTGGTATTTTTTACATCTTCCCATGAATGGGATTCTACAACGCCATTTAAACCAGCCAAAGTGTTATCTAAACGTCCTGACATAACAACCATTTTCTTGGTGGCATCTTCCGCAGTTGCGACCAGCTTATCATTTTGCACAGTTAACACATTTTTTAAATCTTCTGCGGATTTAATTTGAGCGTTTAAAGTATCGCGCATATTTTGAAAATTAAGTTCAATTTTATTTAATTCGTCTGCCATAATTGTACTTAATACACGGACTGCATCTGCGACCTTGGCGCGTTCAGGATTTAACATTATTCCCAATAAAGATTGCATTACTTTTTGTGTTTTTCTGGAAACAAAAAACAACATACCTAAACAAATAGCCAGCACTCCAGCCAATACACCCAGACAGATTAATAAAATTTGCATTATGTCCATCCTTTTCTCCCTATATCATACACGAATGATTTATATATCTTGCATTCGTATGAATTTATACTAAAATCCAAACAATAAAGCAAGAGCAGAAATGACAAAAAAACATCTTCTTTCGCCAGAACAAGACAATGCCGCGAATCCCGCAGAAAACGTATGGGTTCAGGCAAATGCCGGCACCGGAAAAACCAGTGTTTTAGTTCAGCGATTATTGCGTATTTTATTTCGCGGTTCTAACAACGTAACGTCCGGAATATTATGCCTTACATATACAAATGCTGGTGCTGGCGAAATGCGTAACAGAATTTTATCTGCGCTGCGCAGTTGGGCAACTGCATCTGATGCAGATTTAAAAGATATGCTGCAAAATATATCGTTAAACAAAAATCCTGATGATACAGATGTTCGACATGCGCGTGAAATATTTTTTACATATATTGATAATCCTGATATTTTAAAAATAAAAACAATACATGGATTTTGTGAAGAAATATTACACAGGTTTCCAATCGAAGCAGGGGTGTCACCATCATGGTCTTTGGTGTCTGGCGCACAGCAAACAGTATTACTGAAAGACGCGTTCAGTCGATTGATTAACAATCCTGAAAATGATGCAAAAATTCATAATGCTTTTGCTTATATTGTGAACAGGGTGTCGGAACATTATATTGATGAATTATTGTCGATTCTTAGCGCGCAGTATAAAAACTTCTTTCAGATTAACGATTTTATTAAATATCGTGAATATTTTGTTAATACGACTAAAAAAATGTTAAATCTAAATACGTCTGTCAGTGACGATTTTAAGGTCGAAAAACTGGAAGAAATCATCGAAAAAGCCACAGAATTACAAAAAACGCAAAAAAAGCCGGCTCAGTATTTAGACAAGATTATAAAAAACACAAAACAATTCATTGATACGACTATTGATTTTGACGAATATAAAAACGTATACTTAAAGCAAGATGGTAACCCGATATCGAACATATCAAAACAAGACTTTTTAATCGAAGAACAGACGCGCGTATATCAATTAAATCAGTATAAAATTAATTGCACTATATTCGAAGACACAATCGCATTATTTGATTTGTCTGCGGCATTTGCACAAGAATACAAAAAGATTAAACAAGAAAACAATCTCTTAGATTTCGAAGATCTGATTTTATACACGCGTAAATTATTTTCCAACCACGAAACAATGGGTTGGGTTTTGTCGCAACTTGATTTAACTTTATCGCATATATTGGTTGATGAAGCTCAAGATACATCGCCATTACAATGGGATATTTTAAAAATGTTATCAGGGGATTTTTTTACAGACGGAACATTATCTAATAATAATCGCTCGCTATTTGTTGTTGGTGATACAAAACAGTCTATATACGGATTCCAAGGTGCAGATCCAATGGCTTTTGCGCACAGTCGTCACGATATAGAAAGCCAAATAAAGCATAACTTACGCACGATACAAGAAATACCTTTGACGCAAAGTTTTCGTTCAACTGCACCAATATTAAATACAGTTGATAAATTCTTTGGTGACAGAACAGTTGTTTCGATAAGTAATTTTGCAAACAATCCGCATAAATGCTTTCGACAAAATGCCAAAGGTGTCGTAGAATTACATAAAATATTATCAAAACAAACAGACAATAAAACTAAATACGATTATGTGTCCGCTATTGCAGACAAAATACAAGCGTTAATTAATTTAGGGCAGGTTGCCGCGAAGGATATTATGGTGCTGGTACAGCAGCGTAATCCATATGCACAATTGTTAACCACAGAATTAAAACGCCGCTACATTGATGTTGCAGGCAGCGATCGTATTTTATTACCCGAATTTTCATCTGTTCGTGATATGTTAAATCTGGTGCGTTGGTGTTTAAATCCGGCTGATGATTACAGCTTATGTTGTGCTTTAAAAAGTCCTATTTTCTCATTAACAGAAGCTGATATTTTTAAAATTTGTGATATCAGAAATACAACAAACAATTCTTTGAAACAAGAATCCGAAAACGTGTCGCCAATAACCGTTTTTAATGTTTTAGAAACTTGTCATCCGCATATACACGAGCAACTAATTCACATAAAAAATAATGCGGATACAATGGCGCCTTATTCGTTCTTTTCATATTTATTAAACACATATAGTGTCCGTCAAAAGTTTATTTCAGCCTTAGGCAATCAAGTAATTGATCCTTTGGATGAATTTATGACAATATGCCTGTCTTATGAACGTACTCAGTCTGGAACATTACGACACTTTTTAAAATGGTTTATTACAGGCGGCAGTGAAATCAAGCGCGACTTAAACACAGCGAATGGTGTTCGCATTGTGACAGTTCATGGCAGTAAAGGTTTAGAAGCACCAGTAGTATTTTTAATTGATACTGTACGCACGCCCAAACCAGATAAAATAATATCGATTACAACAGACGATATGCCACTGTGGCTGTGGGTACAGCATAAGTACGATAGTGAATTTACGACTAAAATAAAACAAGCACATCAAAACATGCAAATTGCGGAATATTATCGCTTGTTATACGTTGCGATGACGCGTGCACGCGACGAATTATATATTTACGGATTTACACCAAATAAAAATGCAGACGAACTGTCATGGCACAGCCAACTTTGGCGTGTACTCGCAACAGATAACGATAGCGCAGAAAACATCAGGATAACAAATGACTAGAACCGCAGAAATCTTTCAGCAATTAGATAACAACAAGTTCGCAACTGATACAGGTGTTAAAATGCACAAAAAATTGCAGTATATATCAGAGCATACTGACACAGAATTATTTAAAAAAATATCTGCTGACAAGACGTTATCTGAATTTTTTGGTTCAAATTCTAAGACCGAAGTACCAATCGCTGGCACAATTAACGGAAAATTCATCAGTCGCAGAATAGATCGCTTGTATATAAATAATAGCGACAAAATTATCGCGGTCATAGATTATAAAACAGACGTAAATCGTGAAACTTTTTATAGCACATACGTATACCAAGTAAGCGAATACATATCATTACTACGCCATATATATCCAGACTATCGCATAGACGGTTATATTTTATGGACGCATGATTTTTTACTGGAAAAAATACCGACAAAACATATATAATCCGCATATGCTAGCAAGTTTAAATATTTCAAACATCGTATTAATAGAAAAACTGAATCTGGAATTCGGCAATGGTTTAAATATACTTACCGGCGAAACAGGGGCGGGCAAAAGTATATTACTGGACGCACTGTCATTGGCGTTGGGCGCACGCTCTGACATTGGGTTAATACGACATGGATGTGACAGCGCGGCAGTTACAGCAACATTTGATTATATACCCCAGGCCACCAAAGAAATACTGGCTATGCAAGATATTGATTATGATAATGATGATTTAATATTGCGTCGCACATTAAATACTGATGGCAAAAGCAAGGCTTGGATTAACGATACTCCTGTATCTATTAAAACGCTTAAGCAGGTTGGTGACACATTGGTTGAAATACATGGACAATTTGCCAATCATACATTATTGAACCAAAGCACACATTTAACAACATTAGATGCATTTGCACAAAAGAACATCCCTGAATATGAAAGTTTATTAAACGCAGTTCGTAACAGTTACGATAAATTTAATGGCGCGCGCAAGCAAATGGCGTCACTGCAAGAATTATTGTCACGCAGTGCAGCAGAACGCGAATACTTGGAACACAACGTTTCAGAATTACGTGCTTTGAATCCACAAATCGGCGAAGAAGAAGAACTGGCGAACAAACGCAACGCGATGATGAACGCAGAAAAAAATTCTGCGATATTAAAAGACGCTCTGCAGGCGTTATCGCCGCATGGTAATGCATTAGATTCTGTGCTGTTTTCTGTTGCCCACATTCTGGAACGTATCAAAGGCGATGAAAACCCGTATCAAAATCAAATAGATAAATTGTATGATATTGCAGATACTGTCGCACAAATTGCACAATCGCTGGAAAATTTTGATACAGAAACAGAAAATATGGATGCTATCGAAGAAAGATTGTTTGCAATACGCGCTGCGGCGCGCAAACACCGCGTATCCGCGGACGAATTGCCGCAAAAACTGCACGATATGGCGTCTGAACTGGATAAAATTGACAATTCAGATACCCAATTACAACAAATTTCCAAAGAATTAAAGGCATATCAATCTGAATTCGAAGGCAATGCAAAATTATTAAGCGTTGCACGTCACAATGCGTCTGAAATATTGCGTGACAGGTTATTAGTTGAATTGCCTGATTTAAAATTGGGGTCGGCTGATTTCAAGACTGAAATAGTTAACAAAGACGCATCCAGCACAGGAACTGATGATATAACGTTTATGATAAAGACAAATACAGGCGCGCCATTTGCACAATTGCATCGTGCGGCGTCTGGCGGGGAACTGGCACGATTAATGTTGGCAATACGTGTTGTTTTGGCTGGAAATAATGATGAGCATATCTTTGTTTTTGATGAAGTAGACACAGGAATCAGTGGTGCAACTGCATCGGCTGTTGGTGCGCGCCTGAATAAATTAGCCAACGCGAATCAAGCATTGGTAATAACTCATTCCGCCCAAGTTGCAGGCTATGCAAATCAGCATTACAAGATATCTAAATCGGTTATTGATGACAAGACAATAACAAACGTCCACGAAATTACAGACGATAATAGAATAAATGAAATCGCCCGCATAATCAGTGGCGCCGAAATAACCCCAGAATCGATAACGATGGCAAAAACATTAATCAAGAATTAAAAAACGCCCAAACGGGCGATTTTTATTTTACTTTACATTTGAACACTTGTCTTATTTTATCAAAGAATGTTATTCTATCTTGACCACAAGCGACTTTTTCAGTGTTCGTGTATTTTTCATTCAATGAACTAAAAATTTTATTATAAAGACGCATTCTAGGGTTACGAAACTCTTCACTTCCTTTTGCATACACCACATCTTTGACTATTTCATCTCCTTTAAATTTTATATTGTACAAATATTCAAACTCAGCCTCATCTGGGGCATATATTGGCACGTGACGAACATGATATCGTCTGTTAAAATACAACAGTTCTTGTCCCATATCATCAACAACAGTATATTCCATATCAAAAAAATTGAGGTTTCCCTTTTTTCTTTCTATTTTAATGCCAGGCGATTCCAACAAACTCTGTAATTCTTTTAACATATATGGTGTTATTTGTTTTTGTTCCATACTTAAACCCTTTGTTATCTTATCTAGAACAAGATTAACACGCCACATACTTTTGTCAATATCTTAATCGATAAAAAATTAAGTTTTTAGCGCTAGCTATATTTGCAAAATACCATCGGTAAATTCAATACTAGCGGGTACACCGCCATCAACACTGCTGATAATTTTATCATCTGCGCCACGAACAATTGCGTATCCACGCGACAAAACACTTTTATAACTAAGTGAATTTAACATTTGTTCCATATGTTGCAACGATTGACTTAAAACAGCCATCCGATTTTGTAAAATATTAGAAAAACCTGAAACATTATCCATTTTTTGCTGGGCCGACACAATTTTTGTATTAATAATAATATTTAATGTACGCCCAACATCGTCCAGTCTTTGCATATGTTCCATCAAAACCTGTTTTGGGCTTTTGATATTCACAGATTCTAAACGCTGTTTCGCATTAATTAAACGCGTTGTAAAGCCACCTGACAGTCTGACCCACAGATTTTCTAAATCTTGAATCAAGGATATTTTTGTTGGGACCACAGCCTCAGCCGCGCCGGTTGGTGTAGGTGCGCGATAGTCCGCCGCAAAATCAATCAACATCCAATCTGGTTCATGACCAACACCGGATATTAGTGGAATTTTACTGGCCGCCGCAGCACGTACAACAATTTCTTCGGAGAAAGGCAACAAGTCTTCCAATGAACCGCCGCCGCGCGCAACAATAATAACATCAACATTTTGCATACGATTAAAGTATTCAATCCCAGCCGCAACCTCGGCCGCCGCGGTTACACCCTGAACAGTTGCAGGATAAAGTAACACACGCACCGGAAAACGTTCACGCAGACGATTTTGTATATCTTGGAATGCCGCACCTGTTGGGCTGGTAACGACACCAATTGTGCGTGGCAATCGGGGCAGGGGCTTTTTACGCGCTTCATCAAACAGTCCTTCGCGTGCCAGTTTCTGTTTGCGTTCTTCCAGCATTTTCAGTATCGCACCGACGCCCGCCATTTCAATTTCACTGGCGATTATTTGATAATTACTGCGGGCAGGGTATGTTGTAAAACGGCCTGTTATAACAACTTCCAGTCCATCTTCCAGTTTAAAATTCACAGGCGTTCCACGCCAAACAATAACAGAAATTGCAGCACCTGCATCTTTGATTGTCATATAAATATGCCCAGATGTGGCACGCGTAATTTGTGACAG
The DNA here is from genome assembly GCA_033345235.1 of Alphaproteobacteria bacterium. Classification (GTDB taxonomy): domain Bacteria; phylum Pseudomonadota; class Alphaproteobacteria; order Rs-D84; family Rs-D84; genus Enterousia. Next base: position 42,209 of record JAWPOC010000015.1, on the reverse strand, counting down.
TTCACCACGAATTTTAATCCGCGGGAAAGCTGTTTCAACAACACCTTTCAGCAACGCCGATGCATCGGAAACGCTAAAAATTGTATCTGGTTTAACAAACGGTTCTGGTTTTGGTAACATTTATTTAGATTTATCTTCCATTAATAACTCTTTAATACTCATCCCAAGAGATTCGACGAATTTATGTGTTTCATCTTCTGATGACAAGTAAAATCTAGCCTCGTGCCCCAGATGATAAGGAAATTCTATTCCATCAACTGTAAATTGATCATATGTAATATCAAATATTTTGCCGGTTGGTAAATGTTTCAACCAATGGTGCCCCATATTCTTAGACCACAACTTTTCATCTATACTCATTAATTGCCAATCATGAAAATCCATCGCAAATGCAAACGAAATGCTTGCCACACGACAAAATCCAATAGAATCATACCCTAAATCCCAAACATCACTATCCGACATTGTAAACGTCGCTTTTTTTACATCATCAGATGTAAACGCCCTGCGAAATTTGACAACCAAATCAGTGGCCCGTTTATATTTTTCAGGTGACAAATTCAATTCTTTAAGACGCGCCAGAATGTTTCTGGTTGCCTGTTCATAATAAACTTTATGTCCTGGTATTTTCATAAGTGTAATTATAACACTAAAATTCATATAAATCAACGAACAGAACAAATTACAACCGTCCGTCTAAATATTTTTTTACAATCCGAACGAATTCAGCTTTATTCGGAGTTTTCATATCTTTTATCGACTTATTAATCGGACTGCCAATATCATACGGCACATTTAATGGCGCAAACTGATCGCCCGTTGGATCAAAAGCATCGCCCGTAAAATTATTACGCAAGAACACCACAGGCGCATAATCCCATGTTCCCAATTTTATTGCATAAGGTTCCCAGACAACATTGCCGCCATACAATTCATATATACAAATACTGGATAATGCGCAAAACCCCTTGGGCCATGGCACAAAGCCATTAAATTCTTGATTGCCTACAAATTTATTTCTGAACATAAATTGTGAATACAAGTCACGCAGCGCATACGTTATATCATATAATTTATACTGCGCATCAAACCTAGGCATTGACACCACATCCAAGCGAGAGGCTAAATCCAGTAACTTTTTGGTTGCTTGATTATAAGATTCTTCATAGTTTTTCATATAACACCAAAACCCACAAATATTCAAATTACAATTCCGTTAATGGCCAACGTGGACGGGGAGCAACAGGTTCTGTCACAATATTACCAACAGCATAATTTTCCAAGCCTGCCCATGCAATCATTGCGCCATTATCAGTACACAAATTCATAGGTGGGGCAGCAAAAATCATACCATTTTCTTTGGCTAATTTTTCCATAGCACTGCGAATTGCGCTATTTTTAGCAACGCCACCCGCAACAACCAGTGTTTTGGGTTGTGCTTTTTGTACGCGTTTATCATGCATTGCATTATTTAACCTGTTAACTATACAATCCACCACAGAGGCTTGAAAAGATGCGCAAAAATCATTTATATATTCATCTGACAAGGGTAACTCTGCGCGATCCAAAAATGTTCGTGCGGCTGTTTTTATACCACTAAATGAAAAATCACACCCAGGTTTGTCGCACAAAGGCCGCGGAAATTGAAATCTTTTTGGATTACCTTGTGTGGCGCGCTTATCTACGATTGGCCCCCCAGGATACCCCAGCCCCAACATTTTTGAAACTTTATCAAAGGCTTCACCCGCACTATCATCCAAAGTCTGACCAATTAATTCATATTTTCCGACATTATGTACCAATAAAATCTGACAATGCCCGCCAGACGCCAACATTAATAAGTATGGAAATTCTATTTTGATATTTTCATTCGTCCCGTCCGCCATAGTCGCACACAGACGCGGCACCAGTGCGTGACCTTCTAAATGATTAACCGCAACCAATGGTTTACCAGCAGATTGTGCAATCCCAGTGGCCGCCATCCATCCGACCAAAACGCCACCAATCAGTCCAGGCCCCGCCGTCGCAGCAACAACATCAATATCATCAATCGTTTTGCCTGCCTTTTGCAAGGTTTGCTGTATAACATTATCGATTGCCAAAATATGCGCACGTGCAGCCAATTCTGGCACAACACCGCCGTATTTTTGATGTTCTGGAATCTGAGAATATATTATATGTGACAATATATTCCTGTCACTGTCAACGATGGCAGCACTGGTTTCGTCACACGAAGACTCAATCCCCAAACACAGCACAGGCTTTTCACTGTGTGTATTACTATCTAAAATTCCCATATCCAAACGGATTAATTTATCATCTGTCATTTTACTTTAACCAATACGAACCCTAAATTTGTTTTATCTGCTTTGCGTTGTTTTGCATATGTGACAAAATCAACATCTATGACCTTGGCGTGTTCACTGGATGCGTGCCGCAATACACCATTTGGCAACAAGATTCCCATATGAAACACCGCTATATCTGTTCCGATTTTATCATGAATTTCTGGTTTGTCAGCAACAAATAACACAACCATCATATCGTTTAGTCTGATTTTTTCTGCGTATTCATACGGTATGTATTCCAAGTCAACCGTCACAGGTTTAAATTCAGTATCTAAATTATGTACTTTTTTAAACCAAGCCGCTTTATCAATTATCACGCTTCGAGTACTGGTTGTTGCATAATCTGCGCTAACATTTTGAACGATATCTTGGTTATTTGTCAGCCAATCAGATTCTATAAAGTGATTTCTGTTTAAAAAACTGATTTTGCCATCTTTGTATCGAATTTTATTCAGTTTGTTCAGATTTCCTTTGGCGACTACTGTTTCTACAAACGTCGTACAATCAAACGCATCAAAGCGTATTAATGGATCTGTATCAGGCGCCATCCCTTCGCCCAGCGGGGAATTCTGATAGGGCGCACCCAAAAAAGACTGGCCAGAGAAATGCGTATTTGCAACACATCCCCCAGCCAGCAAAAGAAACAAGATATACTTGTACATTATTTACATATTTTGTTGTAATTCGCGCCCTGTATAGCACAACGAAGCCGCATCACGCACAGCCATTTCACCGGCCTTTGGCAAAGTTGTTATTTTGTCGATACAAGCAACCATCCATTCTACTTCTTCTTCATTTCCGGTCAATATTTTCGCAGCCGCCACACGTCTGTCCATCGAAGCCGCGCGCCAATCATTCAACAAACCTGTTTCCAATGCGGTACTGTTTTTTGCGAAAAAGAATACAACTATGGCCAAAATCAGCACGCAAATACCAATAAACAATTTAAAATACTTTTTAACAAATTTCATATTTTCCTTCCTTTGTATTTTTATTAATCGCCACAGCGTACCAACCATACGTCATAATCAGGATGCTGTAACGGGTTTTGTCCAGGTTCATTACGATTCATCCAACCGCCAAATATTTTTCCTTTGCCGTTTTCCGAGATTTCAACAAAAGCGAAATAATTTTCTGCTTGGAATGGATCGGACTGCATACAAGAACGTACCGCGATAAACAGTTTTTCAACCTGAATACCATGTCCCACAGGGATAGTATATTCTTGCACTTTACCGGCATCTTTATTCATCATACGCACAACCGCACCACTGCGATTAACGTACGCGTCAAGTGTACATGGCATAATTAACAAGAATAAAGATATCAATAATTTCTTCATCTCGCATATGATACCGCGACGCAATAATATTGTCAATAATGTATCTAAAAAAATAAATCCCACAATTGTGGGATTTAAAATTATTTTGCTGTTTTTTCTGCAGACGCTGCTGATAAATCTTCAACGATACGTGCTTTTTTACCAGACAGACCGCGCAAGAAGAACAGTTTTGCACGACGAACCTTACCAACACGAACTTTTTCAATTTTTTCGATTGCTGGGCTGTACAATGGGAACTTACGTTCAACACCGACGCCATAAGATTCACGACGTACTGTAAAGGATGCATTATTACCCATACCACCATCACGTGCGATAACAACACCTTCGAAAACCTGGATACGGAATTTATCACCATCTTTAATTTTGACGTGAACCTTTAAAGTATCCCCAGCCTTGAAATTTGGGATTTTTTTATCGCCCGCTAATTTTGCGATTTGGGCAGCTTCGATTTTTTTAATAATGCTCATTTTTCATTTTCCTTTATTAAGTCCGGTCGACGTTCTTTTGTTATGTCAACCGATTGTTGTTTCCGCCACCGTTCGATATTGCCGTGGTGACCGGACAGCAGGACTTCTGGGACACTTTGTCCACGCCATACTGACGGGCGGGTATATAACGGCCATTCTAGCCCCCCGATTTCGAAACTTTCATTCTGGGTGGTATCATCACCACCGTGGACTACATTATCTAACAGACGAACGCAACTGTCAACAAAAACTTGCGCGGCAATTTCGCCCCCAGACAGTATATAATCGCCAATAGACAACTCTATTATTCCATATTCTTGGATAACACGTTCATCAATACCTTCGTATCTGCCACACAACAGGGTATATGTTGCGTCTTGGTTAACAATAAATTCACGAACCATTTTCTGATTTAGCGTTTTACCACGTGGCGAGAAATATATTATTTTTCCAGGGTTTTTAATCGAATCCAATGCGTCACCCAGAACATCAGGGCGCATAACCATACCCGCACCGCCACCAAATTGAGTGTCATCAACGCTGCCATAATTGTTTATTGCAAAGTCGCGAATATTTATAATATCGTATGACCATATTTTCTTGTCCAGTGCACGCCCAACCACGCCACCCGACAGGGTACCTGGGAACATTTCTGGAAATATAGTCAATATATTAAAATGCATTTTACTTTTGTCTTTCTTTGCAATTATAGCATATTTGACATGCTAAATCATAAAATTTCTGTGCGTTTTGTGCGATTTTATCTGTTCCGACCAACAAATTACGCGTTCTTATCATATATTCCTTAATTTCACCAAACGGCGCCCACATCACAACATCAGGACTTTCTTTAACCCGCCGTTGCAACGGACAGTTTGGATTACATTTATCACAATCAATAAAAACAACACCAACAGAATTTGAAATCATATTTTATGCACTACCTTTGTTTGTCTGTGCAATTATAACATATTTCTTTGGCAGTGTCACAAATTTTTGACATATTATCACAAATTTCAGCGACATCGTCCCCCTTGGCACGAACACTTATAATATCTGGGGTATCAGATGTCTTTACAACGTGCGCCAACTCTTGATTTGCCATTGCCCAGGTCATAAAATCACAATTCGGATTATTTTGCGCGCATTGAATAAAAGTACTTAACAAAGAATTTGTTATTTTCACTTGTGTATCTTCATTTTTCATATTTGTCTTACCTTACATAAATTATTTTATTTTCTGTATCTACGGTTGCACCAACAAAAGACACCATTTGCCCATTATCCATTTCAATAATATCGCCTGCGCCATAGTTCTGGAAACAATCGACATTACCAATATTTTGCCCATTACGCACAACGGCAAAGCCAATCAAATCTGCTTGATAAAATTCATCGTCCTTTAAATCGGGCAGGGCGCAACGTTCAACAAACAGTTCTGTTCCGCGCAACGTTTCCGCCATATTTCTGTCATCGACACCATCTATCTTGGCGATAACAACATTAGTGTTTGGTAACGCGCGCACAAATTTAAACATTTCAGATGTAATATTTGCACCAAAAATATGCAAAGTTTTAAAGTCGGCTGGATTTTGTGTAAAAGTTTGCACACGTACTTCGCCACGCACACCCTGGGGCGCGACAATTTTTCCGACCAAGATTCTTTTGTTTTCCATTTATTTTTCTTTCTGTAATTTTTGTTTCATAAATTCAGTATATCTGACACAGTTCGCAACATCATCACATTTATTTAACATTGTCACACTTGTTACAAATACTAATTTGGTCTGATTACCCGACATAAAATTTACCGCTCTGCGCCATTTTTCAAAACCTTCTGTCAGTTTTTTGCAATCCAACCCATCGTACGGACATTTTGCCATATTTTTACCTCATTTTAAGTTGAAAATATCTGCACAGATTTCTCTGTGCAGACACAAGTATAAATAGCAAAAATTTATTCAGCAACAGGAGCAGATTCCACTTCTGCTGGTGTTTCAGTTGCAACTTCTGCTTCGGCCGCCGCCTTTGCAGCAGCTTCTGCAGCGGCTTTTTCTTCAGCGATTTTAGCCAATTTTTCAGCTTTATCTTTGATTTTCATCTGTGTTTTTTCAGATTGCAAATGCTTTTTTGTCTGAACAGGGATTGCTTTCTTTGCAACCAAACCTGCATTTGCCAAGAACTTGTAAACACGATCAGATGGTTGTGCACCTTTTGCCAACCAAGCTTTTACTTCATCCATTTTCAAGATAACACGTTTATCGCTATCTTTTGCCTGCATTGGGTCGTATTTACCAACAACTTCCAAGACATTACCTGAATTACGTGCATTACGAGAATCTGTCACAACGATGTGATAGTATGGACGTTTTTTTGCACCATAACGTGCCAAACGAATAACAGTTGCCATATTTTTTGCTCCTTATATTTATTAACTGTTTAAACCACAAAGAAAACCGACATCAAGAGCGAAACTCGCCGGATGATGTACCACACACATACTGTGAACTGGTTTTATTATGATGGCAATCTTTGGGATTTGCGGAGTTATTATTGACTAAAAAAACACAAAAGTCAACAAAATTAATAAAATCTGGACAATGTGTCATAAATAGTATAGAATCACACCTGTACTTTTCGCGGGCGTGGTATAATGGTAGCACGTCAGCTTCCCAAGCTGAAGACGAGGGTTCGATTCCCTTCGCCCGCACCAAAAATTAAGGCCGACCTTGTGTCGGTTTTTATTTTTGGATTGCGGCGACGGAAGAGAACCCGACAGCAGGGTTCGGGGCGTCAGTTGACGAGAACAAGTAAATACGCAGTTCGAGTCTTACGTAGCGAAAGGGGCCCATAGAGCAAAGCGAATATGGGAATCAGACATTCCCTTCGCCCGCACCAAGATTGAAGTTGGTTATGTTTGAGTCGGGTATCCTCTCTTCTTCGTCTAAAACTCGTTGCTAATAACGCAACTCGTTAAGACTGCGATACGTTTGGATTCCCTTCGCCCGGCACCACACTTCGCGTCTGCGACGCTTCGTATGGCGCAAACATCTGAACTATGCATCAATTTATTTTACCTTTTGCATCAGTTCTTTTACAACATCCAACATAGGACGGCCATTAACAGGCGTACTATGAACATAATTCAATTTCGCAATATCTTGATTATCTATTTGGAAACAATGTCCTTCTATTAAATTGGGGTGACCATCAGGCGCAATTTTTCCCAAATTATTTTCTATGGCACGTCCAATATTCATAACAGGAATTTGATATTCATAAAAAACTTTTATTGAATACATATTTGGGATTCCAACCAAAAATTCCCCGTCATTTTGGAATTCAACACTCAGACCTTTTGAACGTAACGCATGCACCAAATTTATTAATTCTTGACGTGATTTAGTGTCATTTAAGCCCACCAAACTGATACGCACAGCCGGCGCCAAATAATCACTGCGTACAATGTCATTTAATATATTGCATACAGCGGGCGTATTTTTATGAAAACGATCCACAGAAATATCCATAGACATCAACTTGTTTTGATTATATGCAATATTGGCAAAATCACGCAAAATACGATGACGCAAATCTTCGTCCATACCCCACACGCCATTTGTTTTCACAAAAGGCACCATGCCATACGATGATGCAATATTTAAACATTGTGGTATATATTCCATGCGATTATGAAAATAGGGCGCCATTGTTTCCCCACCTGTAAACACCATTTCTTGCCACTTTGGCAATGGCAAAGCACTAAATTCAGCGATATACTTTTCCACCTTGGACAAAGGCATAATATTCGGTGCAATATGCGGTTCACTGCATTCACAACAATGCGCGCACTTTAAATTACACCAATTAGTGTTTTTTATTGCAAAACTAAACTTATAACAACTATCTGTCATATAAAGATTTTCCTGTATTATTGTTATTTGACAAATATTTTATTACACAAATATTTATTTGTCAACACAATACAGTAAAAAAACACCCCCAAAAATGGGGGATTTTTTATCTAGTTTGATTTCGCAGCATATCTGCCAAAGGGTCTGTGACATACGAATTACGTTGCGTATCAATCGCAGACAATTTTTTGCCCAACACCTGCAACTGGGGCGTCCATACGGCATACTTTTCAATATACTTGCGAGCTTTTTCAGGATTTCCAGACAATTGAATATCAATCGTATCGCATAACATTTTGTACGCACGCTCTGTTACACGATTAAAATTAATAATCATTCGTCCTGAATTATCCAGTTTAATTGCACCACTTTCAAAGAACATATTATGTTGCATAATATTACGCTTTGAATGCGCAGTCTTGAAATTCGCCGCAGGATATAAATACGCAAGCAACCATGACGTTATTATTTCTTCCTTTTGTTGTGGGGTAAAGAATCCGCAACACACCAATTCATCTAACATTGCGACCGATCCTGCATCGGCTTTGTGTTCTTCTATCACAGTTCTATATTCACCCAATGATTCCAAACCTTGCTTTGGCCCTAACGAGTGCATATTTTCATGCAAGATTGTAAAATCATGTAACGCAGGCACAGAAAAATACTTATGAAATTCTGGCGCCAATAATGCGTTTAATCTTTTATTCAATCCTTCACTATATTTAGACTGACGCATTTGTTTCAAATAAACTGTTCTATGTCCACCACCAGTCTGGACAGCTAATTTATCTGCATTTGGCAAATTAAACGCCAATGTAATACCACCACGATATGCAGCATAATGCCCGCTGACCGCAACCAGATCAACATCAACCATTGTTTGTTTTGTATCTTTGGTTATCGCTTGGCTATATTCATATTTCCGCGGCATTTTTGTTGCCAACATTGGTAAATAATCTTTTATTTCTAACAGATAATCAGTACCTTTTTTATCTACTATACCGACTATTGCCCCCAAGCTATCTTTTGCATATGGCACAATTCCGCGTTCGTCCAACATTGCCTTTAATTTTGGGTTACTTAACACAGTTGGTGTCATTGCATCATCATAACTTTCACGTCCCAACGTAAATTCCAACGATCCACTTTGCAACGTTGCCCATTTTTTATCAGCCCTGCAATCTAATTTAGGCATATCATACAACAAAGCAACAGATTGCCAATGCAAATATTCTTTGAAATCAAGATTTTCTGCATAATGCGCTGCAGATTGTAACAAAGATGCAACTTTATCAAACTCTTGACTAAACACCTTGGTATAATCTTGTGCAACCAACTGTCCACCAGAACGTTTAACAATGGTGCGCTGATTCAAGATTTGTCTGACCATATTATCTTGGCCATTATTCAGCATATTGATTAAAATATCGTGAAATTCAGGCACAGATAAATCATACGGATAAAATGCACGCCCTGGTCGCATTTCTACATCATTTGTTAGCGCAACAGTATCACCGTTTCTTTCATGCCCGAATATACCACGTTGGCCCCGAAATAAATCCATAGTCAGCTTTGCACGAGTATTACAGGTGGCAATTTCAGTATTTAAATAATTTTCAAATTCCAGATTATATGGATGATCCATTTGTAAACCAACTCTATCAATAATATCTGATGCCTGAACTAAATATTGCAGTGCCTGTTTATCATTTTTAGACAACGCCATATATTCTGGCGCATCTACATCCAGCATTTTATATGGCGTAAAGGCCGCTGGATTTGTACGTTCTAATAATTCTTGTTCTGACAATGCAAGTGTAAATTTATCTGCCATAAGTATTTCCTCTTGCGTTTATTTTGCACCGACTGGGATTTGTAATACTTGTTCTGGGAAAATCAAATCAGGATTTTCGATATTATTACGTTCTGCGATAATACTGAACAAGATACCACGACGCAAAAAGTTACGCGCAATAATCCACAAGCAATCACCACGACGCACTGTGTAATAAGTATCATCATCACCTGTCATTTCTGGCATAAAGAACTTATGCGACACACTGGAAATCATACGTCCATCGCCATCATGCAAACGCACAGTTAATTCATATTCTTTACCAGATTCCAGTTCGCCAACATCTGCACCCAACCCAAAATGTTTATGATCAGACACACGTGCAAACCCCATATATTTTCCATTCAAAGATAATGATACACGCAATCTTGGCAAAGAATCTCCTGTTACAACAATACGGCCACCAGATAAATAATCTATCTTTGATATTGCTAAATCACCGTCATATAACATTGCAGGGGCTTGTAACAAAGTACTGCCATCTTTTGTCATTAACAACGACACAGAATTATCAGCGCCTTTTTCGGATACATATACGAATACTTTATTGTCTGACTTAATTTCTGGGTCTGCACCGACCAGTGCAATTGTATAATTGCCAGCATTCCACTTGTTTTTCGAAGAATAAACAAATTCACCATATTCATTTGTTAATTCTGTTGCGATAATTTTACCATTTACCATAACAGAAATATTTTTATTTGGCGTCCATCGACCTGCGATAACGACATGTCCTGTTTTATCGATACGCACAATATCAAATTCTGGCACTGTAATTTTTTCAACTTTGCGTATCACAGGTGTTGGTATATTTTCTGGCACGATTAAAATATGTGATGTTGGTACAGGACGTAAAAACACAGTCCACACAACCAAAGCAACAACAAATACCACGCATGAAATAGGGAACCAAAAATTTCCCAACACACCACGTGCACGCTGTTCTGATTTTTCAGTTGATTGCGCTTTGTCAGCCACTGCTTTATTTTTATCCGCAGGCTTTGCAAACATATTCAAAGACTTCAAGAAACCACGCGTATATTCACGACGATTTTCCAGCCAATCATTTTGCTTGCTGATTGCGTCATTAATTAAATCATCTGTTGAACGTTTTTTTGCATTTGGCTTGTCATTTTTTTTCATAATAATACGCCCTTTATATTTTGTATACATCTGGACAAATTATTGCAAAATATATTTCTTTGTCAATTTAATTATGATATACTATAAAAAAGTACAACAAGGGGAAAAAATGAAAAAAATAGGCATTATGACAACGGGCGGCGATTGCAGTGGTCTAAACACTGCGATACAAAGAATTGTACGTGGCGCATCACGTCGCGGATGGCAAGTATGGGGAATCTTGGACGGCACAGACGGTCTGTGTGTAACACCACCTGCGGCGATTGAATTAAATGACTTGATGATACCAATTGAAAACGCGCGCCTTGCGGGCAGCTTTTTGCACAATGGTCGCGCATATGCGTTAAACTTTGAAACTGCCTTGGAACGCGGACGAGTTGCTGCGTTCAACAAGCAATTACATAAATCCTTATGTGAATTACAACTAGACGCGCTGATTTTGATTGGTGGCAATGGCAGTATTTCTTTGGCCTGGGCAAACAAACAGATATATCGCGATTTGCAATTAGTATGTATTCCAAAGACGATTGATATGGATATTCCAATGACAGAGCGTACAATTGGCTTTGATACAGCTGTTCAACAATTGACATCATATTGCGATCAGTTAATGCTAACTGCGCGCAGTCATCACAGATGGTTCGTCGTCCAAGCAATGGGACGCGATTGTGGCAATCTGGCATTAAGTGCGGGCGTTGCAATTGGTGCATCTGCAATATTAATACCAGAAATAAAATTTGACATTGACGCATTAGTTGAACATATAAAGAATCAACCAAACGACTATGGTATAATTGTTGTATCCGAAGGAATATCATTACGCGGTCATTCTGGCAAACCAGCCGATATGATATCTCGCAAATTAACGGCCGCGGGCATTGTAAACAGAACCGCATTCCCAGAACACACACAACGGGCAGGGGACACAACCGCAGCAGATCGAATATTGGCAACACGTTTTGCAGACTGTGCTTTGCATGCAATTGAAAACAATGAGACAAACGTTATGACGGCATTAATTGATGGCGAATGCAAGACTGTCGCATTATCTGAAATGATTGAATCTGGCGAAATAGTTCACGATCCAAAAATTCCTGATTTAATGACATCAAATGCGTACGTATCACCAGACAATCCTTTACTGGACGTTGCGTATGACATGGGGATTTACATCGGCGAACAGAAATAAAAAAATCCCCAATATGGGGATTTTTTATTTGCCTAAACCTAAAATTTTTTGTTTTATTTTACTTAAAAAATTCTGTTTTTCATTTTGAATATCGGCAAATTCTTGCTTTTTATATTGATTCAACATATCCAATATATTATCTGCCAAGTTATCCATTTCGCGCACAGACATATTTGGAATATTCAATTCACGTCCTGATTTGCGTGCTGCTTCTGTTTCCTGACGCATATATCTAACGACACTAAATTCACAAACGTCATTTACCTCTGCATTACTGGGTTTACCTTTGACCATAAAATAATCCCCGACACGCATTATATTTAACATATTATGTTCTGTATGTGACGCATTATCATATTTAAAATCAATCGCAAAACGTCCCCACCAAGGGTTATAAAATTCCACAATATAATGTCTGTCTGTTATTTCTGTTTTATTTAAAACAACAGATTTTATCTTTGCCATATAAAACGCCCAACAATACGTTGATAAAAATCTTTAACAGATTGCAATTTATTTTGTGGTTGAACATTCACAGTCTTAGCCAAATTTTTAGTCGCGCCATTTTCTATTTTTTGTATTAATTCAGCAACTGTGCAATCAACACCTTTGGCATAGTCTTTTGCAATTGAATCTGGCAAAAAGATACCAAATTGGTATTCAATCGCATGTATCAATTCACAGACATCTAATTCGTCCAGTTTCAAATTTGCCTTTAACAGCATGTTATCTGTCACATTTTGACATCCTAAATTATGTTTCAAAAAATGTTTAACTTCACCTGCGATTGTCATTTTATCAGCCTTATTTAGTATATTGTTTTAATCTTTGAAAATTACATTCCAGCACACATTTACGTTGTGCGCATAAATTATCTAAACCCTTATTCTGAGCAACTTCTTGTTTTGATAATTTTGAACATTTTTTATCTGTCAAACAACATACAGGATTACCTTTAACCACACTATATAAGCCAGCCACAGGAGTTATGCGAATATGTCTCTCTAGTTTTTTAATCAAATCACCGACTGTCATATTGGAACTTACACTATATTCACCAGATATTTCACGTGGAAATCTATACCCCAGTTCGTAATCCAACAGCAACGCAAGCCCAAGCAAGTCCATTTCACCAAACCTTAAGTCAGTAGAAAATACCATATATTCTTCCACAGACTTTAAGTTATATTCACGTGCCAAGATATCTTTAACTGTTTTTTTTACATCCATTGTACAATCCTTGTATTAGTTTCTATGATTATACTACACTAAACAAACAATTGTCAACTATATTCTTTTATGTATCAAATCAAAAACATCTAATTCATCCAGTTTCAGATTTGCCATTAACAGCATGTTATCTGTTACATTTTGACATTACAAATTATATTTCAAAAAAGATTTAACTTCTTCTGTAACTGTCATTTTGTCTTCTCTTGTTTCAATAGTTTTTGCTTTGCTTTTTGTTCTGCAACAAAGTTTCTCTTTAATTCTTCTATTCTGGGATCTTGGCTAAGAAGTTTATAACTATAGAAAACGTAATTTTCAGGCAAATACCGCATTTTTGTACGATAACACAAAACGACATCACCTTGTTTTAATCCAGCAACCTGTGCCGCTCTCAATCCTTCACATGTAAATTCACCCCATTTTTCATTATAGAGCGTTGCGACATAGTTGAAACAAAATGTTGGATAGGCTATGACTTGCAAACCACTCAGCTCTATACTTAATACAACTGATTCTCTGGGGTTAGAAGACCGATTTGCTATTTGTAAATCATCACGCATATAAATACCTCTTGTCGAGTATTACTATAGACAGTTTTTATAAATTGTCAACAGATTGTTAGTAAACTTCCAATAATATATTATACGGCACACCACTAAAAAATCCCCCATTTGGGGGAATTTTTTATTTCTTTTCAGAAAAGTCTGCATCAACTGTGCCATCATCATTTTTCTTTGGTTCGGCACCATCTGATGCGGCTTGTTCGGCTTGGGCTGCTTTATAAACCGCTTCACCTAATTTCATTGCTTTTTCTGACAACGCATCAGTTTTTTCTTTCAAAGATTCAACAGTTGCATCAGCTTTGGCCAGTTCATCACTTAATGCCTGTTTTGCTTCTTCAATTGCTTTCTTTTCATCTTCACTGATTTTATCACCATGTTCTTTCAAAGACTTTTCAATTGTAAAGATTGCTGTTTCCGCTGTATTTTTTGCTTCGACCAATTCACGTTTCTTTTTATCGGCTTCGGCATTTGCAGCGGCTTCATCAACCATGCGTTTGATTTCATCTTCGGACAGTCCGCCATCAGATTTAATTGAAATCATTTGTTCTTTACCTGTACCTTTATCTTTTGCAGATACGTGAACAATACCGTTTGCGTCAATATCAAAAGACACTTCAATTTGTGGCATACCACGTGGGGCAGGCGCAATACCTTCCAGATTAAATTGTCCCAACAGTTTATTATCAGCCGCCATATCACGTTCACCTTGGAACACACGAATTGTCACTGCGGACTGATTATCTTCTGCTGTACTGAACACTTGGGATTTCTTAGTTGGGATTGTTGTGTTTCTGTCAATCAATCTTGTAAAGACACCGCCTAATGTTTCAATACCCAAAGACAATGGTGTAACATCCAACAACAAAACATCTTTGACATCGCCTTTTAATACACCACCCTGAATAGCTGCACCCATGCCAACAACTTCGTCTGGGTTAACGCCTTTGTGTGGTTCACGTCCAAAGAATTCTTTTACAGTTTCTGCAACTTTTGGCATACGTGTTTGACCGCCAACCAAGATAACTTCGTTAATCTGAGATTTTTCCAAACCTGCATCTTTCAAGGCTTTTTTGCAAGGTTCAATTGTACGTTCAATCAAATCAGCAACCAACGATTCCAGTTTTGCACGTGTCAACGTTGTATTGAAATGCTTTGGCCCAGTTGCGTCTGCTGTCAAGAAAGGCAAATTGATATCTGTTGAAGTCTTTGAAGACAATTCGATTTTCGCTTTTTCTGCAGCTTCTTTTAAACGTTGCAAAGCCAATTTATCGCCAGACAAATCAATACCTGTCTGTGCTTTAAATTCTGCAATCAGATGTTCCAAAATACGCGCGTCAAAGTCAGAACCACCCAACGCAGTATCACCATTTGTTGATTTAACTTCGAACACACCGTCTACGATTTCCAAGATAGAAACGTCAAATGTACCACCACCCAAGTCATATACAGCGATAATACCGTCTTTACCTTTGTCCAAACCGTATGCCAATGCCGCAGCAGTTGGTTCATTAACAATACGCAAAACATTCAATCCTGCGATACGACCTGCGTCTTTGGTTGCTTGGCGTTGTGAATCATTAAAGTATGCAGGCACTGTGATAACAGCATCTGTTACTGGTTCACCCAGATAACTTTCTGCATCTTTTTTCAGTTTTGCCAAAATCATCGCAGAAATCTGAGAAGGTGCATATTTTTTACCATCCATTTCAACCCATGCGTCACCATTATCACCTGCGACAATTTTATATGGCACACGTGCTGCGATTTCTTTGACCGCAGGGCTATCAAAACGCAAGCCCATCAAACGTTTAATTTCATAGATGGTATTTTCCGGATTTGTTACGGCTTGATTCTTGGCTGTGATACCGACCAATTGTTCACCGCTTGACGTCAACGCGACCACAGATGGTGTTGTACGTTGTCCTTCGGCATTTTCAATAATCTTTGGTTCATTTCCGTCCATAAAAGCCATGGCAGAATTAGTTGTACCCAAATCGATACCTAAAACTTTTCCCATAATATTCACTCCTTAATTTTTTTTTTGCTTACCCTCCATATAGTTATGCAAAAAATCTTTTCAAGAGGCAACAGACATATTTTCTTAAATAAAAACACCCCATCGTGGGGTGTTAAGATTTTTTTCGTTTTTATAACCGAAAAATTATTTTTTTGCGGCTTTTGCAGCTGCTGCAGCTTCGGCACCATCTTCGGCAGGCATTTTACCACCGATGATTGCGAATGCCAATTCTGCCTGATGCAAGCCCAGTTCAACACCTGCTGGCAATACTAAATCAGTACCGTGAACCACGTCACCAATTGTCAAATTCGCCAAATCAATAATGATTTTTTCTGGGATAACATCAACCAAGCCACGCAATGCGACTTTACGTACTGCAAAGTTCAATGTACCACCCAATTTCAAACCACGTGATATATCTGCATTAACAACTTCGACAGGCACAACAACGTTAACAGGCTTTTTAACATCGATACGTTTAAAGTCTGCGTGAACAACTGCGTCGCTTACTGGATGATATTGAATATCCATCAGCATTGCATCTTCTGTACCTTCGGCTGTTTTGATTTGGAACAATTTAGTCCGCAAACCTGGTGTTTGTAACAACATATCGAATTCACGACCATTCAATTCGATTGCGATAGGGGCTTTCTTTTCGCCGTAAATAACAGCAGGAACATTTTTATTATTGCGGATGCTACGTGCGGCCCCCTTGCCGGTACGTTCGCGAATTTCTGCATTCAAGTTTATTGCCATTTTAAATCCTTTTATAGCATTTGTTTTGTTATACTTCGGCAGCCTCCAAGGGTGCTGCGCCGGCGTATTATGACTTAAAAACTTTGAAAAATCAAGGGTTTTATTTACTAATCTTGCTCAAAATCAGAAATCGTGCGCGTCCATATTGTTTATCGCGCAAAATTTCCCAAACATTCTCATCTGGCTGCATCATATTTTGCATATCTTGTTCCCAGATTAAAATCGCGCCATCTTTAGCGATTTTACCGAACTTTTGCAAAAAACTACGTCCCAGTTCTGGCATTGCGTACGGCGGGTCTAAAAACACTAAATCAACATCCGCCCCGAACGCCTGAACAGAGTTTATTGCGTCATTCTGCAAGACTTTTGCACGCGCACCAACATTGATTTTTGCTAAATTATCACGTACTGTTTTTATCGAGTCATTCGCGACATCTGTGAACATTGCAACAGCATTTTGGTATCTTGACAGGCATTCAATACCAAACGCGCCACTGCCTGCGAACGCGTCCCAAACTTTTATTTTTTCATTTGGCTGAATAATTCCGGATTCCAGCATATTAAACAAGGCAACCCTAGCACGATTTTGCGTAGGTCTTGCCCCACGCGGCAAATCTAATTTTCGCCCGCGATACATACCAGAAATAATTTGCAATTTAGAATCCATAGATTAAAGTATACAATATGAAATTTATGACGCAAGCCTTTGTTTTAGCCCGACGCGCATTTTCTCACGAAGATGTGCCTATTGGTGCTGTTATTGTGCGCGACGGCAAAATTATTGCGCGCGGCGAAAATCAGGTTCAGTTAAAGAAAAACCCAACATTACACGCAGAAATCGTGGCAATAAATCGCGCTTGCAAAAAACTGGGGCAGAAATTTTTAGACGACTGTGACATATACGTAACACTGGAACCTTGCGCGATGTGTGCAACCGCTATATCTTTTGCCCGCATAAAGAACATATATTTTGCAGCCACAGATGACAAGGGCGGGGGCATTACATCAAATGCAAAAATTTATGACACAGATTCACACCTATGGAAACCATCTGTTCATCAAGTACCAGAATTTGCGACTGAATCCGCACAATTATTACGTGATTTTTTCAAACTGCGCAGAAAGAAATAAAAAATCGGCATTTTGCCGATTTTATATTAAACTGTGTCCTGTCATTTCTTTTGGTTGTGTGATTCCCAATAACTTTAACATTGTTGGCGCAATATCAGCCAATCCGCCATTTGCGACACTTTGAACATCGCCGCCAACGACAATAAAGTTCACAGGATTTGTCGTATGTGCTGTCCAAGGTGCATTATTGTTATTATCCCACATTTGCTCTGCATTTCCATGATCTGCAGTAATCAGTACAACCCCACCCAGTTCCAACACTGCTGGCACCAGACGCGCCAACTGGGCATCCAATACTTCCATTGCTTTGATTGCAGCCTCCATATTTCCAGTATGTCCGACCATATCACCGTTTGCCCAATTAAGTATTACAACATCGTATTCAGCCAAGACCTTTAACAGTTCATCTGTTATTTCAATTGCGGACATTTCAGGTTTCATATCAAACGTCGGCACATCAGGTGATGGCACTAAAATCTTTTTTTCGGCTTGAAAGTCAATATTTCTTTCTGCATCAAAGAAATACGTTACATGATTATACTTTTCTGTTTCTGAGATACGTAATTGAGACAACCCATTTTCAGCCAAAACATCCCCCAGTGTATTTTCGATAACTTCATCATCCAACAGTGCAGGGCAGTATTCATTTAATCCTTCGCCATATTGCGAGAAACACAGCACCCGCGCACCAGTTTTCAATATTTCACGCATAATTTGTCTTGCGCGATCGCTGCGATAGTTTCCGAACAAGAACCCGTCTTTATTTGTCATTGGTACATCGCCATCGATAATTGTCGGCAATATAAATTCATCTGTTTCGCCGCGTGCGTACGCCATATTTATTGCATCATCAATTGAACCGGCATGATATTGCGATTGTGCATTTGCGATTGCATCAATTGCTAATTGTGTTCTGTCCATATTTTGGTTACGATCCATCGCATAGTAACGTCCAGACACAGTTCCCCAGAACGCACGTCCATCTGCAAAATATTCGGACAGGTTTTTCTGGATTAAATCAGCATATTTCTGGGCAGATTTTGGCGGTGTATCGCGACCATCTGCGATAAAGTGGATACATACACGCAGTCCAGAATTTATTATATACTTTACGATAGTCAGTATATCATTTACATCTGAATGCACACGTCCATCAGACATCAGTCCTGCGACATGTACAATTCCGCCAGATTTTTTCACACCTGCGATAAATTCGTTCAGATTTTTATTTTCATTCCAATTTTCGATTTGAAATCTGCGCAAGAATTGGTTAACAACGCGCCCCGCGCCGATTGTGATGTGTCCGACCTCTGAATTACCCATTGTTCCATCCGGCAACCCGACTGAAATCCCGCTGGCATTCAGTTCTGAATGCGGCCAATTTTGCAACAAAGTATCAAAATAGGGCATATTTGCATTTGCGATTGCATTATATTTTTTTTCTGATCTGACGCCGACGCCGTCCATAATACACAACACAACAGGTCTTTTCATAGATAATCCTTGGGTTAAAGTCTAAATAATATTATCACAACTGTTTTTTGATTGCAAAAACAAAAGAAAAATTGTATAAATTCAGTAACGAAAATAAGAAGTATATCTTAATACCAAGGGAAGAAGCTATGAGTGGAAAACCATATACACCAACTGCGATTGACGAACACATTGGCCATCGTATGCAGTTGCGTCGTGTAATGTTGGGGATGTCTCAGAAAGATTTGGCAAAAATCTGTGGCGTTACATTTCAACAGATACAAAAGTACGAAGCGGCCGACAACCGTATATCTGCATCCAGATTATTTGAACTAAGTGCCGCCTTGCAAACACCTGTATCTTTTTTCTTTTCTGGGTTACCGGGCCACATAGAGCGCACACCGCGCAATGGTCGCCTGCCAAAGGTAATGGTTAATGACCAAAGTGTGGACGATCCGTTGGCCAAGAATGAATCGTTACAATTAATAAATTTATATTGGAAATTATCCAGCGACGCTCAACGTGCTACAATTATGAAAATGTTAAAAGCCCTAAACGGCCAAGAATAATACAATACATACACAAAAAAATCCCCAATCGGGGATTTTTTATTGCGGATTATCACCAGAGGAATTATCACCAGAGCCCGACTAGGTTCCTGTGACACATGTCTTATACGTAGCAGCATCGCCCTTGGTCCAACATTGTTCGTCTAAATCCCCAGCTGTACTTTTTGTTTTTCCTGATCCATATTGTAAATCTGTCTTAGTAAGCTTACTTGTATTAACACAAACATCTTCGATATTACCATTCTTAGAATCAAAAGTTTCCATTTTTTCATCCTTGATAATTTTACCAACAGGACACTCTACGCACAAACCGTTCATATCTATACCTTGCCGCGCATTTTTAACACATTGTGTACAAGTTCTATCTGTATCTGACACAAATGCGAAACCAGCCTCCTTACATCTGTATTCATAACAATCACCCTTTTCGTGATAATAGTGTTTTTCTGGATCATACCCAGATGTCCATCCATCACAAGATGCAGCAGAAGCGCACGCTTCTTCATCAATCGCGACACAATCTGTATCACCTGAATTTGGCTGATACCCAACTTTACAAACCAACACACGTTGCGCCCCATCTTTTGGATATATGCTCGGCCATGAAACTAATCCAGGCCAACAGTCACGAGCGGCATGAACAACTAATTGTTGCACAAAGGCACCATGTCCTGACGGCAACCATCCAACAATCCCCAAAATAACATCATGTCGTTGACGATGATTTACACCACATTGTTGTAAACCATCACTAGCAAACAAAGGCATAGACTCATTATACGCACCACCAGACGCCACCCGCTTTATATTATTATAAGACTCTTTTGTAAATGGCGCAGGATAACATTTCCCCTCATGCGACGCCCCCACAAAACCATCCCGACACATATAAACACATTGATCGCTTAGCATAACATATTCTGGCCACGCATCTTGCCTTTTCTTATTTTTTGCTTCTACCTGTATTGGGCAAAAACGGGCACAATTAGCATCTACATCTACAGCCGCGACTATCAACTCCGCAGCTTCATCTGTATAATCACGTGCTTGAATAAAATCCTTTAAAGTATTATTATCGCAATCTGGGCTTGCTGTCCCACAGTTTTTAATCCCGTCACCTATACAAATAGTTTCTTTCAAGCCCTTATCCCAAATATCACACATATTAGTAAATGTTCCTCCTCCCCAAGCAGCCGTATGCATACTAACATCCTCTTGGGTCTTCCAACCAATATTATTATCAACTGCCACAACGGCTGTAGTATATAATCCTAAGAAAATAACAAAAAATGCTTTTATTTTTAACATTATCTACTTCCCTTTACGTCCCAGAATAATAACATACACCATTTTCAAAATACCCGCCCAGTACATTGATACACTTGTTGCTATACCATTCATCTGTAAATACACACTCATCCCTTGCGGCATCATATGTTGCAACCGGTGTTTCCAGACCTAAATTATTATCCTCACAAAGAATTTTGGCTGTATTTTCAATACATTTTCCCCAGTTCACATCAACATCCCCAACAACAGATTCAAACCCTTTCAAGCCATCTCCTGTTACATTACCCTCCTGCCAATACCCCCCCAACTCTGCGCAGGCGTCATATAACTGCATATCGACTTCTGTTTTTAAATCATCCAATGCCGCTTCTATCTGCAACTGAATATCCGTATCTAAATCTGAATATTTTGCCAGTGAAGCATCTTTAGTATACTCATCTGGCAGGCCACAATTTTCCACAGCAAACGCAACCAGATTTTCCGCGATTGTTCCATTTAAGCCTTCAACTTGTCCTGGGTTACTTGCTGTGTCGCCTGCACGAACACTTCCCGGATCCTTCATACGGCAGTTCCATGGGTATCCTTTATCACCAACGTCTGGTGTACATAAATTCTGTAAAAAGTTTGTTATACCTTTTGCGCAACCTTCAGCAATCTTTATATCATCAACCGTCCCCACATACGCCAACAGCGAACTTAAACCACACTTTCCTTTCGCTGGATCAGAAATCAACTTACCATTTCCATCAAAGTCGCATGCTTCCGTATCACCATATAATGCTGCACAAGCTGTTACCCTGTCTGCACATTGATCTCTGGCTGTACGTGCGGACAGTGCGCCTGTATATTTCGCACTGCTTTCATCACCAATTGTTTTTAATTGTCCAGATTTTTCATCGTAACATTCTGCAATTGTTTCAACACAAGAACCTTTTACCTGTTCCAGTTTTTCATCTTGTGCTTGGGCAATTTCAATCAGGGCACTACGTTTAAATTCTGTCCAAACCGTATCTGCAATATCACGGCAAGAATCCAACGCGGTTGTTGCAAAAGACTTTTTGGTATCCAAGAATGCATCAAACTCTGAATTTTGCCCCAAAACGTCCATACTTTCACCATCTAACTCAATCAAACTATTTAATTTGAACAAGCGCTGTGAAAAAACAGGTTCACCGGTCGTTGGGCTGATATATGTTCCTGTATAATCCAAACAACGATTATAATTCGCGCCACAGGCCATATCTTCGTTCATTGCTTCGCGAACTTTTTCAATACATTCGTTCACGTCTGCAGAATTATGAGAACGATATTCTTCTAATCTGGCCTCACGCAGGTATTTTTCCGCCTGACGGACAGTTGTCATCAATGCTTCGCGTTGGGAATCTATCTTCTTTTCATACAAATTACAGTCTTGAGTAATCATTATATTATATGAACTGACCGCCATATTTAATACAGCCTCACTCTGACAGGATTCCGCAACCAATTCCAAGCACTGTTTATGTGATTCACCATATAATTCAGTCCCTTCCATATCGGACAGGCTTTTTGATTGACCCGCACCAGACATTGAATCAAAGAATGAATCCGTACTGCCCCACAAATCTTCCATATTACTAAACACATCGGAAACAGGGGTGTAAATGCTTTCTTTCTTTTCTTCGGCTTGACCTGGCTTTTTTCTGCCCGCCAATAAATCGCCAACCTCTGTCAGCATGGCTTGGGCCCCACTAACGTCATTTTTAATTGCCGCTTCACCAACTGTTGCGGTGTACATTGCATTAACTTCGGCCGCTGTTTTATCCACAGCATTTAAATTATTATCTTCGAAACGTTGCAACAGCTGCTTTGACGTATCAAAGGCCAATTCCATATCACGAAATTCTGAATAACGCGAACTGCAATAACAACGACGATATGTATCATTTGCACCTGCACAAAACTGATCCATACAGGTTGCATACGCCTCGCGACATTGGGCATAACCACCGCCAATCTTGGATATATCTGTAAAGACCGCCGTTGCACGCGATGCCGCACGTGCCAGTCCTGCCTTTTTTATCTTAACCCCGCCAGTTGCCGCACGCGCATTTTGAGCCGCATTGGCTGGTAACGCACTGCGTACCGATGATGCAGTTACCGCACCACGCGCCTTGACCCCAGTCGTCGCCGCCGCGCGGGCAGAGCTAGACACCACAGGTGTACTATTCGTCGCCGCACGATGCGTAATCCGCGATTGTGCCGCCGCACGCGATGTTATTGCGCCACGCGAAACACCAGCGTCCCGCTTTGCATCCGATGACAAACGATTCGTCGTACTGCGTGAAATAACGTTTGTTAGCACACCATTGCCACGCGACGTCACACGCGCATCAGAACGTGCCGCACGCGCAACATTTCCCACAGAAGCACGCGGATTTTCCGCCGCCGCACCATATGCACTGTCCACACCAATGCACATTGCAAACGCAACAAATATCTTAGAAAAATTTGCAAAAAGACCTTTCACTTTCTTTTCTCTCTTTTCGTCATTTTAGCATTTTTTGCCGATGTGAATCAATACTAAAATTCAACATCTAATGCGTTAATTTCATCTTTACTGGTCAACCCCATATTTATTCCCCAAAACAAAGAATATAATCCATACGCATCATCAAATTTAGTATAAGCAGCCACAGATTTCCCACTTTCCATCGCCTGCATACCATCTGTGATTAATTCCATTGATTTTCTCAGTAACTTAAACGATATATCTGTGTGCTGTTCAGACACAATACGCGACATCAAACGCGTACGAATATCATGCACCATCGCCCCAACAGAATTTTTCGCCTGTTTTGAATCATAATACATATGTTCTATCGCAATCAAATTCATAAGCGCAATCGACAAATCCTGATCCGACGATAAATCCAACGGATTTACCTTCTTAGCGGCATCTGCGTCCATAACAGCGGTCTGCAAAGTTTTATCTCGCCTTAACTTCATCGATTTACATTCTCCTGTTCTTTCATATTACATAAAAACCGAAAAAACGGTCAATATGTTTTTATAACCCCACGCATATGCGCCGAACGTGCCCGAGTATTAAGTGCGATTTCACTGTCTGAAGGTTCAACCACCTTCATTAATTCAAATGGTGCTTCGACAACAGTTGGCAAATGCGGATCCCCTGGAGGCGTAGACCATTCACGAAAGATATTTTTAATAATTCGGTCTTCCAACGAATGAAACGACACGCACAAGCACTTGCCACCATCGTTCAGCAAGCGCGGTACTGCGGCCATCGCGCGTTCAATTTCACCAATTTCGTCATTAACTGCGATACGAAAGGCTTGGAACACAGGCGCCCAATCATGTGGATTATTTATCAAGTTACGTAATTCAAACGTAGTCTTGGGCAGGGCGTCTTTGATAATTCGCGCCAATATTCCAGACATTTTTATATCACTATACTCACGCAATATGCGTGATATTTCTGCAACATCTGTATTTTCGATATATTCTGCCGCGGTTACACCATTACTGCCCATACGCATATCCAGAGGGGCATCAAATCGAAATGAAAAACCACGTTGAGCAACGTCAATCTGCATCGAAGAAATTCCAAGATCAAACACAACCGCATCCACAGTTAAATCAAGTTGTGAAATATTGGAAAAAGGCTGTTGAAAAAACTGAAATTTATCACCGTACTGTTGCACCAACTTTTCGGCATCTGGCACAACATTTGGATCCCTGTCAAAGGCGATTACTTTTGCGCCACGCGCCAAAAAAGCTTTTGAATAGCCCCCAGCCCCAAAAGTACAATCAATGATTGTTTTATTTTCAATATCACCCAATGCTTTTAAAACACTTGATAATAATACAGGTATATGTTTCATATTATTCCACCTCCGCCCGCAGGCCCAATGCAGTTAAATCTGCGACTGTTGTTTTTCCAAGCTCAACCCCACCTGGTAACGCCACTGTCGCGACTTTTTCGGCCCCATGCAGCACCAATTCAACACGAGTATACCCGCGAGGCAACGCCACCAATGCTTTTTTTACATCTTGTAAAACGGCTTGATCCCTGATATCCAAAGTTAACTTTTTTGCGATTTTTGCCACCCATTCTGATAACGGCGTAATAGAATCAACAAAAACCGACACACGATCATCACGATTAGAGTACTTGCCCGATATCAAAACAACAGTGTCATTAGATAAAATCTGAGCAAACTCAATCGCAGCATCCCCAAAGGCAACCGCATCAATATTTCCAAAACTGTCCGACGCATTTATAGTTATCATTTCCTTGCCAGTTTTAGTTCTGCGACGCCCAAAAGAGTTTACATTCGCGGCAATCTGTACAGGTTTGCGGTCACCGACCTTAATTAAATCAGAACTTGTTGTCAAATTATGCTTTTTAATTAAATGTTTATACTGATCCAATGGATGCGCCGAGATATAAAATCCCAATGCAGACAATTCATTTTCTAGTTGTTGCGAAAAAGTCCAAGGCGTTGTATCTGGTAAATTCTTGTGCAATCTATCTTCGGCAACATCATCTTCGACAGTATTTGCGAACAAAGACAACATATTTGAACCATCACGTGATTTTGCCGCATAAGACAATATCGCATCGGCATTCATATATACTTTTGCACGATTTGGTTCCAAAGAATCCAAAACACCTGTTTTCGCAAAAGCCTCCAAAATACGCTTGTTCATAATAGGTGCACATCGCTTTGCAAAATCGGTTAAGTTTTTAAATCGGCCATTTGCATTACGTTCTGCGACGATTGCATCTGTTGCAACTGTCCCGACACCTTTTAACGCCGCCAGACCGTATATAATTTTACCGTCACGCACTGTAAACAAAGACTCGCTTTGATTAATATCAGGCGCAACAATTTGAATTCCAAAGTTCGTCTTGGCATCATCAACAAATATCGCTAATTGATCTGTATCATTCAAGTTACTGGACATAGAAGCCGCTAAGAATTCTGGCGTATAATTCGCCTTGAGGTACGCACACTGATTAGCAACAATTGAATACGCAATCGCGTGCGACTTATTAAAGGCATATTTTGCAAATTCTTTAAACTTTTCCCACAAATCCTTGGCTGTCACTCTATCCAAAGTCTGTTCTTTTTCACAGCCTTCATAGAATTTACCTTCCAGTTCATCCAACATTTTGATGATTTTTTTACCCATCGCCTTACGCACGTTATCAGATTGACCACGTGTAAAGCCCGCCAAGGCACGCGTCAGCTGCATAACCTGTTCTTGATAAACGATAATACCATACGTTTCTTTCAAGATTGGTTCTGCCTTTGGATGAACATATTCTATTTCTTCTTCGCCATGCATACGCGCAATAAATTGTGGAATAAAAGCAATTGGCCCAGGACGATTTAAGGCATTCAACGCAGATATTTCCAAAAAGCTGGTCGGATGCATTTTGCGTAAAGTCTGCTGAACAAACGGGGCATCAAACTGGAATATTCCTTCGGTCAAGCCTGCCTGCCACAGCTTCATAGTTTTCATATCATCTGTTGGTATTTGATCCAAATCAATATTAATCCCGCGCGTCTGTTGAATTAAACGTGTTGCATACTTTAAAACAACCAGTGTTTCCAATCCCAAAAAGTCGAACTTAATCAAACCCGCGCTTTCCAAATAATGCCCGTCAAATTGACACGAAGGCAACGGGTTCGCAGGGTCACGATACACTGGCGCAATTTTAGTTGTCGGCCTATCGCCAATAACGACCCCACACGCATGTTGGCCTAAATTTCGCAAAGCCCCTTCTAATTCTTCTGCAACGGTTACAACTTTGTTCAAGTCTTGATCGTTATTTAATATTTCTTGAATTTCTGCGGACATACCGACTGCATCTTTTAAAGTTTTTGCGTCTTGAGGTATTAATTTTGATAATCTATCTGATTTAGAATAGGGCAATCCATATACACGTCCAATATCACGAACCGCGCCACGCGCCTGCAAACTACCAAAAGTAATAATACGACATACAGAATCATGTCCATATTTATCACAAATATACGCCAAAACCCGCTCAATCCCTGTTGGTTCAAAGTCGACGTCAAAGTCCGGCATAGAAATACGATCTGGATTTAAAAAACGCTCAAACAACAATCCATATTTTAACGGATCGACATTTGTAATACCCAACGCCCACGCCACAATAGATCCAGCGCCAGACCCACGCCCAGGCCCAGTCAAAACATCATTTTTTCTGCACCAATCAATATAATCCGCCACAATCAAGAAATACCCTGGGAATCCCATACCAATAATAACCCCCAGTTCAAATTCCGCCTGTTCAAAATAAGGTTGTGTATCCGTAATCCCATGCTGTTCCAATCTGCGTTTCAATCCGTTCATGGTATTATCACGCAGCATTTGACATTCTGTTTCTAAATCATCGCCAAATCGTGGCAACAAAGGTTTTTCATGTACATTCACCATAAAACCACAACGCTTTGAAATAACTACTGTATTTTCAATTGCTTCGGGCAAATCCGAAAAGATTTCTGCCATCTGTTGATATGATTTAAAATACTGTTCCGAAGACTTACGCGGACGTTCTGGGTCAATGACCTTGGTCTGTCCCAAGACACACCCCAACGCATCTGCAGATTCATAATCTGTATCCGCTGCAAAACAAACATCATTCGTTGCAACAATAGGAATATTCAAATCACGTGCAATTTTCAAGAATCCGACTTCTGTTTTTATCTCTTCTTCTAAACCATGTCTTTGAATTTCGATGTAAAACCTGTCTTCAAATAAACTTTGTAACTTTTTAGCATACGCCGCTGCTTGTTCTTCTTGGTTATTCAACAATGCCATACCAATCGGCCCAGTATGCGCCCCAGAAAGACATATTAAACCTGCGGCATTTTGTTCCAGTTCATCAAAAGAAATACAAGGCCCTAAATGATGATTTTCTGTACGCATATACATTATACGATTCAACGTACATAAATTTAAATAACCAGTATGATTTTGCGCCAACAACACAATCTTGGACAGCGAAGATGAACGTAAAATCTTTGGATCTGCGTTATGATGATTCAAAGAAATTTCAATTCCGATAATTGGCTGTACTTTATTTTTGGGCATAACATCAGAAAATTCCGCGCACCCAGACATTAAATTTGTATCTGTCAACGCACATGCGGGCATTTCTGCCGCCAAGCACAACGCAGGAATATTTTTAATTGTCAACGTACTGGCCCCAACGGAAAACCTAGAATGAGTACGAAGATGAACAAACTGCTGCATAAACCCTTTTCCCTTTACTTAACTTATACTATTCAGCAAATAGCTCACGATAAATTGCATTGACTAAAATCAATGCAATTTACCACAACAATGTTTGAATTTCTGTCCAGACCCACATGGGCAAGGTGCATTACGACGCGCATCTATCCCAGCGGCTTGGTTTAACTTTTCATCATGTTTTGTACGTTCTGCTTCGGTCGCAGCCACATCTTCACGTGTCAATTCCATCCGACAAATATATGACACAGACATAATTTTAAAGTTATTTATTGTGTTCTTGAACAATTCCAAGGCTTCGCGCTTGTATTCATACAGCGGATTTTTCTGGGCATAACCACGCAATCCGATTGCGCTCTGCAGATAATCCATCTGTTGCAAATGTTTTTTCCACACAGAATCCAACGCACCCAACATCATCTGACGAGACGCCATCTGCATTAATTCAGCCCCATATTTTGTTGCCTGATGAGAATGTCTGCGCATTGCCAGCGCCAACAAAGTATCAAATGCCTTGCGTTCTGTAATTGTTTCATCTGTTTTCCATTTTTCGATATCTGTGATATCCAACGCAAAAACGCGCATCATTGCATTATGAATTCCATTCAGATTCCAATCCGCAGGCGTTGACTTTTCTGGCATATTGTTTTCACAGATAAATTCCACAACATCCGCAATCATTTCATGCGCCAGTGGGGTTAAATCTTCGGATACCATCAAGTCATTACGCTGTTTATATATAACGCCACGTTGTTCATTCATAACATCGTCATATTTCAGCAATTCTTTACGTGCTTCGAAATAACGTGCTTCAACACGTTTTTGCGCTTTTTCCAACGCCTTGGTAATCCAAGGATGGGTAATTGCTTCACCAGCTTTTAACCCAAGTGTTGTCAACATTCCCTGCAGACGTGCCGCACCAAAGATACGCATTAAATCATCATCCAACGCCAAAAAGAACTTTGAATCACCTGGGTCACCTTGACGTCCAGAACGTCCACGCAACTGATTATCAATACGGCGTGATTCATGGCGTTCTGTACCGATAACATACAAACCACCTGCATCCAAGACTTGTTTCTTTTGTGATTCTATCTTGCTATAGATTTCTTTCTTTTTATCTTCATAATCAGGTGCATCTGCATCCAGTTCTGCAATCAATTCTTCGGCATTACCGCCCAATTTAATATCTGTACCACGTCCTGCCATATTTGTTGCAATTGTAACGGCCCCAGGCGCACCAGCCTGTGCAACGATTTTCGCTTCGGATTCATGATGTTTTGCATTCAATACCGCCGGATCAATTCCCAATTTTTTACGTACAATCGCAGCCAATTCTTCGGACTTTTCAATTGAAACAGTACCAACCAATACAGGCTGTTTACGCTGAACACAATCAGAAATCTGTTTTAAAATTGCGTCGTACTTTTCTTCTTTATTTCTATATATTTCATCGTGATGATCAACACGTGCAACAGAGCGATTTGTTGGGATTGACACAACGCGCAACTTGTAAATTTCTTCGAATTCTGCAGCTTCGGTCATCGCAGTCCCAGTCATACCAGACAGAGTAGGGTACAAACGGAACAAATTCTGATACGAAATACTGGACACAGTCTGATTTTCAGGCTGAACCCGAACATGTTCTTTGGCTTCGATTGCCTGATGCAATCCCTTGCCAAATCTGCGACCAGACATTACACGTCCTGTAAATTCATCCACAATCATAATTTCACCATTGCGCACAACATAGTTCACATTCTTTTGATACAAATGATGTGCCAACAAAGACTGCTGAATATGCATAACCAACGCCGCATTTTCAGACGCATATAAATTGTCACCGACCAACAACCCCGCTTCTTTCAGCAATCGTGTTGCCGTATCTACACCTGCATCTGTCAGCGTAACATGTCTATCTTTTTCATCCTTTTTGAAATCAGCATCTGTAAATTGTGCAACAACGCCATCTACTTTGTTATACAGTTCACTGGTATCTTCGGCAGGGCCTGAGATAATAAGAGGTGTACGCGCTTCGTCAATCAAAATACTATCTACTTCGTCGACAATTGCGAAAAAGAATGGACGCAAAACCTGCTGTTGCTTAGAGAATTTCATATTATCACGCAGATAATCGAATCCTAATTCAGAATTAGTCACATATGTAATATCGCACGCATAAACTGCACGTCTTTCTTCGTCTGTCATATCATGCTGAATAACACCGACAGTTAATCCCAAGAATTTATATATATTCCCCATCCATTGAGCGTCACGTGCCGCCAAATAATCATTTACCGTAATCAAATGTGCCCCTTTGCCATGCAAGGCCTTTAAATACAGTGCCAATGTTGCGACAAGTGTTTTTCCTTCACCAGTTTTCATTTCAGAAATCTGGCCATTATTCAAAACCATACCACCAATCATCTGAACATCAAAATGACGCAAACCAATCGTACGAACAGATGCTTCGCGTACCAGAGCGAATGCGTCTGGCAAAATATCTTTTTCTGAATCACCTGCGGCCAAACGTGCGCGCAAAACATCTGTTTGACTACGCAATTCTTCATCTGTCATCGCATGATATTTTGGTTCTAAATCATTTATCAAAGAAACAGTTTTATTATAATTTTTTACCAGTCTATCATTTGCAGACCCTAATATTTTAGCAATAATATTCTTCATTACACATCTTCCTTCGTTTTATCACAAGATTTATAGCAATTTTGTACCTTGCGGTCAAGTTACTTTATGATATAATGACACCGAAACCATTAAACAAGTAAAAAAATAATTTATTTATGAAATCCAAAGGGAATAAAGTCATGAGAGAGTCCACACATCTATTAAATCCAGACAATATAACCAGCGATATTTTCATTATTGCGCCCACCCAAATTGAATATATCGCACATATTTTCGGTAATACCGTTGCAGACACAATGAATATGCGGACATTTGCTCCAAAAATCAGAAAAATCGCAGAACAAGCACTAAGACACGCCCTGACATCTGCGAAACACATGGGCGAAAAATAATCAGATAAAATCTGTTGAATTAAGATAAAAATATGGTATCATAAGCGCCAGCTTAGAAGAACTGGGCATGGCTGGTTACTTTATTGTAACTGGAGGAAAGTCCGGACTGCGCGGGACAACGTACCGGCTAATCTACCGGGCAGGGTGACCTGACGATTAGAGCAACAGTGACGAAACGATTAAATTCGAGTGAAACGGGCAATCTCTACGTGCAGCAACTTCAAATAGGCCCCCATATAAAGCGTCCCAACTGGGGGGCGGGTAGAAGGCTTGACATACTATAGTAATATAATATGCAGATTAATCATGCCTGCTACCGTAATTCGGTATACTTTGTATACGGGATACGGCAGAACAGAATCCGGCTTACATGTTTTTCTAAACACAAAAAATGCGCCAACAGGCGCATCTTTTTTATAAAACTTTTCCTTGGGTTGGATAAAAAGTTAACTGAATCTTGCGCCATGAATCAAACTGATTTTCTGGCAACATACGAAATGGCTGACACACCGAAATTGCGGCCTTGATAGTATCTAAAACATACGCGAACGCAGGATCAGAATCCGCACGCGCCTGTGATTCAAACCATAAATCCGCAATTGTCCCATTTTTACGCAATGTCAAATGTGCAACTGCACGAATATCTGTGATATCAGGTCTGGTCGTATCAATGTTCCAACAACGCGTCATCGCGACACGTAACGCATCAACCACAGAAACACTTAGCGTACGATCCAAAGACAAAACTTCACGATTCACCCTTACTACCTGACGTTTTTTTGGCGCCGGTTCTGGCTTTTTTTCAGGTTCAGCTTCTGTTTTTTCTTCCTTGGGTTGCTTTTTTTCTTCTTCGACCAATGTTGTTTTATCTATCTCTTTTTTTTCTGGCTCTTGCTCAACCGGTTTTGGTTCTGGCTTTTTTTCTATTTTTTTAGGCTCTGGCTTTTTTTCTTCTGGTACGGACACATTATACAATTTTGTTTCATCTCCGGAAACAACAACATTATCCAAATCAATTTCGATAATTTGAATTCTATCCGGTGCAACCAACTTTGCACGTTCAACAAACACCGCCACAGATGTAACAAACACCGCCAACAGCAATAAATGTCCACAAACAGACATCAGTAAATTTTCAGCAAAAAATTGTCGCCACCACTTATTTGCCATATCTTACTCCGGCTGAGTACGCAATCCAACTTTCTGGAATCCGACATCTTTTAATTTACCCATCATTGCCATAACAGCGCCATAATCAGCCTGTGTATCGCCACTTATCATAATGGTCAAGTTTGGATTTTCCCCACGCATAGCGATTGCACGTTTTACAATTTCATCACGTGACAAACGCGTTTCAGACAAATAATAATTTCCACGAGAATCCACACTGATTTGAATTGCGTGATCTGCGCCTGTCATTGCAGAAACGCCCGCGCGCGGCAACTCTAAATCAATTCCTGTGGTCATCATTGGCGTTGTGACCATAAACACTGCCAACAACACCGTCATTACATCAATCATAGGTGTTAATTGAATTCCGCCATCTGATTGTCTGCGTCTAAATCTGGACATATATTCCCCCATTAATTATGTTTTCTTTCACGACATTCAGACACCAGTTCATCGTACAAATCGTCTGATTTCTTGGCAAAGACTTGATGTGCCACCGCAGCCGGTATCGCAGCAATCAATCCCAACGCAGTTGTACCTAACGCGACTGCCAACCCTGGGGCAATAACACCGATACTGACCGACTGATTAACACCAATCGCTGCAAAAGAATCCATAACCCCCCACACAGTTCCAAACAAACCGATAAAAGGAGAAATATACGCAACCATAGACAAAAACCACAAATTCTTGTCAAAAGGTTTAATTTTTCTATCTGCAACCGTATCTAAATTTTCGCCAACATTAATAACAACCGGATTACGCTTTACCATGCGCCACAAGCGAATTTTTTCAACAATTATCGCCCAAGACAAAATACTAAAAACAACCAAGACTACTGACACAAACGTTGTCATCAAATCACTAGCGAACAAATTCAACATTGAAAAATTATTTTCCATCCTTTCCCTTCCTTTTTTTAAATCAGTTCATTAATTAAATCCTGTGGTATTTGTTTTGGACGCATATCAGCACCCAAATACGCAACCTTGAGATTTATTATAGCACAAATTACATCATCTTTTATAATTTTTTGTTCTATTTTTACAATCGCATTTCCAGAGTCCACTATACAAGTTTCCACAATACATTCATTTGCAACTTTAAGTGGTTGTAAATACTTTACATTCAGTTCACGAACAACAAAGCCAATATCATCACCAAACTTCGTTTTTCCACGCAACCAATTCATTCGTGCCCGTTCTGCGATTTCTAAATATCGCGCATGATACACGATACCTTCGGCATCTGTATCAGCATATGCAATTGTAAAAGGAAATTTATGAATTTTCATTTTATAAAATCCCCTGCATCTATATTTAATTCATGTTTTAACCTGTCTGCGACACGCTGTTTAATAACATCAAAGACACCACGTACAACCGGCTCAAAATCAAAAACATCGGCAAAGCCATTACTAAAAAACATTTTCCAATAGAAATTATCTGCATATTCACCAATATATGACATATCTCTGGTACACATATGTTGAACCGCCGTATCCAGAACATCCAACGCCTTGACCAGTTTCGATTCATAGCTTTTGCGCATATCATATTCATCATATCGTGCGCGAATTTCATCACTTTTTAATAAATCCACAATCTGCCCAATTGCGGCACTTTCATCCGCGTGTTTCTGTGCACGTACAGCATCCGTCTGTTCATGCAGCGGCACGTCGTGCGCTATTGCCTCTGGCAAATCATGCAACAAGCACAACTCATACACACGTTCCATATTAACTGGATTTTTCAAATATGGTTTTAACACCATCGCCATCATCGCCATATTCCACGAATGCGACGCGACCGCCTGTGGCGCGCCATTACTCATTCGTGTCAGGCGATATTCGCACTCTAATTTTTCTGCAATTTCAAAGAAATCGACAATATTTTTCATAGTAATTACTTTTCTAACCACATCATCTATCAGCTGTTTTTTGCAACACTTTATTTAATTCAATGATGTCCTGATTAACAATACGTACTGCCTCATTTATTGTCTTTTTATACTCTGGTTTATACATCGGGCTTTTCTCGTCAGCAAAAATACTTGTAAAATCTTTTAACGCCTGCAAAGTATCATTTGTCAACAGCACTATTGAACGCCCCAGCACAATATTACTAAACACCTGCTGTGCATCTGCAAAATAACTATTTGCTGTTGTATCTTTATGACCAAAGTTCCCTTGTTTATATACCTCAGTCCACATACGCAAATCTTGAGCAGTAATAACAGACTGTACCACCCCATATTCTGGCGACATAAAACTTTGTCCTCTGTCAAACATTTGTCGCACATTATTGAATTCCGGCATTACTTTTTCCACAACATCCTTTAGTATGTAATCTCGAACATACCACCCCTTGTGACCAATAACAGTGTTTGGGCGCGTATCAAACAGATTATATTCACCTTTACCTGTGACTGCATTGGCAATTTTTGCCAACGTGATATACAAAACTGTCATCCGCCTAGATTGATTATATGGTATAACATCTTCGAACTGACGCGACAAGCACATTGACCAATTATATTGTTCTAGGACAAATCGTATCAACTCATTCTTATTCCCGTTCTTATACGCAGTAACAACACGATTATATAAGTCAGCATCCATCTGCAATCCAGACAAACTAACACCTGCCACCTTTAATCTCCTTTACTTTTCCAACCCCAAATGCCGATAGCCTGCATCTGTTACAATACGGCCACGTGGGGTACGCTGAATAAAGCCCAGCTGCATCAAATAAGGCTCTATAACATCTTCGATTGTATCACTGGGTTCCGACAGGGCAGCAGATAAATTTTCAATTCCAACCGGCCCACCAGCATAATGCTTTATAATCATATTCATATATTCACGATCGATTTCATCCAACCCACATTCATCGATATGCAATTGATATAACGTAGTTTTTATCGTATCTGCTGTAATTTGTTCTTTACCCAAAACCGCTGCAAAATCCCGCGCACGTTTTAATAATCTGTTTGCAATACGGGGTGTTCCACGTGACGATTGCGCCAGCATTAATGCGCCATCTGCATCAATTGGCATTCCCAAAATATTTGCGCTGCGCATAATAATTTTTGCCAAATCTTCGGGCGAATAGAACGTTAAACGCAAATCAATTCCAAATCTGTCACGTAATGGATTTGACAACAAACCCGTACGTGTCGTTGCCCCAACCAAAGTAAACGGGGGCAGGTCAATTCGTACACTTTTTGCACTGGGGCCTTCGCCCAACATAATATCTAACTTAAAATCCTCCATCGCGGAATACAAGACTTCTTCAATTGCGGTTGGCAAACGATGAATTTCATCAATAAACAAAACATCCATCGGCTCTAACGCGGTCAATATAGCCGCCAAATCACCTTGTTTAGTCAGCATTGGCGCCGCAGTTGCCCGAAAATTCGTCCCCAATTCATTCGCAACGATATGTGCCAAGGTAGTTTTTCCCAATCCTGGGGGGCCATACAACAAAACATGATCCATTGCTTCGCCACGCCCACGCGCACCAGATACAAAAACAGACAAATTTTGCTTTAACGCATCATGTCCAATAAAATCTGCCAATGTACGTGGACGAATTGACGCACTTATATCATCTGTTATATTCGCATCCAAGAAACGTTCTTTATTCATCATAACTGTTACAACAACTTATCTTCTGCATTTTCGCGCCCGACATAGGCTTTTAAATCATTATACATCTGGCGCAAATCAGACGGTTGACTAAACATTGCATCTGCACCTTTGACCCGAATTGTTTCCAAGTCAATTTGCGCCTGTTTTTTCAGAATTTGTGTTAAATGTGTTGCATACGCTCTTGCATCGTCTGCTTCTGCGCCACCTTGTAACAACAACCCGCGATTTGGACGTGGCGATAAAAACGCATAATCTGATATAGACACATCAGGCGACACCAATGCGAACCCAGATACTTCTGGCCTACGCATCATCGCCTGCAAGACATACCACGCACCCAACTGATGTCCAGCCAGCCAGATTTTATCACTATCTTCATTATGATTTTGAATCCAATCGATAACTGTTGCGATATCCAACATATTTTCAGATGTTGTTCCAATTACCCCATCAGAGTCACCAACACCACGATAATTAAAACGAATAACAGAAAAACCGATATCCATAAACGCACGAAACATCGCATACGACACCCGATCATTCATATGATACTTTTGTCGTGGATTTCCGGACAATATAACCGCCAAAGGCGCTGCTTCTTGTGCAGACTTATGATATACTGCGTGCAATTTTCCTGCATCACTAGAAATAACAATATCAACCATTCTAGAACCTTTCTTTTCTCATTTTATATATTATACGTTAAAACAAACCGCAACCAAATTTCAATAAAAATATTTTTGTTTTGACACAATTATCAAAAATGTTCTAAGATTCAATCGAGAGAACCAAAGGTCATACCATGTTAAGAAAGATTTACATTCCATTTTTCGCGATATTCTGCGGATTTTCTGTCTATGCACAAGATATGATATATCAAGAAACGCAAACCATTTACACAGAAACACCTGTACAATCATACTATGCGTACCCAGACGACCCGAATTTTATTCCTGAATCTGAATTTATGTCACGTGACGACAGCTTTAATTATGACTTAAATATCGAAGATGTCCGCAAAATGGAATCTGAGGCGCATCCTGGGGTTATGTTTGCAGATCGTCCAATGATTATTTGCCGTAATTTTGGTTGCACTCGTTTAAACGACCGCATTACACGTACATTTTTATTCAACAGTCTGTCTAATATGTTTATGATGAATGCGCATTCACGCGTATTTATCTGCGAAGCAGATCCATTCTCACGCGATTGCTTGCAATCAGGTCTGTCTTTTCCAGTTCGCAGTGGCATTGCCAACGCGATGGTCAAAATCCCAAAAGCAACAATTTCTCAGGTCAGTGTTTCAACCGGCCTGTCAAAGGCAACAGTTGGTATGACATATGAATTCTTGGTTAACGGTATTGAGCGTAAGTGTGAACCAACAATTATGGATATTGTTGTACCTGTAAATTCCGAAGCCTTATTATCCAATCGCGAATTCGCATGCAATATGACCAGTGACGGCATCAGCAGTATTTCATTGATATTAAGTATTGATTATATTGACTTGGACTATGGCATCTTGGGTGGCTATTATTCTTTGGGGATGCAGGGGCCAACCACAGGTGGCGCAACAGGGTACGCACTGTTCAAAACTGAATTTGCAACCGGCAGCATGCAATTTCGCGCAATTGCCAATGGCGATTTAGATGTCGGAATGCAAACAATCCAACCTGGCGAATACGCCGTTGAACCACTAAGAAGATAAAGTCACATAAAACAAGTATGAAAAGAACTGTTTTAATTGTCGATGATGATGAAATGCTGCGTGGTGCGCTGGCCAAAGGATTACGTACAGATAACTTTCACGTAATAACAGCATCATCTGCTGAAAACGCCAATGAAGTATTAGCCAGAATTTCTGTCGATGCGATTATATTAGATCGTATGATGACAGGTATGGACGGCCTAACATTTCTTAAGAATCTGCGTAATTCTGGCAATAAAACCCCTGTATTGATGTTGACCGCGATGTCTGGTTCAGACAACACAATTGATGGATTATCTTGTGGTGCGAACGATTATCTGGCAAAACCATTTCAGATGCGTGAACTTGTTTTAAGACTAAACAACATAATCCCAGCAGACACTTCAAAAGGATTACTTACACCAAACGGCCTGCTGTTTATGAATAATGAATTCTTTGTAACAACGTCAAACACTCCTGTACCTTTGGCTTTATCTTGCGAAGAAAAGAAATTATTACAAAATTTAATCAGCCCAATTGGGAACGTTGTGCCTGCATCACCGATGGTCGCAAAACGCTTGCGCAACAAAATAAATATAGTACTATCAAACATAGACATAATAACAGTTCGGGGACAAGGTTATAAATTGATTGATTTAAACACGTCTTCTGACAACAACAATGGTGAAAAATAGATGAGACTAATACCACGCAGTTTTTTATGGCGAACAATTCTGATGATTTTATTACCACTGGTTATTGCCCAAGTGATTGTTGCAAATGCCTTTTTTGGGAACCATTGGTCACGCGTTCATGATACTTTGGCGCGCACATTGGCTGGCGAAATCACAACGATGACGAAATTTATCGACAAACAGCAAACAGATATTGCCCAGCAGATGGCACGTGACATCGGGATAAATTTCAGTATTAACAAATCATTAAATCGCCCAAAGAACAATAACAATGACGCACGCGAGACCGGCAAACTGGCATACGAATTATCAAAACGCTTGGCCAGATCTGCAGATATTTATATGGATCGCGACAAACGCTTGGTATTTATTGATGTTCCGACCACTGATTCCCAGATTGCGACATTTGGAACATCTTTGTACAGAATATATTCTACCAGTACCGAAGTATTTATAATATGGTTAATTGGATCATTTTTAATTGTATCTATATTAATTACTCCGTTTATTATTGTGCACACTCGCAGCATTC
This sequence comes from Alphaproteobacteria bacterium, assembly GCA_033345235.1. Taxonomy (GTDB): domain Bacteria; phylum Pseudomonadota; class Alphaproteobacteria; order Rs-D84; family Rs-D84; genus Enterousia. The sequence continues at coordinate 2,855 of JAWPOC010000015.1, read as the reverse complement.
GTCGTATTGCCCGCGCGGCCAGTCGTTTTGGTCGTGGCTTGGACGCACCTGGATTTACCCCAACAGGTTCCAAAGAAATCAGAGAGGCCGCCAAATCTATGATTACAATGAAGGAACGTCTGGACAGATATAACCGCACGCGTACAGATATGCTGAACGCGGTCAGCCATGACCTGAAAGCGCCACTGACACGTATGCGTCTGGCGATAGAAACGGATTCTGCAACAAACGAGAACTTAATTCGTGACATCGACAGAATGACAGAAATGGTAAATGGCTATCTGGCATTTGCACGTGGCGAATCCCCAGAAATAGAGCAGGCCACAGAACTGCCACCGATGCTGATACGTATTGCCCGCGACGCAGCTCCAGACAAGAAAATTGTTACAGACTTTCCTGATACGCCTGTACAGTTTTATGCCCGCCCAATGGCGTTGGCACGCGCATTTAGTAACATTATCGAAAACGCCGCCAGATACGCAAAAAAGACGATAAAAATTACTGAACAGGACACTGATGAACATATCGTTATACTTATCGAAGACGATGGTATCGGCATCCCAGACGACCGCAAGAAAGACGCGATGCGCCCATTTGTGCGTCTGGACGATGCACGTGGCACAAACACAGGCGGCACAGGATTGGGATTATCTATCGCGCAAACAGTTATCGAAAACCATGGCGGCCAAATATTCTTGGAAAACAGCGACATGGGTGGCCTGCGCGTAAAGATAATACTGCCGATATAACAACAAACGCCCAGACGGGCGTTTTTATATCGCCAGCCATACGGTATAATGATACCATATTGATTTTTCTTGACATTTCTGGTGTGTTGCGTCATAATAACGTCGCTTTAATTTATAAAACCAAGGGTAAAATAAAATGACAGCGACAAAATCGTTAAAAAAATGCGAATTAGAAACCAAATGGTATCTGATTGACGCAACTGATTGCACGCTGGGACGTTTGGCGGCATATACTGCGAACATCTTGCGTGGCAAACACAAACCAACATGGACACCAAATATGGATTGTGGTGATCATGTAATTATCATCAATGCTGACAAGGTTGCATTGTCTGGTCACAAGGCTGACAAAGACCGTTTCTTTTGGCACTCTTTGTGGACAGGTTCTTTGAAATCTCGCACATTGGGTCAAATGCGTGATGAAAAACCAGAAAAATTGGTATTCAACGCGGTAAAACGTATGATGGGTCGCCGCACAGCAGTTGCATTGGCAAATCAACGCCTGACAAAATTGCATGTTTATGCTGGCAGCGAACACAAACACACAGCGCAAAAACCAGAAGTTATTGATTTTGCAAGCTTGAATCGTAAAAACAAAAGGGGCGAATAATGGCAGAAGCAAAGAAAACAACTACAAAAACAGTTAAAAAGACTGCCCCTGCAAAGAAAGCAGCCACCGCAAAAGAAACTGTTGCAACACAGAAATTGAATAACGCAACATACGCAACGGGTAAACGTAAAGATTCTGTTGCACGCGTATACTTGATGGCTGGCAAGGGCAACATCACTGTTAATGGCAAACCTGCATCTGAATATTTCCGTCGTGCAGTATTGCAAATGATTATCGCACAACCATTCGCCGTAACAAAACGCGAAAGTGCATATGACATTGTTGCAATGGTCGAAGGTGGCGGTCTGTCAGGTCAAGCCGGTGCTGTTAAACATGGTATTTCCAAAGCATTGGAAAAAATCGAACCAGAATTACGCGCTGCGTTAAAGTCTGCGGGCTTCTTGACACGTGACAGTCGTGTTGTTGAACGTAAACACTACGGTTACCGCAAGGCACGTCGTTCTACACAGTTCTCAAAACGTTAATATTGTTTTGGAAACAAAAAACCGTCCTTTTTGGGCGGTTTTTTTATTGTATCTTTATCATAACAACAATTAAATTTGTGTAATACAGATAAAAACAGCATCAACAAACGTCTAATAAAAAATCCCCGAAATGGGGATTTTTATTGCGGGTGTAACGTGCTGCAAACCAAATGAAATAAAATACACAAGACTTTGTTACTGGGAATAGGGTTCGGGCCTTGTATTTTACAATACCGTCGTCAGTATCTTGCTTGCATATCATCTCACCGTATACACTTGATGCCACAACACCAACCGCAGCGCCATTTTACACTGTAAATAACGAATTGTCCAGCATTCTTTCAATTTTATTTAAAACATTGGTGGAAAACAGCTGTCTGTGTCATCAACACAGCACGCATAAGTGCCATCATCCATATACGTAAACACTTCGCCAGCACAACAACCATTGCCATCAGGCATATTTCCATCAGAACATGTTTCAATTACTTCCTGTTCAACATTTTCTGTTTCGTATTCAGGTGCTGCGACAAACATATTTTCATTTTGCGATACACCATACGCAGGTTTCTTGGCCAAGATTTCTTCTTCTGTTTCCAACACAACCGGTTCTGGTTCTTCTTCGACATATCGCAAAGACTTTATCGCGGATACCGGTTCTGGTATAAATTCAGGTTCTTCTTCGACAACCACAGGTTCTTCTTCGATTACCGGTTCTGGTTCAACAACTGGTTCCGGTTCAACAATTGGTTCAATTTCTTCAATTGTTTCAACCACAGTTTCCATCACAGGCACCGCCACCGGTTCTGGCAATGGCGCAGGTGTTTCATCAAATACAGGTTCTGCGGTTACCATTTCAGTTTTTGCGCCCAATTCTGGCAAATTACCATTCATTGATTGCTGATACAGCCACAACGTAAACACAGACAAACCAATCAACAATAACAACAAGATATAATACAAGAATGACGGTTTTTTATTCCCAACAGGCTCACCAACATCTGATGTTTC
>JAWPOC010000014.1:0-208454 GCA_033345235.1 Alphaproteobacteria bacterium | reverse complement strand
GTCACACATACCCATCACAGGATGTAAAAATGGCTGATCCCCCGCAGGTACCCCAGGCAATTCAATACTGTAATATTCCCCGCCATGTACATCACAATTACTGTTAAACATCTTTTGGAATACGCCATAATCCCCAATCGCGGACCCTGTACTTAACAGTGTTCCGATAAATAATGGGTAAATATCATTAAACGCTTCTTGTTCGTATTTATATTGGGTATATGTCCCAAGGCACACTGGCGTATATGGAAACAGTGCCATAAAAGACGCCTGATCCGCGACAGTTAAATAAGAATCTGCATCACAATAATTACGTGCAGCCTCACTGGTGTATTCTATGCATTCGCCATTTAAATGATAAGAACCGTACTCGCACAATGCTGCGCCACCGGTGGTCAACAACGTCCCAACAAATAATGGGGAAATACTGTTGTTTGTATCTGCAACATAATCATATTCTGTATATGTACCCAAACACACTGGCGAATATGGAAACAGTGCCATAAAAGACGCCTGATCTGCGACGGTCATATAATAATTTGTATCGCAACCATCTTGGGCAGTTTGACTGGTGTATTCTATGCATTTACCATTTAAATGATATTGTCCATATGGGCACAGTGCCGCGCTTGTCGTGATATTTAACAGGCCATCTTCAATCGCGTATGCCGCACCGCCCCACACAACAAACAGTAAAGATATAATAATTGTTTTCATACTCCCCTTTTTCTTTTTCGCATTTAAAAAAGAAACCACACGTTTTTATACGTAATGTGGTCAGGAGGTTCGAAACAATCAGATGAATTGTGTGCTTATTCAATATATTCACAGCCCTCCTGACCTTTCGACCGGTCAGGAGTTGTTTTTCCTTTATACGGGACAAAAAAAACACGCCAAACAGCGCGCCATTTTCATTCCCTTAACGCATCTGAAGAGGTTTCGACACCTCATCACTGGAAAGCCCCAGCGACACTAATATTATAAACAATATAAAAAATCGTGCAAGGTGTTTTTAAAAAAAGTAATCCAAGACCAATAAAAAAATGCCCCAATGGGGCATTTTTTTCTGCTTTCAACAAAATTATTCTGTAACAGTTTCTGTTTCTGCAACTTCTTCTGCATCAGTTTCTTGTTCTGTTGTTTCTTCTTCTACTTTCTTTGCTTCTGGTGTTAAGACTTTACCGGAAACCAAAGCTTCGATTTCGTCTTGTGACTGTGCAACGTAAATTTTAACAGGCACAATAACATCTGGATGCAATGCGATTTGTGTATCAAAGACGCCAATTGATTTAATTGGTGCACCCAACAATACTTGTGCAGATTCAACAGCAACATTTGCAACTTCTTTCAACATACGTGCAATATCACGTGTTGATACAGAACCATACAATTGACCTGTATCACCGGCCTGACGTATCATATACAATTTTGCGTTTTTAACTGAATCAACATTTGCTTCGGCTGATTTTTTCGCTGCTTCTTGACGTGCTGTCAGTTCTGCTTTTTGTGCTTCGAACAAAGCAACATTTTCACGTGTATAACGCATTGCTTTGCCATTTGGCAACAAATAGTTACGTGCAAAACCTGTTTTTACTTCGACTGCGTCGCCGATATTGCCCAGTTTTGTAATTTTTTCTGTTAAAATAACTTTCATTTTATCTGTCCTTAGTTTTTTAAGTTAGGGATAAATCCCAAATATTAATCTTAGCCCAAGTTGTTGCGAACAAATGGCATTAATCCCAAATGACGCGCACGTTTAATTGCCTGTGCCAACTTGCGTTGTGTTTTTTGAGAAACACCACTGATACGACTTGGTATAATTTTACCACGTTCTGTGATAAAATGAGACAATGTTTTAATATCTTTATAATCGATAACCTTGCCCTTTAATGGGTCAGATTTTTTACGATAAATTGCTGCACGAACTGCCATTATTCTACCTCCTCTGCGTTCTTTTTCATCATAATAGAAGGTGTTGTAGACAATTCTTCAACACGAACATTCAAGAAACGAATAACGTCTTCATCGATACGTTCGCGACGTTCGAATTCTTTCAATTGCGCACCGTCCAATTCGACATTCAGCATAACATAATGTGCCTTGCGGTTTTTACGAATGACGTATGCCAAGTTCTTTAAACCCCAGAATTCTGTGGATTTAACATCACCACCCAGTTCTTTGATTATTTCAGTGTATTTAGCCGCTTTTTCTTTAACCTGCGGTTCGGTCAAGTCTTGACGAAATACCAAGACGCTTTCATAATAAGCCATTTTATTTCCTTTGGTTTATATCAGCTGACAACACCATGTCATCAGCAGGAACGACACCAATTATGACAATTTATTAACAAAAATCAAGTATTTTTTACTTTATCTAAAACTGTAAACAGTTCCCAATGCGCACTGCCAGAAAATTGATCGATTGGAATTGAAACTTTTATCTCAAATCCCGCATTCGCCAGTATCTTAGCATCAGATATAAAACTGGCCGGATTACAAGATATATAAATAATCCGCAAAACATCACTGCGCGCCAGTTGTTTACACTGTGCATTTGCGCCTGCGCGCGGTGGATCCATTATCACACAATCGTAATTATTCAGCATCTTGACCGTCAAGGGCTGACGAAATAAATCACGTTTTTGGCCTGTTCCGACAATATCGAACCCATCTGCATTGGTCGCAAAGGTAAAATTTCCCAACCCACAGAATAAATCGGCAACACGCGTGTACCCATCAGTATACCGCAAGACCAAATCGCGCATTTCATCTGCACTGACGACACTGGGCTGTAAAAACGCACCAGATGGATATTCCACGCTTTTATCGCCAAAGCTTACCATTGGGATTTCAGATTGCATAATAACTTTGCCATTCCAAGTCACACGCAACACAGGCAACTGATGAACCGCCGTCCGAAATTCAGACGTTACAAATGAAACATTTGAATTTATCGCGATATCAATACCATTTTCACATAATGTAACCAAACAAGACCCCGCCCCACTCCAAGGCAACGCAGCCAAATCCGGCAGAATTTTATTAATCTGGGGCATTAAATTCGGGCAATTTGTTACAGGAATGATATTTTTAGTCTTGGCCTCAAAAAAACCGAACATACCCGCAGCGAAACAAAAATCAGCCCGTCTGCGCACACCATGCGGAATCCAAATTGGCGCATCAGTTATCTTTACCTTGGGCAATTCAGTCAATTTAGATTCACGATAATTATCAGCTGTGAAATCATACTTGCAACCGCCACACTTTCCAAACCAAGGACACTGCTTCATTTATCACCCATATATTTGTTTGAATTGAATTTTATCACAAAAAGAATCTTGATTCCAGATTGATTTATTCGTACCATACCAGTATGAAGAAAGCAAAATCAGATAAACGTATTGCTATTGTTGCGGGCGCATTGGACTTGCCGATGTTGACACGCGACGCATTACGTCGTGCGGGCTGGGACGTATTTGTTATTGGTCTGCGTAATTTTTATGACGCACGTTTAAATCCAGATATGGTTATACGCTTGGGCGGTGGCGGTCGTGCAATTCGTGCGGTACGTCGTCTGGGCATTACCAAGGTAACATTTGTTGGCGCCTTAGGTCATCCAAATTTATCAGACTTGCGTCCTGACTTTTGGACACTGCGCGCATTATTTAAGATACTAAAACATCAACGGGGGTATGATTCTATGGCAGTTGCATTTAATAAAGTTATGGAAAAACAAGGATTCGAAGTTGTTGCCGCCCAAGACTTGGCACCTGAATTAACATTTGAAACGGCCGGCATTCAGACCAAGAAAAAGCCCAATACCACAGATAAAAAGAATTTAGACCGCGCCATCGAAGTTTCCCACACCATTGGTCGTGCTGACATTGGTGCATCTGTTGTCGTTGATAAACAAGTCATCGCAGTAGAGGCAGCCGAAGGCACTGCCAAGATGTTGGAACGCGTTGTTGCGATGCGCGCAAATAAAAAGAAATCTAGTGGTGTTTTTGCGAAAATGACAAAACCCGATCAAGACTTGCGAATCGACATCCCTGCGATTGGTGTTGATACGGTTAATGCAGTTGCAGATGCAAAACTGAATGGGATTGTTGTAAACACCAAGACGTGTTTTGTTGTAAATAAAGATGCGGTGGTAAAACAAGCCAACGCACGCGGAATATTTATCCTTGCTTTGGACGAATAAAAAATGCCCGACTGGGCATTTTTTTATTTCCACGCGGCTGGTATCTGGTCATAGTCAGAAAGGTTGGTTGCACCACTGTACATTCCACCCACTTGTGCACTTACTGCATCCGGCCATATTTCATATAACGGTCGCCCATTGATTCTGGCGGACGGCCCCGTTAAGTTTGAACAACCGCCGAACATATGATCAAAAGAATACCCATTTACCGGCAAATCACCAGATAAATTACCGAATAAATTTGGTGGAATTACACCCTGTAACTGATAACAACGGTAAAATGTCGCGCCAAACATCCTTTCTGCAGGAACACCTGTCATTTCGCCGAATAAAAAGTCTGGTATCGAACCTTCAAGTCTTTCACAGCCAGAAAAAGCATACTCAAACATTTCTGATTTAGGTTCACCACCCAATACTGTACCATCATCATTTTTGATACCACCAAATATATCTGGCGGAATTGTTCCCGATAATTTCTTACATCCAGAAAACACTCTGTTAAACATTCCGATTGCATATTCGCCATAAATATCACCAAATAAATATTCTGGGATATTTCCATCCAAGTTATTACATTCATTAAATGTTGAATGGAACATATACTGTTTTGGCGCGCCTTTGATTTTACCGAATAAACCAGCTGGAATTGGGCCGCGCAAATTTCTACAGTCGGAAAAAGTAGATAAAAACATTTTAGCCGCGGGTTCGCCATCTATACTTCCAAACAATGCATTTTCAATAATGCCATCCAGACCGCTGCATCCACGAAAGGTGCTCGAAAACATATTCTGGGTTGGTTCTCCTGTCATTATACCGAACAAATTTGCGGGAATATTGCCTGTTAATCCGCTACATCCAGAAAAAGTTCCTTCAAACATTGACGTCGCAGTATTACCGTTCAGATATTTATCATCAAAACCAGTAAATCCAAATAAATTTTGCGGTATGTTACCTGTCAATCCACTACATCCACCAAACGTCAAGGCAAACATAGTCGATGCGGCATCCCCATACATTTTACCGAACAAAGTTTCTGGAATTTTACCTTGCAAATTATTACATGCTTGAAATGTTCCATAAAACATCATGGTCTTTGGATTGCCACCTAATATTTTGCCATCTGCGTTTTTAATTCCGCCGAACAAATCAGGCGGTACCGCGTATCCGTCCCGCATATATTGCGGCATATTTTCTTCGGTTATTCCTGTGCCTAAATTTTTGCATCCATCAAAAGTGAATGTAAAAATATTCGCGGCATAATCGCCATAAATATCGCCAAATAAACCGTCTGGGATTGCCCCAGTTAATTTTGCGCATCCGCGGAACGTGCTGTCGAACATACCCGACTGTGGATTTCCTGTGATTCGCGCAAACAAGCCCGATGGAATCGTGCCACCTAAATCCGTACAATACATAAAAGTTCTGGCAAACATATTTTTAGCAGGTTTACCATATATGCCCGCGAATAAATCGGGTGGTATTTCGGTTATGCCGGACGCATTAAAAGTTTCCATAAATATTGATTCTCGTGCTTCACCTGTAATACCCGCAAACAAGCCATCTTCAATTGCTGTCAACTTTTTGCATCCTGCAAATGTACCGCTAAACAAATACATTGCTGTTCCATTTTTTATTCCAGAAAACAATCTGGCCGATATTACACCTGTTAACCCAGAACAATTACGAAAAGTATTACGAAACAAATAATCGGTTGGAAGACCACGTAATCCAGAAAACAAATCAGGCGGCAGATAAGTCAACCCCACGCATCCATAAAAAGTACCATCGAACATTCCTTCTCTGGGTTGGCCATGAATACCTGTAAACAAATCTGATGGTATTTCACCGCTTAAGTTCGTACATCCCCCAAAAGTATACGAAAAACTTGGTTGCATTGGTTTTGTTGGGTCTTTTTTATCTTTTAACGTCGGAAATAATCGTCCCAAACCACCTGAAATCCCTGCCAACTGTTTATTGTTTCTAAAACTGATTGTCGTGCCATTGTACTCTGTGGCACATCCTGCAATTCTGACTGTATAAACACCGGCCTTTGTATATGTGTGCGACACTGTTTTTTCATTCGCATAATACCTATAAAAGTGATCACGCGTGCCGTCTCCCCAATCGACATGAAACACACCTGTCGCCCCCAGATTAAACGCAAACTCCGTTGTATCTGCCGTCGTTGTAACAGTAAAATAATATCGTTCAATTAAATTCCGAATGCAATATATGCCTGCGACGGTATTTGCCGCCTGAAGCGTTGCGTATTCTGGGTCGTTGCCATAATTCGTCCAACCATCCCCGTTAAAGTGCGCATTTACCATATCTACAATCGTCAGCAAGTATTTCATATTTGCGGCTTTGTTCGGATCGTCTGCATATGGAATGGTCACACCATGTTCTTGCCTTACCAGTTCGTGAATGTATCGGATGTTTATAATTTGACCATCCTTTGACATATCAGATGGAATCCACGCATTGGCATTGACAGAAAAAACTGTTGCAAAAATCGCAAATAAAATCTTACGTAACATAATCCCCCCTTTGTTTTATCTTATTTCTGTCATTTCTGGAAAGTCAGGTGTTGGCACATTCATATGTCCTTTGCCGACCACAACATTATACGTGCCAGCCATTTCGTTTTCAGAACCCTCCAGTTTACTGACCTTGGTCGCGACGCATTCGTCGACGTAACGCACAGATGCCACACTGGCAGCCGATGCCGATGATGTGAAAATTAGAATTAAAAATACAAACAGTCTCATCCCCCGTTTCCTTTCTTTTGTGTTAAAAAAGAAACCACCGAAATCTATTTTTCAAAGTGGTTGGAGGTTCAAAACTATAAAACGGTATAGCGCGGCTTATTCAATGTATTCACCGCCCTCCAACCAAAGGTTGGAGTTTATCTGTTTTATGCCCATTGTGGACAACCGTTTTCAGAGGTTTTGAAGCCTCACCACATACTTTATATGTGACGCAAATATTATAACGAATATACTAAAATCGCGCAAGGAAATAAAAAACCGTCAAACGGACGGTTAACCTTTAAAACTCAAATCTGACACCGGCCATCAAATTTAAATATATTAAATTTTCTGCACTAAAGAATTCACGTTGTTTTGTATTATCTTTGTTTTGCAAGCCCCATTTAACACGTGGCAAATACATCAAACGTGCGCCAAAATCCAAGAATATTTTTTCTGTGATTCCATAAGACGCGCCCGCCGCCAACAGACCTGCAACATTTGTTGTGTTACGTTCAGACTGATAAAATTCAATTGAATAAATACCGCCGTTTTCGACAACTTCGCCATATTGTTGCAAATCCAACTGATACGCGATATCGCCATACGGATCAGACAAATTCAAAACGGTTTTAGTATCTGCATACCCAATACCGGCACCGATATATGGTATAAACTGTCCCACAGGCTTTTGCAATCCGTCAAAGAAATCATAAAATGCCATTATACTAAATACATCTGTGGTCAAATGCGAATTCACAGACCCACTTTCTGTTGGCAGAACAATCTGTTCTGACCAGCTGCCACCAACCAATGCCAAATCACCTTTAAACATTGGCGACGCATTATAATCACTTTTTACGATATGATCCCATCCGGCCTCAATACGCCACTGGGGTTTATTTGGAACAGTAAGACCCGCACTAAAACCCGCTGCGAATGAAAACGTTTCTAAATCTTTATCTGCCTTTAAATCTGCATAGTTTGCGTTACCTGCATCAATCCAACCGCTGCAATTACCTGTGGCTTCGCAATATGTTAACGGCGCGACAGTTGCCCCATCTGGGGAAATCATATATGGTGTTACAACCGCCCCTACTTTATTTTCTATCTTTGCCATACCAATCGCAGCACCCCCGCGCAACGACAGCACAAACCGCGATCCATTTTCTTGGTACCAACCATCGCCCATATAAACACCAGAATACTGCCACCCCGCCAGCGCAGGCAATGACATCAACCCCATAAACATAGACGTAAAAAATACCTTAGACATTCTCATAGTGATACTAATTATACCACAAAACGCACAAGATAAAAATAAAAATATATTAAAAAACCGCCAAACGGCGGTTTTAAAATTACTTTGCTGATTTCTTTTTCACAGTTGCGTTTACTTTTTTTGCACCTGCGGCCTTGGCGGGCATTTTTTTATATTCTGCATACAGTGCGCGAATACATGCATATACCAACAACGCTGACACCGCTGTGATTAACCCAGCAACCAAGCCATCAGAAAATATCGCGAACAACAACAGCGCGATAACCAACAGCAATGTATAACCCATATTTTTCGCCAGAACATTTAATATTCTTTCAAACATTTTTCTTCCTTTCTTGTGTTTACACGACACAATTATAACATATGCGAAATAAAAAAGCACATAAAAAACGTCACAAATGAAAACTTGTGACGTATATTGTTTTTACTGACGAGAAATAAATCTTTACAGGACGACACGTCCACCCAAACGCGCTGTTCTTGGGATTGGCCCAAACGAAGAACGTGGGCTGACATAAATATTACCTGTGATAGTAAAATCGCCACAGAATTGTAACAACCCTAAATCACGCAAGAACACATTACCATTCACGCGTACATCGCATGGCAGTGTGTATTTATGCATATCTTGCAAGTACAAGTTTCCATTAACAATCGTACCTTGTTGCAACATAGTACCTGCGCCACGACTATCAATAATAACATCGCCTGACAACTTATGTTCCTGACGTGCGATATGACGTTTTGCGATTTCGACTTCGGATTTTTTAACTGGGACAACATTTAATTGTTTATCTTTTGCATTTTGTACGACTGGCACTGCAGGTGTACGTGCGACAACGCGACGTGTTTCTTGTTTTTGCATAACAGGGACTTCTTGTGGAACGACGACAACAACATTTTTATTACAGCAACCTGCAAAATCCATAATCAAAGATACAAACAAGACAATTATCGCAACCAACAAAGTAATATTTGTCATCGCAACAACATTTACCCCAGACACCCATTTCCAAAACTGTTTGGATATCTTTGCAATATAACGTACAGGCATTTTCATAACATTGCGAACTTTTGCCCATCCAGAATTTACTTTTTTTGCATCTGTCGCACTACGCGCAGATGTCTTAACTTTTTTATCACCAGACATATCTTTTTAGTCCTTTTTATTATTTATTTGCAACAACTATACCCAAAAAATACAATTTGTCAAATATTTTTGTCCAACAATGTTTTTTGTATAATTATTTTGCTTTTTTCAACCCATCGCGATACACTGTGATTAGTATGGCAAAGCTATTTGGTATATTATTTACAGTTCTGTTATATGGTTGCGTTACCAGCACTTGGTTTATGCCGCCAGACATTACATCATCTGTTATAAAAACGGGTACATTTGATATAATGACGTACAGTCGCCTGACAGACGCCACATCACCTGTACACATATACATCGAAGGCGACGGGAATTCTTTTGACGCGTATGGATATCCAACACCAGACCCAACACCACACAGTACTTTTATGCGTGATATGATGGCACGCGATAAATCTGCGAATGTGGTATATATTGCGCGCCCATGCCAATACATCAAAACCCCACAATGCGACATATCAGATTGGACAGACGCCCGCTTTTCCAAGTCCGCCGTTGATTCTATTGCATATGCAATTCATTCGATTGCCAAAGACAGACCAATTATTTTGATTGGATATTCTGGTGGTGCAATGATATCTGGCTTGATAATAACACACTACCCAAAATTAAACATCACAGAATGGATAACCATTGCGGGCGTACTGAATCACAGTGACTGGACAAACCACTTTGGTGACAGTCCATTAACAAAATCGCTGGATTTAACCACCCTGCCCGACATTCCCCAGAAACATTATGTTGCAGAATCAGATTCTGTTGTACCATTTGCATTATCACAACGCTGGGTTGGTACCCGCGAACTGATTACAATTCCAAATTCTACACATTATAAATTCCCAGAATTTGAATTAAACCTGCAACAACCTTGACAAACATATATTTGTGTCCTATATATAAAATATGTTAAAAGGCGTTTCGATTTTTCCTGTATTTAATCCCGATTCTGTTGGTTATTGGGATGATTTCATGCGCATATATACGAACGCATCGCGTCATAATTATAATTGGCAGATTGATTACGCAGAACACAAACAGACCTTGGCCAGCATACAAAAGATATTATCTAAATCTGGCTTCAAGTTTGCATTTGGCGCATATTATGACAACAAAATGATTGGGTGCGCGATTGGGATGAAAGAAAATGGTTTTGCCCACCTTCAGCATTTATATATCGAACCAGAATACCAACACAACGGCGTTGGCCGTCAGCTGTTGCAGGCCGCCGAAGCAACATCATCATTATTCAGCAACAAATTAACATTGATATCATTGGCACGCGCTGAAAATTTCTATACATCTTTTGGTTACAAAGTATACACTTTGGTCAACGGCTATGAAAAAGACATACGCAACGCGGGTCACTGTAAAGTCTTGCCTGTATTTTCATGCACATATAACTTGGCTCAGAAATTATCCAAGATATCTGGCATTGATTACAAGACAATTATGAACAGTGGCCCAATATTTGTATACCAAGACGCCGACAATAAAATCTGTGCATACGGCACAACAAAAGATAAATCAGTACACTCTCAATCCGGTAATCAATGGGCACACAATCAGGTATCAAAAAAGATTATCGCATACAACCAATTTCTAAGTAATCAAAAATAAAAATGCCCCGACGGGGCATTTTACTATGCAGCTTTTTTAGCTTCATGCAAGATTTCAACAGGTGCTTTTTTCCCTGTAACAACATCTGCATCAATAACAACTTCGGCCAAATCCGTTTTATCAGGCGCATCAAACATTGTTTGCATTAATATATTTTCCAAGATACTGCGCAAACCGCGCGCACCCGTTTTACGCGATACAGCCAACTTTGCGATTTCACGTAAACCATCATCTGTTATCGTCAGTTTAACATTATCCATTCCCAACATTGCCGTAAACTGCTTTACAACAGCATTCTTTGGTTCTGTTAAAATCTTTACCAATGCGTCTTCGTCCAGTTCCTGCAGCGTTGTAATAACAGGCAAACGTCCAATTAATTCTGGGATAATACCGAACTTTACCAAATCTTCGGGTTCAACATCACCCAAGAAATTTTTAGTTTCACGTTCTTGTTTTGATTCAACATGGGCACAAAAACCGATTCCGCGGCGTTCATAGGTACGATTGCCAATAATCTTGTTCAGTCCATCGAATGCCCCGCCACAAATGAACAATATCTTGCTGGTATCCAGTTGAACAGTTGCCTCACCTGGGTGTTTACGGCCAGCGCCACCTGCTGGGACATTTGCGATTGTACCTTCGATAAGTTTTAACAATGCCTGTTGTACACCTTCGCCAGAGACATCGCGTGTCAAAGATGGGTTTTCTGATTTTCTAGAAATCTTATCAATTTCATCGATGTATATAATTCCGCGACTGGCGCGTTCCACATCAAAGTTCGCATTTTGCAACAATCTGGTCAAAACACTTTCCACATCATCACCGACATATCCGGCCTCTGTCAAAGTGGTTGCATCTGCGATTGCGAACGGTACATCCAAGATTCGCGCCAAAGTCTGGGCAATCAAAGTCTTACCTGTACCAGTTGAACCAATTAATAAAACATTTGATTTTTGTATTTCAACATCAGCGGACGCCGCAACACTGTGACGCTTAAAGTGATTATACACCGCCACCGCCAAGGTACGTTTTGCAACATCTTGCCCGATAACATATTCATTCAAGAACGCATATATTTGCGACGGCGTTGGTATTTTTGCCGCATCTTTGCTGATTTCACGACGATTATCATCCGCCATAATATCATTACACAGATTGATACATTCATCGCAAATACAGACATTACGTCCACTGACCAACTTTTTTACTTCGTACACAGCCTTGCCGCAAAAGCTGCAAAACTGATGATTATTTTCCGTTTTTGGTGTTTTATCGTCGCTCATATTACAAATTCCTACACATATATGATTATTTACGTTCTAAAACCTGGTCAATCAAGCCGAATTCTTTGGCCTGAACTGCCGTCATCCAATTATCACGTTCCATTGCATCGAACAGTTCTTTTTCGCTGCGACCAGTAAATTCAGCCATTTGCTTAATCATAGTATCTTTGGCCAGTTGCATTTTTCTGTACCGAATTTCAACATCTGTAACCTGCCCTTCAAAACCACCCAAAGGTTGATGAATCATAATACTGGTATTTGGCAACGCAAATCGTTTTCCTTTATCACCTGCCGCCAGCAGCACAGATCCCATTGATGCGACCAAGCCCATACCAATTGTTGAAACCGGCGATTTAATATAATGCATTGTATCCATAATTGCCCAACCTGCGGCGACATCCCCCCCAGGACTGTTGATATAGACAGAAATATCTGCATTTGGATTTTCAGATTCCAAGAACAACAACTGTGCGACAATCGTATTTGCCATTGCTGTTTCTATTGGCCCACTTATAATAACGATTCTGTCACGCAGCAAGCGTGAGTAAATATCAAAAGAACGTTCACCACGAGGTGATTCTTCGATAACCATTGGTATTAAAGACATAACACAAAACCTCTTTTACCTAGAAATTATATCACAATAAAACCCGATTCGCGAATTTATCATATATATAGTAAAAATAGATAAAAAAGCAATAGTGACATAAAAAAATAATGTCACTATTTATTTCAAGCATAAAAATCCCCCGATAACGGGGGAATATTTTTTTATTATTTATCCAACGCTGCGTTGATTTGTGCCGCAGGGATTGCGCCTGGGAACGCTTCTTCACCGATAATCAAGAATGGTGTACCTGTGATATCGAAACGTTCTGCCAAATCACGAACATTTGCCAATTCACGTGCGACCACTTCGCCTTGCATATCTTTCTTCAGCTGTTCCACATCCAAGCCTGCTTCTTCTGCGAATTTCATAACATTCTTTTCGATTGCAGCAGCCAATTTCTTTGGATCTTGGATTTTTTCTGTTGGGCGATATTCACGTGTCATAATCATATCAACAAATTTTGCTGCTTTTGCATTATCTTGGATTTTTGCAGCAATCATTGCACGTGCTGGGCCATCAGAGTTAACGCCATGGATAGAGAAGTTTTTAATAACAACTTTCACATCATCACGATCTGCCAATACGCGTTCCAGTTCGCCATGTACACGACGGCAATAACCACAAGAAGCAGCTGTCCAAACATAGATTGTTTTCTTTGCTTCTGGGTTACCCAAGATTGGTGCATCTGCAGTCATAACATCAGCATTATTGCGAACATATTCACGAACAGCTTTATTTTTCGCTTCGGCTTCTTTTTCCTGCATTGCAGTAATCATTTCTGGCAAGATGTCTGGATTTGTATGAACCAAATAGATTGGCATATACAGACGGCATACAGCACCTGCCATTAACAAAGCCGCGATTACATTCACAACTTTTCTTGCATACATTGCAGCAACAGATGGTTTCTTAGCATTTTTTTCTTTTACTATGACACCACTGAAAACGTACAATGCGATACCTAAAATCAGTACCAAAATTGTCCAAGTCATATTTTTTCTCCTTTGTCTGTTGAACGAGATAAACATAGCAAACAAAAAACAAAATAACAAGGAATAAATATTATTCAGATTATTTTTTTAGCACACATCTGCTGTACGGGATTTTAACACCTTGTTGTGCGCAAATATTTTCCAAGAATCGGTACGTAACATCCAGATTCACAGGCATTTTATACAGTTTATCTAAATATGGTTGGGCGCACGTATCGCACACAGCACGTGCTGTACGTGGTGATATATAATGTAAATTTTCGCATTTACCGCACCCAGAACAACGCGTTAAATCCATTGCATACCCTAATTCGCGCAGCAAGCAGATTTCCCACCCCAGATATTCATCAACTGTTTTTTCCGCCAACCCTGCCATCATTTCAAGTGTTTTCTGATACAAAGCCTGATAACTTTCACGTTCTGGCAACAACACCCCCAGCATTTCAAACGCAGCATTCATAAACATTAACTTGTCATAAGAGGCCATTAAATCCGCGGCCAGATTTTTTTCTGGCGCCCAATGAAACACCCCCAGTTGTGAATCCAATCTGGCATTCCAAGACACATTGCCCCATTGTCCGACGATTGGTTTATTTTTCTTTGCAACAATTGCGCCCTTTAACATACCGACCAACACGCCATAATCACGCGTAAATATCCGTGCGATTACATCACGTTCATTAAACGGTCGCAAAGACAACAAAACACCATCAGATTCCAGAATCATAATGCATTATTATATATAACAAACGGGAATAAAAGTTTATCAAAAAATTTATTGTGGGATAAATTGATTGGCAATTCCACTCAAAGACTGTAATGCGCCACTAAATCCGCTGCCATTACCGACACTGCCGGAAACGCCTTGGACGACCTGCATAATATTTCCTGTATTTGTTTTTTGACCGACACTGCCGACAGAGCTCATCAAGAATTCGCCCCACATTGCGCGCTTTTTTGCGCTAATTTTAGCATTGGAACAATTTTCAATTTTTGCCATTAACTTTGACGCCATTGTCAGTTCTGAAGTTGTATAATCATTTTCTGAAAAGTCAATCATATTAAAGACATCATATATATTTGACATATAGACTCTATTTTTTTCTTTGCAACTGGACACTTCGCCATCTTTACAGTAATACGCCTTGGATGCCTTTGGAAACATATGCCACACAGTTCCCTTATCTGCACTGGAATCGAAATAATCATAGCATAATTCATAATCGTCGATATCAGCCGCCATACGCACAGACGCTTCGTATCCGCCGTTTGCCGACGAACAGCGTTCCATGCCATCCATTGCCTTTTCCACATCATCAGAATTAGTATCGCCTGTTTTTGCCCATTCTTTGACCATATTGTTAACCCAAGTTATTTCTTGGGACGTTGGTATACAATCATCCGTTAGCGCCTTTTGTTTTTGGCTTAACTGTTGCACCCCACTGACCAGATTTAACACAGACGGCAACAGACTGGCGCCGGTATCTTTGACCGACGTTTGCTTTGTTGCGACGGGTGCTGCTTTTTTAATTGTAACAGCGGCACTGGCACATTGCTGTGCAGCGACAAAAAATCCGACAAATATCAGTAAAACTTTTCTCATCTCTCTTTAGGTTTAATTATATCATAAAAAATCACACAGACAAATATAAAAATTGCATTTTGGATTCAAGCGCGCTAAAGTGGCGGTATGCAAGCAGACAAACGCAGTTTTATTATATTCAGCAAACATCGCCGGCTAAAGCGACTGTGGCAATTTTTCTTTACGGGCTGGGGCTTGGTAATGGTTGCGGCCTTGGTTGCCGGGTCGTTATTTACGAAACAGCTGTTATGGACACCGATATCTGCGATAAACATGACAGACATTGTTGCAAATCAGTTCAAGATGTCTGGCGCATCATTTGTTGGCACAGACAAGAACGGCGAACCATTTAAAATTCGCGCACGCGTTGGGTACCAAGAATATGCGACACCACATATAATATTTATGGAAAACATATCTGGCACCGTCAGTCGCACCAGCGATGGCACCAAGATTGTTGACAACATAACTGCGGACACTGGGCAATTTAATCGCAAGAACAAAACGATAACATTGAATGGGAACGTGCGCGTTAATTCCAGCAATGGCGACAAAGTCAGAACAAAACAATTGGTGATAACATTATGAAACAGTCTGTTTTACGTATTGAACACTTATCAAAAACCTATGGCAAGCGTATGGTTTTAAAAGACATATCTTTGATTGCGCGCCAGGGTGAATCTGTTGGTCTGTTGGGGCCGAACGGTGCTGGCAAGACGACGGCCTTTTATTGCATTACGGGTCAGTTATCTGCAACAGGCGGTCAAATATTTTTAAATTCCCAAGACATTACACATTTACCTTTTTATCAACGTGCCAGATTACACATTGGATACTTACCCCAAGAAAACAGTGTTTTTCGTGGCCTTACGGTTGAGCAGAACATAATGGCAATCCTAGAAGTTGTCGAACCAGACAAAAAGAAACGCCAAAAGAAGTTAGATTCATTACTGGACGAATTTTCCATATCCGGTCTGCGTCACAGTCCTGCGACTGCCCTGTCTGGGGGCGAGCGTCGTCGTGTTGAAATTGCGCGTGCATTGGCGAACAATCCGAAATTTATATTGCTGGACGAACCATTTGCGGGCATTGATCCGATTGCCGTTAACGAAATTCGCAGTCTGGTATCTCAGTTAAAGAATCGCGGTTTGGGCGTTATTATAACGGATCACAACGTACGTGAAACACTGGGGATTACCGACCGCAGTTATGTTTTACACGACGGCAAGATATTAAAGCATGGCACAACCGAAGAAATCGTACGTGACAAGATGGTAAAAAAAGTCTATCTGGGCGAAGATTTTGTGATGTAAACTCCCCCCTTTGTCATCCCTGCCCCTTGTCATTGCAAGGGAACGTCAGTGAACGTGGCTGTGTCATACGAAGCACTCTTGTGCGAAGTATGGCAATCCAGTAATCCTGCTTTTTCACAAATTTTTGTAAAAAATTTGTCACGCTAACGCTCGACCCCAGAACCTAGGTGAATGTGTCGCGCGCAGCGCACTTTGTTATTCTAAGGCCAAACCTGGGTCCTGTGGTCAAGCCACAGGATGACATAGGGGAGTTTTTAAGTTTTTTATTCTTGAACAACCTTTTGCTTTTTTTATTTTGCGGCTTTAACTGGATTGCTGCGCTGCCGCTCGCAATGACAATAGAGTAAAAGCAATGATAACATAAGAAAAGAGAACCTAAGAACCTTGTCATTGCGAGGGAACGCAAGTGAACGTGGCTGTATCATACGAAGCACTCTTGTGCAAAGTATGGCAATCCAGTAATCCTGCTTTTTTTACAAAAATTTGTACCCCCCTATAAAAACACAGGGGGGTGGGTGTGAGAACTTTCAGATATAAAACATCCCCTATTCAGTCCAAGGCGGCACAGTACCGATGGAGTTAAAAAGAACGGTACGTAAACCAAGAGCATAATGATGCGTTGATAATACCTGCGCGCATAAATTATAACATTCAGAACAAATGTTAAGTCCTAATATCCAAGTAGAGTTCATCGGATGTGTCAACTTACAAAAACAATAGCTCCTGTTATAATCCGATTTTTCAGAATCTGGGATATCTGGATTTATATCCGCATTCATATAATATCCCGACAAACCAACCAATTCATCTGATGATGTACCTAACAGCAAACCACCCGGCAGATTCCCAGAACCATTCCAATCAGAATACATACTAATTTCTTTTCTAGATAAACATGTCGCACTGCCATAAACAGTGCCATATCCGTATGTTATCCACCATAGCCATTCTATTTTAGAAAACCCACCAATTTTTCCATCTACCGTCGCGTCTAGTGGAATTACGACTGTATCATTGCGGGCGCACATTTCCGTCGCGTTTACGTTTAGTGTTATCATACACAGTAAAATTATAAAGATTTTCTTCATTTCTTTCCCCTTTTATTTACCAAATTGTGTAGTACAGTGCGTCGCGACCATATACAACCTTGTCGCTGTTTGTGTTCGTGCCCAGTTCGCCATTCGATGTAAATTTTTCTGCACAATACTTCGTGCATTCTTCCGCACATACTTGTTTCGCAGTCCTGTCCCCAACCGCGTCATACTTTTTAAAGTATGTCCACCACGACGTTACAGGCCAATCCATCTTGCACCAGCAATTAACACCAACGTCTTTGACCGACGCCTTTAAAAAAGTATTTGTATCACCAAAACTCGCAGGACCTGCATTATTTGAATTACCAGTTTCAGATGACCTGACGTCTTTGCCGTTACAGGTCGCACTGCCATAGATATCACGAACGCCATACTCCCCCAGTTCTGGACGCATATTCGCAAATACGTCGTAACCAACATTTACTTTCCAATGTTTGTTTTTATACATCCCATCTGTCGATACATTACGCGCCAGTGCAGTTGTTTCGGCGTCTGTACGCAATACCGCCATTGCCAACGTATTACGACGACAGATTTCGTCTTGATCCGCCGCAAACGCGCATATCGGTATCATCAGCAATATCATCATCAGTTTCTTCATTCGTTCTCCTTTTCTTTAATCTATCGTTATCAGGTTGTCGGTGGTGTGAACCGCACCCTTGCTGTCTGTCCAGCTTAGTGATTTACCAACACGTATCGGATTCGGTTTCGTTCCTACAAAGTGATCTATCGCCTGTGGCGGAACAAGATTCACATAACATGTCTGTTCATTTCCCGATGTATTTAAAAACTTAAAGTGCATTGATGGACTGCTGGTTTTCGACGCGTATAAGGGATAGTCATATTTTGCGCCTTCTGGACGCGCAACGTGCAAACGCAACTTCTTGTCCCCGTTTGTGCAATAACCATCCACAGAACAAACACCACTGTTCGTGTAAACGTATTCTGGACGTTCGCACAGTACCGCACACAGCCAATTATCTGCTACATCCGCGTCCGTTTTTATATAGTGGCAATTCTGTCTGGCATTAAATTTTGAAAATCCGTCATCGCACATCGCCAGTTTTGGAAACGCAAATGGCTGTGACGTTGTTTCTCCCAACAGACTGAAATTATAATATTTATCCGGATTAACTGTACAACGGTTGTTACGCATATCATCAAATGTCGATACCTTTATCACATCTGCACCGACAAATAACAATGTACCGTTATACAGCGGGTATATGCGACTGGCGTCCAAAGATGTGCTGTATGTACCTTTGACAAAGTTATACAACAGATAGTCGCCATTACATAATGGTTCTTGGTCATTTGTAACAAATTCTTTTGGCCCCATAAAGGACGCGTCTGTCGCAACAGATTTATGATAGCCAACATCACATCCAAACCGATTTTCTGGGGTTAATTTATCGATATTATAACATGTGCCATTTAAATGATACTGTCTGTAACCACAAATACCGGCATAGTTCGTCACAGTATATAAATATGCACCCCCTGATTCCACAGGTATCATTAAATCTGGATTATATATGTATGCAGAATACAATCCGCGACAATTCCCCGATGGTTCAGGATACATAAACGAACTGACATCTATGTCAACAGTATATGTCGAATATGAGACATTGTTAATTGTTATCGCGCTGCAATTCGGGGATTTGTCGACCCACTGCGCACGCGTGATACACTGGTCAGGTGATTTTTTGTCTGGATTATGATATTTTCCGTATCCACAAATGCCAGCATATGTCCGACTAGGAAAATTCGCCACATCCATCAACACAGCATTTGTTTCTGACGTATCTTCTGCGTATGCTGCGGTGGCAAATAATAAAAATAACAATGCGATATGTTTCATAATCTCCCCTGCTTTTCTTTCACATGTCTTTAAAAGAAAACCACCCGCTGATTTCTATTCGGTGGTCAGGAGGTTAGAGACAATCACATGAATTGTGTGCTTATTCAATTTATTCGCAACCCTCCTGACCTAAAAACGGTCAGGAGTTGGGTTTCATCTGAGTTTATGTGTGCCAAACGGCGGACGGAAATACATCCCAGATGCATGTGAACGGGTCTCTAAACCCCATCGCCGGAATAACCCCAGCAACGTACTAATTATAACGAATATAAAAATTCAAGCAAGGTGTTTTTAAAAGCGACTCTTGTTAGCATTTATCACCTGTCATAAAAAAACGCCCCAATGGGGCATTTTTATTGTGAAATTTTATGTTTTATCTCACGTATGCGGGCTAAAATTTCTTTTAAATCGCCATCGTTCGCCACAGGCGCAGGACGATTACGCAATTCATCCGCCAAGACAATACACAATGTCGCCAATAACGCAGATTCTGGTAATGGCCCAATTTTATCCAATATCTCACGCGCACGCATATCAACCATACGCCCCAGTTCAATCAAACGGGACTCTTGACCGTCCTCACAGCCCATCGGATAGTTCTTGTTAACAATTGGTATGGAAACAACGCTCATTTTCTTAACTTCCTAAGGATTGATATAGATTCGTCTATCATTTCTGTAGCGCGAGCATTCTTGTCGCGCAACGAACGAACCTGTTCAGTTAAAATTGCAACCTCTAAATCAGTTTGCTTGCCCGCGTTTATCGCAGTCCCACGTAAACGCGTTACGGCGTCTTCCAAAGAAGATAATTCTTGAAAAATTTGCTGCTTTAAATCTGACATATGTCCAGTCTACGATATTTTTTGTATGCGTTCAACACTAAAATGTGATATAATATACAATCATATTGTGGGGGTAACGTTTTATGAAAACAAAAATTATTTATATATCTGGCGGCGAACTGTTCGAAATGTCACAAGTACGCGCCGCATTCGACGAAGTGCGAAACACACTGGGACTGGGTAAAGATACTGTGTTGTTCGGTGTGCCCGTCGATTCTGATAGCGCACTGGCAGACACACAAAGCACACACGATATAGAACCTGTTGCCACAGTCGCCGAATCAGAATTTAAAAATGAACCTGTCGAACCAGAAATCCCCGCAATTATTGACGAAGATTCAGACGAAATACTTGATACAGAAACAATCGAACCAATTATGACCGATGATGACGCAGATGAAATCATAGATAGCGTTACTGACGAAATAATAGATGAGATAGCAGATGATGTCATCGAAGATACATCTGATGTCGATACAGTCATTCCAATTTTATCTGTCTTGGGCGGCGGCACAGCCACAGATGCAATATCTGCCCCCCAAGAAGTTCCCGCAGCAGTACATATTGAACAGACAGATATTGTTGCCACACCTGACGAAACAGTGTCCATATCCGATATACATATTGACACTGAAATTATAGAACCTGTGGCAGAAGATAATACAGATGTTGTTTCAACAACTATTGGTGATATGCTAAATGACGATGCACCTGTCAGCAACGCTGAAAAAACACTGGAACAATTGTTGGAAAGTATGACGCCACTGCGCGAAGACCACGACACTGAAACAGATGACAATATCACAGGCATATATGACAGTGATGAAGATGCAACATTGGCACAACTGGCATCAGAATTCGCAGAAACCGAAGATAAAATCGTCATAGAAACAAAAACAGAAACATCCGGCAAAATCGGAAAATTAAAAAATATTCTGCCATTTAAAAAAGCAAAACGTGAAGATAGCAGTCTGATGGGTGACTTGTTCGGATGGGCAGGAATCGCCGCAAACGATGATGACTTTGCAATGCCAGGATTCTTTACAACGAACAATTCCAGAAAGCAAGGCGCATAATATAGACAATGAATACAGATACAATTATTCAACTGTTAAAAAATTCTGGATTTCATGGGTTACGTGCTGATTCTGGATATATATATATGGAAAACCCATCTTGTATCCTGCGCAGCTTTGAGACATTTGTTGATTACGCTTGGATTGCACTGATTGCGATTACTGGTTTTTTGTTAACTGGCTGGGCGATATCTATGATACGTGGTATTAAAAACGAAATTACCACAAATCTGCGTAATTTACTGATAATATTTTTCGCATTATCTTTGGTAAAACCGATATTAAATGTCATTTATGGCGGTGATGTGTTTGCCGCTGGATGTGACACTGTGCGTATATCTATCGCAGAAACAAACCGAATGTTAGAAGCGCGCAACGATACACTCGGCGAAGACGAAGTTTATGAAGTTCTGACCATCTATGATTCTGCAGAAAATTATTACCAAGCCCCAATACATACACAATCTTTTTTAGACGCCCCATTATCTGGCGCCGGCAATCCATAGCAAATTTATTCATTAAAAGAAGATTTATTCAACAATGGCGTTTCTCTTAACGAGAATACTGCCGCATTTCCTGTTACGACGAAATGGTCTTCTACTGTAATTCCTGCTTTTATCAATTTTTCTTCTATCAAAATAGTCGCGTTTACGTCATTTCTTGAAAAACTGTTATCTGACATTGGATGATTATGAACCAGTATCACACTAAGTGCATGATGCAATGCGGCTTTTCTTAATATTTCTTCTGGTGTAACACTGGATGAAGTATAACTGCCACTGCTGTGAATTTCAGACGCAACCAAACGTTTATCTTTGCCCAAGAACAACACATGAAATTCTTCGGTTGTTTTGCCACATAATAATTGCCTGCAATATTCGCGCACAACAAATGGATCAGATAAAATAACACCGTCTTCTAGTCTTTCCTTGTACGAAACTAACATTAATTCATGTACTAACTTTATCAATAGCGCAGTACTGCGTCCAACACCAGGACACAACATTAAATCTTCCAAAGGTGCAGTAAACACAAGATAAACATTACGAAAACGCTGAACCAAAGAACGCGCAAGCGGACGAACATCACGTCTGGGAATTGCATAAGTTAATAACAATTCTAATTTTTCATAACTGGTCAACTTGCCATCTTGCAATTTTTCTTTCAAGCGCTCGCGATGACCGTTATGAAATAATAAATCCTTGTCCGCCATAAGATACCCTAGACCATTTTTTCTGTAAAGATGATTGCACCATCTTCTGTGATGCCAATTGTATGTTCCCATTGCGCAGACAGACCACCGTCAACAGTACGCGCAGTCCAACCATCTGCATCAATCTTACATTCTGGCGATCCTGTATTTATCATTGGTTCAATCGTAAATACCAAACCTGGCACCATTTTAACCTTGTCCCAACGTTTATCATAAAAGTGATATATCTGTGGGTCATCGTGCATAACTTTACCAATACCATGTCCAACAAAATCACGCGATATCGAAAAACCATGTGGTGTGACAACAGATTCTATGGTTTTACCAATCTCTGACAATGGTACACCAGGCGCACATATAGATATTGCCGCATTTAATGCGTCTTGGCATACATTTACCAACTTACGTGCCTGAGATGACACATTTCCAATCATAAACATACGTGATGCGTCACCATGAAAACCTTTGTATTCTGCGGTCAAATCTACATTAACGATATCACCATCTTTTAATATAACATCATCGCTGGGGATACCATGAACAATAACATCATTTACAGATGTACAGATATTCTTGGGGTAACCTTGGTACCCCAAATCAGATGACCGCGCACCATTTTCTTTTAGAAACTGTGCGACCATTCTGTCGATTTCACCTGTTGAAATTCCAGCCTTGATATAAGGCGATATAAAATCAAAACATCTGGCAACAATATCGCCCGCAGCGCGTAATCTTTTAAAATCTTTTGGTGCATAAACAGATGCTAACATATTTAATTCCTCCGTCTGATTGCGAATTTTGCTGCACGAACCGATAACTTTAACGCAAAATCGCGTAATAATATTTCAATCGGCATACCTGTTGTGCGCAACTGACGCTCTAATTCATTCAAGCGCACCAAGACAGCAGTAATTTCTGATTCTGGCCATATTTTCATTGCCTGTTTAAATTTATCTTCTACCTTCCAGAACAAGCGCGGCAATTGTCCATCAACAACCGCAGTTTGTAATTTTTTGAAATGCCCGTCCAACATACGAATCAACATATTTGGATCTTTGTTATCATATAATAATCTGTCCAAAGCCGTCATCGTTTGACTGATATGCCCCGCGGTCAAAGAATACAAAAAGTCATCCATATCAGCCGCACTAGTATCCGGCAAACATTTTTCAACATCAGACAATTCAACAATACGCTTGTCATCGACATACAATGCTATTTTTGCCAAGAAGCCACGTGTAATTCCCCTGTCGCCACCCAAGTGAGATGTCATATACATCATCGCATCAGGTGTAATTTGCTGAATCCCAGCAGACACAGATAATTCATTTCTAATCAAAGTTGCCAATGTACGTGCATCATCTGTATAACACGCCAGTGCAGCCATATTATCCGCATCTTCGAACAAAGAACGTAATCCGCCACCTGATTTTAAATCACCTGCAGCAACAATAACTGTTGCGCACAAACCAGAATGTGATACCAGTTCTGAAATCTGTTTTGCACATGCGTCACCTGCATTGGAAATTAAAACCATTTTACGTCCACCAAACATCGATGGACTGCACGCTTCGGCGAACAAGGCGTCTTGCTTTTCGCGCAAATCGTCAGAATCCAAGGCGAACAGATTATCTTTTTCAATCTCTAATTTTTTTATTGCCAAATCACAGTATTCATCAACCTGACCCGCATCAGGGCCATAAATCAAGACTGCACGAATTGTTTCAATGCCATTTTTAAAATCAGCATCTTTCCATTTCATTATTTAACTGCGCTTTGTTTTTGGTGTTTATATGTTTCTGCGATTGCACGTGTTCCTATTTCTTCGGCCAAAACACGAATAGCATTTTGTACAGCATTATTATACGCGGCATTTGATGCAACCAAATAAGACACAAATGTATAAGATTCTGCCACACGTTCCGTACCACTGGCAATTTGTATACCATCAGATTTCAATGAATATCGCGCCACCAAAGAAATCTCTTGCCATGTGGCATCACCTGTTTGTTCTAACGCCTTGTATTGAGTCAACGGCTCATCCAGCGATACCGTCAAAATATATTTTGCGTCTGCAGTATGTTGACCACCAAATTTTGAACGTAACGCGTTACGCAAATCGATACCATTAATACCACTGATTGGTTCAACGTAAATATCTGTTGTATCACCAGAATATATAGGCTTGAATCCGCATGCACTTAATAACATTACCAATAAGATATACAAAACTTTTTTCATATTTATTCCAGATTTCCTGTTGCAATTTATTTCTATATTACCTAGACTTTTAATAAATCGCAAGAGGGAATGATGAATATTTTTATCATGATTTTAGTTGCACTGTTTATGGGCGCGTACTATCTGATGGACACCCCCAGCCAGCGCATTGAAAAATATGATACCCAATACGCAATTGAAAGATCGGATTTACGCGCTGTGGCACAGTGTGCAGCTGCGTTACATAACGCACAAATAAACGGCACAGAATTCCAAGATGTTTGTATAGAACAAAATGGTATTCGCAGTGAATTCATCTGCCTGAACGCCAATCTGCGTCCAACCGGCTGTGACGGTGACGGCAGAAGAAAACCCGCATACAGTTACATAGTAACCGCGACCGCACCGATTGATGCGGAAAATCATAACGCTATGATGGAAATCTTAGAAGAACATTACGCGGACGCGGGTACGTTTGGACTGTTTAATGATAACAAGATTATATCCGGCGGAACTGCGACCAAACCTGTGGTACCATCTGCACTGGTGTCACAAATGCAATTATCTGATAATCAGTTGGTATATCTGACGCATTTTGAACGCCCCAGACTGGTTACATCAAATACAGATTTCGTAACAGAAGATATATGGTGTCCTGTGGGAACGACCAAAACATATCGATTTGGACGTTGGCAATGCGTTCCATATAACGCAAAGTCAGATTGCACAGGCGATACAATCTGGGATTCAGCAACATACCAATGTGTGCCTGACAATTCCAGAAAACCACTGTGCAGCGGCAATCAAAATGCGATATTAATCGATGACGTTTGGGAATGTATCAGCCCATTTGCAGACAAGACTTGTCCCAACAATATGACCGCCAGATTAAATTATAACACACTGGAATGGGAATGCATTATTGATCCAACCACAGAGAAAAACAATACTAAAAAATGTCAGTATGTAATCCAAGGCAGTACATATACATCTGTTGGTTCAACATTGCGCATTCCACAATCAACCTGTACAGAATGCGAGCGAATGATAACAGATCCCGACACTTGTGTGGCTATTTGCGTACCAGATCCCGCAAAGCTAGATTCGCCAGAATGTTATGCTGGTGAGTTATCAGAATGTTCCGGCGTTAATCGCGCATTGTATTTTGGATTCCCAAACAGCGGCTATATCGATGCAATCAAAGATTTTGAAGGAATAGAAATACCATTAAATTCTACATACAGCCAAAATAGACGTTTTAACTGTATGGATTGCGGTATGGGGATAGTCGATACAGAAAAATCAGTATCACCATACGTTGCAATATGTAAATAAAAAAGACGTCCAATTGGACGCTTTTTTTATCTTACGTTTTCTTTTAGCGATAACAGATGACTGATTTGATTTTCCAAAATAGATATCGTGTTATGTGGTTTATTAGATTCGAATTCCATCTTGGCCAAAGAAACCTGAGTATACAAGTCTGCAACTTGCATATCTATTTCGCTTTGAGTTAATGCCTTTGTATACATTTTATTATCCTTTTGTTATTAACTGTCATAATTTAGCACACATTTTCCTTTTGTCAAATGTTTTTTATAGGAAAATAAGTGGGGTATAAACCCCACTTGTTTTAAGAATAATTACCTAGATTCAATACACTAAAACACCTATTCACCACGTACAAATGCGCCATTATCCAGCATATCACGAACCGCAAAATGCTTTACTTTCTTGGCGGATGTTGATGGCAATTCGTCCTCGGTAATTGCAAAGTGCTTTACCCATTTATACTGCGCAATCGCCAAATTAGATTTTTTAAGCAATAGCGCAATACGGGCTGTGGTTGTACCTGGTTTTACTTGAAATACCGCAAAAGGCACAATTTTGTCATTAATGACATATTCAAACACAGCAGCATTTAGAATTTCATCGTTTTGCATATACAGGTCTTCCAATTCATCTGGATATACATTTTTACCACTGTCCAAAACGATAACCTGTTTTTGACGACCTTTTACTGTCAGGCGCCCTACTTTATCCAGACAACCGATATCGCCTGTTTTAAACCACCCATCTTCAAAAGCTTCGGCATTAGCGGCGTCGTTATCAATATAGCCTGTCATAACCATATTCCCGCGTACCCATATTTCACCAACACCATTCTTGTCCGGATTATGTATTTTGATTTCATTGCCCAACAACGGCCCCGCATAATACATCGAACCATTCGCACGACGGAATGCGAAATTAAAGTTCGCAGGCCCTGTGGTTTCTGTCAAACCATAGCAATCGCCAACAACAAACCCCATTTTTTCATAGAATTTACGTATAGATGCCTTTAAAGTTGCCCCAGCAGATACTAATACTTTTGTATTACCACCAAACGCATCATGCACAGGCTTGGTAACCTTGTCCACAATAAAGCCCAAACCAATCGCACGCAAAATCTTGCGCATAGATACAACAATACGCATCAGTGTCCAAACATGCTTGTCACGCGCCGTATCAACGATTTTCTTATAGAAAACTTCCCATATTCTGGGGACGGCTGGAATAACTTCGGGTTTATATTGTTTAAAGTCTTTGATAAATTCTTGGGGCTTTAAAACCGGTTGCAGCAATAACTTTCCCTGCAACGCGATTGGTACAATGATGTTTATCACCACGCCATATATATGATACAGCGGTAAAAAACCATAAAAAGTATACCCAGGTAAAATCACATCTTTATAGAACTGGGCGCCATCCGCCAAGGCCAACAAATTATTGTGTGTCAACCCAACTACTTTTGGATTGCCTGTTGATCCGGATGTAAATGACAACTGGGCGACATCAGTGTTTACAACATCTGCCGCGACAAAATCTTTATCATCTGTATCGTCTATATTTTCAATATCAAACATTTCAGATGGCGCACCTTCGATAAAATAGTGCTTTTGCGCCAACGTTAATTTGCAATTCGTACGTTTCATCATATTGATGTGTTCAGATGGCTGCAGTCCAGTATCCAACATTAAAACCTTGGCACCTTGGGACGTAATCGCGAAATAAGAACGCAAAAAGTCAGGTGTATTACCAGATAAAATGGCAACAGTATCACCTTTTTTGATTCCAAAACGCTTTGCCAACAGTACAGCACGTTGTTTTACTTTTTTTAACAAATCTGCATATGTTTCGTTCTGTCTGACAAAGAAAATACTGTCTTTATTCCGCGAACAAACCTCTTGCAGCATTTCATAGATATTCTTAACAATCATAATAATGCTCTTGTTTAAGTTAAATTATATCCATACCACCATGATACAGATGAGTACAATATACCTGTTTTTAGTAAGAAAAACAACCTATTTATACATCGCCCCCGAATCGAAAAAATACAAAATATAGTTTTATTTCGCACTTTTAGATACTATATATTGTGTTATTTTATAAAAAACGAATCATAAATCGTATAAAAAGGGCGTTTTTATTGACACAAAACATATCTTGGTATCAAATGACCGATTCTGTTTACACGCTGTACTAGGCAGAAAATCCGCATTTTAAAAAGTAAAGTAAAAAAACACATTTTTTTGCCTTTTTGTTAATTGCGGCCAAAAGTTTTACACTATATATTGTTACTAAACAAACAAAACAAATACTATATGTTGTGTTTTCGCAAAAAATAGGGGTTACAGGTATGTCAGAAACACAAAACGAAATACAAATTCAAATTACGCCAACATTAAAGACTCGTTTGGTCGCTGTACAAAAGCGCAGCGGTGAAACAGTACCATTCGATTCAAAGAAAATTTTTGAGGCTGTAAAGAAAGCAGTTGCCGTTACAACGGAAATTTCTGATGTTGAAATTGTCAAAATTACGCAAGATGTATTAAAAAGATTAGATGACAAATTCGCAGAAAAAACACCAACTGTCGAAGACGTACAAGATATTGTCGTTTGTGCGCTGATGGATTCTGGTGCATATAAAACAGCACAAGCATACATTATATATCGCCAAAAACGCACTGAAATTCGCGACTCTATGGTTGATGCGGTTGAAATCATCGAAGGATACGTCGGTGGTTCAAACTGGCGTATCAAAGAAAATGCAAATATCGGATATTCCATCGGTGGTCTGATATTGCGTACCAGTGAACGCGTTACCACAGAATATTGGTTGAATCTGTACCCACGTGCAGTGGCAGAAGCACACAAAACTGCTGCAATCCATATTCATGATTTGGGGTGGCTGACTGGTTATTGTGCCGGTTGGTCACTGCGTGAACTGTTGTACGAAGGATTTAATGGTGTACCTGGGTATTTACAGTGCAAACCTGCAAAACATATGGCGACTGCAATTTCACATATGGTGAATTTCTTGGGTACGCTGCAAAATGAATTTGCAGGCGCACAGGCATTCTCGTCTGTGGACACATATCTGGCACCATATGTCAGAATGGATGGCTTGTCATATGCAGATGTGAAAAACGCAATGCAAACATTGGTATTTAATTGCGCTGTGCCATGTCGTTGGGGAACACAGACACCATTTATCAATTTCACATTTGACTGGACATGCCCCGAAGATTTAAAGCCACAGCGTCCATTTGTCGGCAAACAACAGGTTGATTTCACATATGGCGACTTGCAAAATGAAATGGATATGATAAACAAAGCCTTCTTGGAAGTTATGACCGAAGGTGATGCATTGGGTCGTCCATTTACATTCCCAATCCCAACATATAATATTACACCAGATTTCCCATGGGAACATCCGAACGTAAAACCATTGTTTGAATTGGCTGCAAAGTACGGAATTCCAAATTTCCAGAACTTTTTGAATTCGGACTTGAACCCAACTGACGTTCGTTCAATGTGCTGCAGATTACGTCTGGATGTACGTGAATTGTTAAAGCGCGGTGGCGGTTTGTTTGGCTCTGCAGAAAAGACAGGTTCAATTGGTGTTATCACAATCAATTTAGCCAGATTGGGTTATATACATCGCGGCAATCGCGAAGGCCTGTTCCGCGAATTGAAACGTTTGCTGGATTTGGGACGTGATGCACTGGAAATCAAACGCAAGATTATTTCCAAGAATATGGAAAATGGCCTATATCCATTTACAAAGCGTTATTTGGGCGATTGGAATCATCACTTTTCCACAATCGGTGTAAATGGCGCAAATGAAATGGTACGCAATTTCACTGGTGACCGCGAAAACATCGCGACACCAATGGGTAAAAAGTTAGTGTTGGATGTTATGGATTTCATTCGTGAAAATCTGGCAACATTCCAAGAACAAACTGGCAATCTGTATAATTTGGAAGCAACCCCAGCCGAAGGATGTTCTTATCGTTTTGCAAAAACAGACGTCAAGAATTTCCCAGATATTATAACTGCTGGAACCAAAGACGCGCCATATTATACAAACTCTACACAGTTACCGGTAAGCTTTACAGACGATCCGTTTGTTGCGTTGGAACACCAAGAAGAATTACAACGTAAATATACAGGCGGCACAATGTTACATCTGTATATGGGCGAACCTGTATCCAGTGGCGATGCCGCACAAAAGATTGTCCGTACAATATTTGAAAACTATAAAGTGCCATATATGACATTGACACCAACGTTTTCAATCTGTCCAAAACATGGATACTTGGCGGGTAAATTTGAATTCTGTCCAAAATGCGATGCAGAAAATGCCGCAAATCAGGACATAAAAGAATAATAAAAAAAGTAAAACACAAATCAGAAAAAACGAAAGGGGAGAATAAAAATGACAAACAATGCACACAGAACACCATGCGAAATTTTCTCACGCAGTATGGGATTTATCAGACCTGTATCATTTTTCAACACAGGTAAATATTCTGAATTCTGTGAACGTAAAACTTTTACAGAAGCAAACAGCCTTAGTGCAGGTCAAAGACATTCTGATTTGTTAAAGAAAGCAGCATAATAAAATGCGTGAAGTTCAAATCGGGGGATTGGTACCGTTCACCACAATTGATTATCCTGGGAAACTGGCTGCGGTTTTGTTCTTGGTTGGTTGTCCATTGCGGTGCGCATATTGTTCCAATCCCCATTTATTATGTGTCGGTGATGGGGAATATGACCCCGAAAAAATGATTGAATGGCTGCGTAATCGCGTCGGCAAACTGGAAGCTGTTGTCTTTTCTGGTGGCGAAGCGTTGATGCAAGGAAATACTGCCATTGATTATATGAAACGTGTGCGGGATTTGGGTTTTAAAATAGGTCTGCATACAAATGGTTTTTACCCAGAAATATTAAAACAAGCATCCGAGTTCGTTGATTGGATTGGATTGGATTTCAAGGCAACATGCGAAAAATATCCAGATTTAACAGGTCAAAATATTGCGTACAACAATATGATTCGCAGTTTAGATATCTGGCTGGACACAGGTAAAGATTTTGAAGTACGTGTTACGTGCGACCCCAGATTTATTACCAAAGATGACTTAACACAAATTACAAACATTTTAGCGTCCAAAGGCGTACAAAACGTCGCAATTCAAAAGTATATTCCGCACTTTGAAGATGAAGGAAATAAAACCACACCTGCCCTGCGAGATCAGTTCTTTAATGACGACGAATTACGTCAGAAAATAAATACTATGTTCACATCGGTTGTATGGCGGGAATAAAAGTCTTGATTTTTTTCCCATTTTATGGTATTATACTTGATACATGAAAGACCTGCGTTTTGCGGGTGTTTTTTTTTATATTTTTTCCGAACTTTTTAAACAATCAAAGGATTTAATATGGCAAGACAAATACAAATTCGTCGTGGTACAACACTAGAAAACGAAAACTTTACAGGTGCAATTGGTGAAATAACCATGGACACAGATGCAAAAACATTACGTGTACACGATGGTGAAACAGTTGGTGGCATTGCATTGGCACGCGCATCAGATATTATGGGCGATTATGTGATAGAGACTCAGTTACCAACTGAAGAAAATAATTATACATGGTATCGTAAATATAAGTCAGGTTGGGTTGAAATGGGGGGGATAGCATCTGTTAACAATGTTACATTTCCTGTTGAAATGGCTGATACAAACTATACATTTTTCCGAACAAATGGTAATGGACGCTCAGGAACTGGTGCAAACGAGTTATATACCAGTGTGTCAAGTCGAACAACAACGGGCTTTATGATAATTCGCGAAAATGCAATCTCACCAGTGTCATGGTGCGTATACGGCATAGCGAAATAAAATCCATACATAGGGGGATTATATATCCTGTATTAAGTCAAGGCAACGAGCAACCGCCTTGTCCATATCGTAATATCTGTAATCCCCCAGACGTCCGAAGAAATACACATTGTCCATATTTTGGGCAAGTAATAAATATTTCTGGTATAACTCAGAATTTTGAGGATTTACTATCGGGTAATAACGGTCATTTTTACCCTTTTCAAATACTTCTGGATATTCATACGAAACAATTGTTTTGTCTGATTGGTCATTCAAGAAATGTTTGTATTCACCAATACGCGTAAAATCGTAATTACATGGGTAATTTACTACTGCTACATCTTGGAATTTTGAGAAAGGGTATGTAATAAATTCAAACCGTTCACTACGATATGGCAACTCGCCATACTGATAATCAAAAAATTCATCTATACTACCAGACCAGAATAACCGATCGTATTCCATATTTTTGGAGAACTTAGTATTTAATTTAACTGTGATATTCTTGTGATTTAACATATTTTTTATCATCGCAGTATAACCACCAATTGGAATACCCTGATATTTATCTTGGAAATATCTATCATCACGAGAGATATATACTGGCACGCGACCAGATACAGAAGGGTCAATATCATCTGGCGTTTGCCCCCATTGTTTTAAAGTGTATTCCAGGAATATTTTTTCATAAATATATTGCGCCAAAAATTGTAAATCTTTGTCTTCTTTTTTGCGTAATTCAAGAATTGGGACTTTTACATTTAATCCAAAATTATCTAATAATTTTTTTTCTATTGTGCTGGCGATGCTCTCCGGGAACACAATATGCAATGTATTCAAATTAAATGGGATAGGCACAATTTGTCCGTCAATCAGGCCACGAACCTTGTGTTGATAAGGGTACCATTGACAAAAACGAGAAATAAAATCCCAAACTGTCTTGTTATTCGTATGAAAAATATGTGTGCCATATTTATGAACACAAATACCATCTTGATAATAGTCATAGATATTTCCTGCAACATGGTCTTTGGAATCAATAATCGTTACTTTTTCGCCACGCTCTGCCAGCATACGTGCCATTGTCGCACCAGATATTCCACATCCAACAATTAAATTATTCATTTTTCAATCCTGTCTATTATTTTTATATAATTATTAGCAAATTTTTCTAATGTATAATTGTTTAAATAAGCATTGTACGCTTTACGACACATATCCTGTTTGATATTTATATCACTATCAAGAAACATATTTATATTATTAACACAATCATTTACACTATCATATAACTGTAGTGCC
The DNA here is from genome assembly GCA_033345235.1 of Alphaproteobacteria bacterium. GTDB lineage: Bacteria > Pseudomonadota > Alphaproteobacteria > Rs-D84 > Rs-D84 > Enterousia. The sequence continues at coordinate 174,848 of JAWPOC010000014.1, read as the reverse complement.
CCAGTATCATTATAAACGGTTATATTACCTCCTGTTCCAGATGCCAAACAAGGTGTACCAGTAGATAACACTTCTAGTAAAATTAAATCAAAATAAGTTTGTTTATTCGGCAACACGAACAAATCAGCAGCTTTCAAAACTTCTGCTGGATTACAACGACCAATTTCAATCCAACGCTCGTGTTTTAGCGGTTGGATTGGCCCAAATGCGCCACCAATCAAAAAAGAAACATCTTTTCTCTGTTTTAGAATACAAGATGCAATTTCTTGCAACTTATCATACCCCTTAATCGAATTGTGACGACCAATATAACATATAACAAATTTTGTATTTATATTATATTTCTTTCTAATTTCTAACTTGGTGGCATCTGATTTTAATTGTTCACAACCTGTGCGAATATATACTATGCGTTTTTTCTGTATTAAATCAGGTAAATATTTCATTTTATCTGTATAACAAGTAAGAGCTTCTTTAGATGGGAATATGTATATGTCTGCTGTTTCAAACGCCCTCTTCTCTATTTCTTGCCAATATTTTAGTTGTTCCAATGCATCAGACTCTTGATTTGCCAATGCACGTTCATATATTTCCTCTGATGGAGGTTGAGGAGAATGAGACATTAACATTAATTTAGCTTTTATATTATATTTATTTAAAAAATCCCGTATCAGTAGTGCATCAGGTGTACAATGACATGTAATTGTTTTAAATTTATATCGTCTGAGTTTTTTAAAATATGTATTATTTATGTGCCACTGTGTAGTATGCCCGAGATTTAATAGAAGTCTTATATTATTACGAACCCAACTACGTACACTCCTTATTGGTATACAAAAAGAAAAAATAGAAGCTAAAAACTTCACAACTTTTACACGAACAAAACTAGTGTTCGAAGCATTTATAAATGCAATATTTTTTGCATCTATTTTATTCAACCCTTTTTGCAAGTTTGCAATATATCCAGCAGGTCCCCCAGCACGGATATCTATTGGGTATGAAAAAAATACAATATTATCAACATATGTCATAATAAAACCTTTTATTTCATAATTGTTTTTATCACTTCTATTAATTCTTTTGTTATACGTTTTTTATCAAAACGCCTCAAAGAAGCAGTTGCATTTGTTTTTATCGCGTTAATATCATATTTACAATCCCACACATCTGATAAAATCTGTGATAACTCTTGGTAATCCCCAGGCTTGAATAATACCCCAGATTGACCATCCATTAATATTTCGCGTGGACCAGATGGTACATCAGAAGATATCGCCAATGTTTTTAATGCAAGTGCTTCTAATAATACGGTCGGCAAGCCTTCGCCAATATGTGTGGTAGAAGACAAAATTAACGCTGTTGCCCCAGATATAATGGAATAAGGAGTATCAACCTGACCAGTAAAGATAATACGAGAATTAACAGATGCCAATTCCGTTAAAGATTGACGCAAGGGGCCATCACCCACAATCAACAATTTTACACCTGGATGATTTTCAGAAAATAGATTAAACGCCTTGATTACTGTCGCAACATCTTTATCAGTATCAAGACGTTGAACTGCACAAAAATACGAGTCTGGCGATTCAGATTTTTGTTGTTGTGTTGATATGCTTTTATAGTCTATTGGATTATAAAGATGTACTATTTTATCTGACAGATGCGGATATTGTTTACAGGCCATGGTCATACACGAATTTGTTAGACATACAATTTTATCGTAAATATCCAAATTGTGCATTTTTGTCATCTTGTCAAACACCAAAAAACTGCCATGACACCAGCCCATCTTTGGCTTGTTAATCGAAGCGATATAACGTGACCAGGAAAAATTGGCAAAATCTATTATAATATCATATTTATCAAATAATTTTTGTAATTTGCGTTTGATTACCACGTTTCTTATAAGTTTACGTAGAACAAAATGCGCCCTATGTCGCGGAAAAATATTATCTATCAAAGTAATGTTATATGTTTTGAAAAAATCTAAGAAAAAACTTTCTTTCACCCTATGTTGCGAAACAACAATGACTTCAATACCATCATATTCATTAATAGCCTTAACGTATTCGCACAAAATCTTTTCCAGACCACCCATTACAATATGGTTCATTAGAAAAACTATTTTCATAACACGACCCTTTTTACATCTTAGTCTATTGTTCCACCACGCCAATTGATATTACTTTTAACAACTCTGGCGGGATTTCCCGCAATAATAGTGTTGGGTTCCTGAAACTTCTTGGTAACTACAGAAGAATGTCCGATAATACAATTTTCTGGCAACTGGCACCCTTTTAATAATACACTTGATGCACCAACCCATGTATGTGCACCAATAATAACTGACGATTTTGTATTGTTTATTATGTTACCATGTAAATCTAAAATCGGATGCGTATCTGTGGTATATATTTCTATATCATACGATAAAACTGCATCTGGCCCAATATACAAGGAAGTACCTTTTTCATTCATCATATGAATACGTGCCCCACCAATTCCAACATTATCATCAATAAATATACTGGAATCATCATATGCATATACAAGCATGTTAATTTGGTATGATTTATGAATAGTTATTTTGCAATTACTATCAACTTTTATTTCTGATTTATAAAACTTTATAGGTTTATATAATTCAATTATACTGTTGTGCCCATTAAAGGAAATTTTCAATCCCAAAATACTATATGGATTGACAATTATTTCACCATTTTCGCCATGAACAATTACTTTATTTCCATTTGTGTACTTTATACGTTTACTTTTTACGTACTTATTTTTAAGATAAATTCGAACGTTTTTTATAGGAATAAACCAGCACACAATTGTTATCAGGTATTTCATTACTTACACCTTTATCCTAAACTGATTTTTAACACGAATATACTCATCTTGTTTACCCTTTTTCATATTGTTTAGCATCTGTTGCCCAAGATGCGGACGAATTTGCTGTTTTCTTGTAAAAGGCGAATTCTTTCGTCTCTTTTTCATTAAACCATGGCAAATGTATTGCTGTCATATCGCCCGCAACCCTTATCGCACTATAAAATGTTTCTGTATTCATTTTTATTTGACCAGGACGATATAAGGCAAATGTTGTATCTATATTAGCTAAATATAAATTTTTTTCAATCTCTGTTTCCCAAAACTGTTTTTCCCACTGTTTTACAATTTTGTTTTTCGGATTTTTTGGTAAATCTTTTATATTTAATGCAAAACCAACTTTGGTTATATACGGGAATCTGTAAAGTATTTCGTATAAACGGTATAAAAAATCTTTTGATAACTTTGAATTTGGTGCAACATCACAGTCAGATACGATATAACACTTATTATTTATAATATCATCAAATTTACCCGAAGACCATATAACAGTATGCCCGTAATTATTATCCATATGATGAACAACACAATCAACTTTATCCAGGTAGTTTAATAGCGGTTTATAAAAAGATTGATTATCAACAATATGTATATTATTAAAACCATATCTTTTCAACCAATCAACCATTTATTTTACATAAGACAATTGATTATAAGAAATTATAAACACAGGAGTGTTATACACATCACCAAAATCTAATACTTTTTTACAGCGTCTTTGTGTCATTAACCTGTTTTTTACAAACGTTTTTAATACGGCATGCCTTTTATTTCTGTTATAAAAGAACAGGATTCTCAACAATCTGTATCTAAAACAACGAAGTTTTTTTACTTTATTCATACTGTTACCTTGTAAACTTATTTATTACTGAACTTAAAAATCGGGATAAATTCAAACAAAAACACCCAACTATTTTTTATTTTAAAAATTGGCACTAAACCGAATAAACGAAATCTAAAAGTCGTCCCAGAATGTTCAATTGTTCTGCTTCTATATTCTGCGTAATATGCACTATATTTATTACGCAACTCCAATCTAATCGCATTTGATGTACTTACCATTTTATCTTGTTGCGTATTTGTTGTATTTCCGTCTATATAACGATACAAAACTAAAACATTTGGTATATTATAAAAATGTGTCAGTGGCATCAACTGGGCCCATAATTTATAGTCTTCGGACGGACTGTAATATTCGTCATATCTGATATTATTTTCATCTAAAACAGATTTACGTATCATTGCAGCTGTATGTGCAATAACACAATCATCTGTCATAAAAATTTTAATATCGTTATCATATTCTGGATTTTTGAGTATCGTTGTTTTATTACCAAAAAATTTCAACCACCCAGAAACAACACCAATATGCGGATTTTTATCCAAAAAATTAACCTGCTGTTCAAGACGCGATGGCACAGATATATCATCATGATCAAATACCGCAATATATTCACCACATGCCATATCCATCAATTTATTACGCGATGGGGTAATCCCCATGTTCTTGTCATTTTTGAAATATTTGATACGTTTGTCTTTATAAGATTTTACAATCTTTTCAATTTCTTTGTTTTCAGGACTGTCATTTAAAATCAAAAATTCAAAATCCGTAAACGTTTGATTTAAAATAGATTCAATCATTTCACGCAAATGCGATGGATTTGTATTATAAATCGGGGTCAAGACAGATACACGAGGCATATTTATATATCCTATTGTTTTAAATCTTTAAATATACTGACAATATCTTTACATATATTTGTTGCATTAAATCTTTCCAAGCCAATTTTGGCATTTTTTATAATACTTGTCAAACTTGACTTTTTATTAATAATATCATGCATACATTGTGATAATTGTTTTGCATTACCAACGTCAAACAAAAAGCCACATTTGCCATCACATAAAATCTCACGTGGACCATTTTTACAATCAGAAGATATCATCGGCACACCTAATGCCTGGGATTCAATTAATACAGTGGGTAAACCTTCAAATTCACTGGATAAAATATTTGCAATTGCACCATGCATTATCGGATATGGGTTTTGCAACGCGCCTGTAAAGACAATCCTGTTGCATGACGATAATATCTTTGCATAATCCTTGAAAGAGGTGGCCATATCACCATCACCAACAATATATAACTTTACATCATCATTTGTTTTGGAAAACATCTCAAACGCATCCAGTAAAGTCTTGATATCTTTGCCCGCAACCAGTCTGGACACATGACAAAAATATTTTTCATCTGGTACATTGCCCTGAGCGGCTTTTTTACGTATTAAATCAATATCTATGGGATTGTAAATTCGTATAACTTTGTCTGAATATTTAGGATAATCCCGTTTGAACACATCAACAAAATCATCTGTGATACCAACGACCTTGTCATATATTGGCAATCTGGAAAACGAACCGTGATTTTCAAAATAAGAATTTGCAGTATGTGCCCATGCGACCTTTGGTTTATCGACATTCTTTAATTCTTTGAAAAATGAAAAGTTTTTATAATCAATAATAATATCCGCATTACCAAAGATATTTTTTAACCCGCAAACTAATCGTCTGTATTTTTTGTATGTGCTGAATAATATTTTACGTAATAGTTTTAACGGAAAAACCTTGCAATATTTTTGCATATATTCAAACCAATTGCACAGCGGATAATATACATACACCGGTATTTCCGGATGTGTCTTTAACCAATCAGTGTACAAAGGTTCGCGAATTTTGGCATGTGTTACAATTTTTATACTTAAATCTGGGCATTTTGACAATTCATTTATCATATTCACAAAAACAGTTTCAACACCACCGATAACCATATTTGGAATACAAAAAATTACTTTCGTTTTTCTCATATATTTTCACCTAAAACACATAGATATATATTATTATCTGAACATAGGAAAATCAATATAAAAAACCATCGACCTAGCCCTCTTCCTATTATTCAAAACAACAAAGGATTACATGAGGCAATTGATAAAGCAAAACAAATTCTGAAACCGAATTTTCCCCCCGTTTGGAGTGTTTGTTTATCATTTATTCAATATATTTTTCCGATGGCTTTATTATTTTAACATTCATAATAATCACCCTGTTTTATATAAAATATCGTGATAAAAGAATTATTGAATACAATCAAAAAAACAAACACAATTTGGCGTACAATAAAAAATATATTTGACTTTTTTCATTTCAAGATATAGACTACGTGTCGGTTCTGAATAAGTTTCGGATGGTTGGCAGACGGGGCGCGGCGGCGGTCTTGCATACGAGTAAGTAAGGCAAACGCAGTGAAGCCGAACACTAACGAGTGGTGAGCAACAACGTCAGTTGTGTTCAGCGAACAAAACCGTAGGTTGAAAGACCGACGGCAACAGAACAAAGTTTAGGATGGTTGGCAGAGCGGTCGAATGCGGCGGTCTTGAAAACCGTTGTGGGGGCAACTCCACCGGGGGTTCGAATCCCTCACCATCCGCCATAAAAATTAAACGCCCCGAATGGGGTGTTTTATTTTTATCTGTGGTGGTCGGATGAGCCCCCCAAGGAGGGCGAGCCGTAGGCGAAAGGCACTCCTTTTTATGCCATAATATCCTGCTTTCTATCCTCACCCATTTTCCGATAGTCAATGGTCGAGCTATTGACTTTTCAACTTAAACACACTACAATTGTAAACATGAAAACACAAATTGCTTTTTGTTCTTTAATTTGGTGGCTGTAGTCACAGCCAGTATTTTTTATGCCTATTATATTTTTTTAACTTAATTTAGTTTAATCATTAAACAAAGGATTTTTATTATGAAAAACAATGAACAAAAGGTTATGTTAACAGGTGTGCGCCCAAGTGGAAATTTGACATTAGGCAACTATTTGGGTGCAATTAAAAACTTTGTAACACGTCAAAATCAATACAAAAGTTATATCTTTGTGGCGGATTTACACGCGATAACATCGCCACGCAATCCAGCGGAATTACGCGAAGCAGTCAATGACTGTATTGCCATGTATTTGGCATGCGGTATTAATCCAGAACAAACAATTATCTTTCGGCAAAGTGATGTGTTGAAACACGGCATTATGGGCTTTATAATGACATTTCAGACCCATATTGGTGAATTATCGCGTATGACCCAATTCAAACTAAAATCACAAAATATGGGCAAAAACGGCATTGATACAGGACTATTCGTTTATCCGCCGTTAATGTCTGCCGATATTTTGCTGTATAACACAGATATAGTACCGGTGGGAATGGACCAGCAACAACATGTCGAACTAACACGTGATTTGGCACAAAGATTCAACAAACGATACGGCGATACACTTAATGAACCAGATGTCTATATCGCACCCGTGGGTAACAAGATATTGAACCTGCAAAATCCGACCGAAAAGATGAATAAATCCGATGGACCAAACCTCGGAACAATCTTTTTAATGGACGATTTGAAGTTAGCGCGCAAAAAAATCATGTCCGCAGTCACAGACAGTGAATCTGTGGTACGATTTAATGAAGAAAACAAACCCGGCATTTCAAATTTAATAAGTATTCTGGCCGCAACAACCAGCGAAAGCATCGAAAGTATCGAAAAACGCTTTGTCGGTCGCGGATATGGCGATTTCAAGCGAGAAGTTGCTGATGCTGTTTGCGATTTGATTGAAAATATCCAGACAAAATATCAACAATTCAAAAACTCAGATGTATTGAATGCGATTTTGACAGCAGGTGCCGAACGTGCACGTATCGTTGCATCGGAAACTTTGAATCGGGCAAGGGTTGCGTTAGGTTTAAAATAACGATATTTAGGTATAGGAAAGTTCGAAACAGAATTTCTCTCCGCCATAAAAATTAAACGCCCCGAATGGGGTGTTTTTTCTTTTATTTTCTGTTCTATTTTATTATCATGCGCTTAGCAAAGGGGGATTTTATGGAACATCTGGATATTTATGACGAATATATGAATAAAATTGGCACCGAAAGACGGGACATTGTTCACCAAAACGGTTTATGGCACAAGACTGTTCATTGTTGGTTATACGATGATGACGGAAATGTATATTTTCAAATTCGTGCGGATTCCGGAAAACTTTACACAACTGCATCGGGGCATGTTCTGGCAGGAGAAACTGTACGTGATGCGTTTCATCGTGAAATTTATGAAGAAATTGGGATAAATACAGATGTATCAAATGCAATTGCTTTGGATATCGTATTTTGGCGCCAAGATAAACCGCAAAAAAATTGGCATGATCGTGCTTTCGCACATATTTATGCGAATAAAATACCAACAGGATTTACAGATTTTCATTTTCAACCTGATGAAGTTGCCGGACTGGTTCGTATAAATGCGAAAGATTGCTTGGATTTATTGATGGATAAAAAATCATCTGTGCACGCAACAAAAATCACTTTGGACAATTCAATTGATGTAAATATTACCAAAGACGATTTTTTGGCGGCATCCAATGAAACACCTGTCATCAAATATGGTTTTGTGTTGCAAAGTATTATTCAACAAAACTGACATATTTACATCTTTGACACAAAAAACAAAAGCCCGAACGGGCTTTTTATTTTACAGAATCATCATGTACCAGATATTCTCGTAATAATTCTTGACCGTTGACAATATCTTTTATTAACAAATGTAATCCGTACTTGGCGCCAAAAGACATTTTTGGGACGTACGTTGAATTTGTATCACGCATAACAATATTTGCAGAATAATTTGTGTTATCGAATCTGATAAATAATCGTCGTTGTGTAGGGTTTGCTGGTTGTTGGTGCACGTACAAAGTGTCAGAACCAATATGCAATTTACGTCCACATTGCGACTCTTGCCACATTCCAATTGGAGCATATGGATGCTCATCAGGGCATGGGTATATACCTTGAGTAAGTTTTTCATTAAAACTGTATGTACCACCAATACAATAATTATTATTTTTACAAGCTTGACATTCATCTATATTTGCAGGCAAATAATAACCAGGTAAACACGTATGTGTATTTGGTTTGAATATCGCTTTGAAATAATGAGGCGCATTTTCTGCACATACATCGGTTAAATCATGTAAAAACAATTTTGCTATTGATAACCCTTGGTTGTGTTGCTCTTTAAAAGCGAACGTTCCGCCTAAACAAGTATAGTCTGTTGGACATATGCGACACCCAAAAGTATTTGCAGGCAAAAATTCACCGGGCATACATGTATATTTATTGGCTTCAAATACGGCATATAAATTATTATTAAGCCCGCATAGATTGTCTATGTCATCTGTGTAGTACGCATATGTCGCACTTGTGTATAAGATGACGGAAATAAAATATATTTTTTTCATCATTGTTTAATTGGCCCCGCAATAAGCAAATCTGTCCCTGCGTTATAGTGTAATTTACCTTCGATGCGATCGTATAAACAAGGCACATCGTTTTTGTCTATAACTGGAATAAAATCACGAACAAGTTCGCCGTTTACTTTAATAGAATAAGAATAAAGTCTAATTTTTGAAAACTGTTGCGCACCTTTTAAAGTGTTCGAAGCAAACAAATATAAATTATAATTACCTCTGTCATGTATTGTGTTTTCTGCGTATTGTGTTTCGCCTGTGTTAGTATATGTTACAGTTGTTTTAGAATCGCTATACTTGATATTAAAAGAATTTATCGCATTTTCATCTATGGAAAAATTAATTTTGTTCGTTCTGTCTGCGTTGCAAACAGATACTAAATTCGTAGATGTTTCATAATATTGCAGCAGATAATATTGTTTTTCACCACTGGCACCTAAATTAACCCCAGCAATGACGGCGTAATTGTTTTGTGAATCAGCGCCTTTGGCAAAAGTCACATCTATCTCGAAATCAAGTTGAGTATCAGTTAAATTCCATTCTGTATCTATGTATTGTGTACCAGTGGATTCAACATATTCTACGGGTGTAAAGTCGCCACTCCACCCGATAAAGGTGTAACCATATTTTGTAGGCGGTGTCGGCAAATTTATATCAGAACCTGTTTCACAGGTTGTGGTTGTATAAAGGCCGTCTTCAACATACCAGTTTATAGTTTCTGTTTTTGCAAAAGCAACGCTATAGACAAATAATGCGACCAAAGATAAAGAGTATCTCATTTAGCTCCCCCTGTTCTTTTATTCTAAAACCGCCACAGAAATCGGCGGTCGGGGAGTTGATAAATCATCCATGTTAATGACTCTGTGGTTTTCCAGTAACCTGTATTGTATACCCACAGCCCCCCGACATAACAGTCAGGGATAATAACGGCGCAAAAACACCGAAACATCACAATAACGACGCTTTCGCACCGAACATGGACAGGCTTATCACAGCCCCGAACCCAATCTCTTGGACTCGATGTTTATGTTACAGTACTTGAGGTATAAAGTCAACCGCATATTCCTTGCTGTATATTACGTTAATCGATTTTTAAAGCATATTAATATATAGACAAGTTGATTCCTTATGGCTATTTTCATAGGTATTTGTTATAAAAATATTATATACACATCCCGATTTATAATACAAACGCGTTATATTTACTGATTTTTAGTTTTTGATTTTAAATGATAGCCCCAAAACAAAAAAGGGCTGATAAGTACCGCAAAGTATTATTCAACAAAACTGACCTATTTAAATCTGTGACACAAAAAATAAAAGCCCGAACGGGCTTTTATTTTACATAAAAATCTTATACTTCTACACCCATGGTACATCTCCTGACAATTTGTCACATACTTAATTTGTATAACATTAGTCTTGGGTGTCATCTTCTAAGATTATTTTAAATGCCATAAATTCCCCCTTTGGTTGCAATTTTATTTTAATTTATTGCGTTTCATCGCACAAGCAAAAATTCCAGCACCCGCAACGAACATTATCCCAGACAATAATTGTCCCATGGTCAATCCCCATGATGTCAAAAAGCCTATATGTGCATCTGGCGCACGAAAATATTCACAGAACACACGAAATACAGCATATAACATTCCCATAATACCTGCGATTGCACCAGGACGATTTCTTAACGTGGTATATCTGTACAAACAATACATAATTATAAACAGCAACAATCCTTCGGTTGCGGCTTCGTACAGTGGACTGGGGTGGCGAGGAATTGACACATCACCATTAAAAACAACCCCCCATGGCACGTCTGTGGGACGCCCCATTACTTCACGATTAATAAAGTTTGCAATTCGACCAAAAAACAGACCAATTGGCGTAATAACAGACATTACATCCAATACCGCCCATCCATTTACACGATTTTTACGCGCAAACAAGAATATCGACGCAATCACACCAATCAAACCACCATGAAAACTCATTCCGCCATGCCACAGTGCAAATATCTCTAAGGGATGCGAAAAATAATACCCAGAATTATAAAATAGAACATAACCCAATCGCCCCCCGATAATGACACCAAAAACAACCGCCGTTAACAAATCATCCAATTGTTTTGCAGATATTTTTAATACACTATCGGGGCGATTGATAATTTTTTTAAAAAACATAAAACCAATCACAAACGCGACAACATATGCCAGCGCATACCAGCGCACTTCCAATCCAAACACAGAAAATGCGACTGGTGAAATTGGATTGATAATTATCGCCATTTGTTATTATCTGGATTCTTGAATCTTGGCAACCAATTCCATTGCTGCGTACTTCTTTTCCAGACTTGCGATAAATTTTGCATCTGGGTATTTGCTTTCACGTGCTTTCTTTAATTCTGCACCCAGTTTTTCCAGTTGCGCTTTTGTGTTTTCTTTTGCTTCACGAGCTGCGGCCTTGGAATCCAAACAATCATTATCATCCTTTGACGCCTTACTTGGACCCAATCTTCCTCTAACCTTGTCTATAACAAATGCCATAATATTCACCTTATTTTTTATTTATTATTTATCTTGAAAACATAATAGATTTTATTATATTTATATCAAATTAACAAGGAGAAAAAAATGGCACCACGAAAACAAATCGTCAAAGACACAACTGCGCGCCATATTGGCGCTGGCAAACAAAACAGCGTCAGTGGTATTGATTTATATTTGAAACGCATTTTTGCGTCTATGTTCGGGGCGGTTGGAATGACTGCATTGGCGGCATATTTAACAATATGGGGTGGTGGCTTGCCGTATTTGTTTAATATGAATACAGGCGGTATGTCTGGGCTGTATTATGTACTGTTGTTTGGTGGACTGGGACTGTCGATATGGGCGCAGGTTCGCGCATTTCATATAAAGCCTGCCACAGGCGCATTATTGTTAGGTCTGTACGCTATTCTGATTGGCGTTACAATGACACCTTTGATTGCAGTGGCTTTGACTGTGAATCCTGCATCAATACTGAACGCATTTATCATCGCATCATTGATGTTTGCATGTATGGCTTTATTTGGTTACAAGACTGTCAAAGACCTGTCATTTATGGGAATCTTTTTAATGATGGGTATGATTGGCTTAATTATTATCGGCCTGTTATCATTTATTTGGCCAACAATGCTGGGCGGCGGTTTTGGCGCATTTGTATCTTTTGTTGGTGTATTGGTCTTTGCTTTGTTCACCGCGTACGATATGCAAAATCTAAAGCGCGCGTATGCTGTATTGGGTGACGAAACACAGAAAAACCAACTGTCAGTGTTGGGCGCATTGCATTTGTATATATCATTTATCGCGATGTTCCAATATCTGTTAAGTCTGTTTAATCGTGAATAAAAACTACAAGGGGTAAAAAAATGGTCTATAAAATTAATCCAAATCAATGCATCGGCTGTCATACATGTATGGGAATGTGTCCTGTGGCGGCTATTTCAATTGGTGCAGATGGTAAATGTGTAATTGATCCGGCAAAATGCATTTCTTGCGGAACATGCGCAGCGGTTTGTCCTGTTGGCGCAATCGCACCAGACGCACAATAAAACATTCCCCCATTTGGGGGATTTTTTTTATATTTTTATTGTAAAAAGATAAAAACTGTATAATATATGTTCCGTTACAAAAATTAGGGGATTAAATTATGCCAGCAAAAACAGTTAATGATATTGTTGCACTATGCAAACGTCGTGGTTTTATTTTCACAGGTTCTGAAATATATGGTGGTTTGGGTGGTACTTATGACTATGGCCCATACGGTATTGAATTAATGAAGAACATTCGCGACGCATGGTGGAATTCGATGATTTATTCACGTGACGATATCGAAGGACTGGAAGCGGCATTAATTACTAACAGATTATTATGGAAATATTCTGGACATGAGGCCGGTTTTTCAGACCCATTGGTTGAATGTAAAAAATGCGGCACACGTATGCGCCAAGACAAAATGAAAGACCAATCAAAATGTGACAATTGTGGCAGTACTGATATCACAGAACCACGCGCATATCAATTGATGATGGGGCTGTCTATTGGTGCAACGGCTGATGGCGCAATAAATGCATATCTGCGTCCAGAAACAGCCACGACAACATATACTAACTTTAAAAACGTGTTGGACGCACGCCCACATAAATTACCATTTGGTATTGCCCAAATTGGCAAGGCATTCCGGAATGAAATTTCACCACGCGGATTCGTATTTCGTATGCGCGAATTTGAACAGGCAGAAATGCAATACTTTGTAAATCCTTCAGATGATGAAAAATTCCATAAAATGTGGATGGATGAACGTATGGCTTGGTGGATAAATGTATTGGGAATTCCTGCTGATAAATTACGCTTTGCACCACACGATAAATTGGCACATTATGCCAAGGCTGCATATGATATTGAATACGAATTCCCAGACGGATTTGACGAAGTCGAAGGCATTCACAACAGACAAGACTTTGATTTGGGTTCTCATACCAAGGCGCAAAATGAATACAAGATAAATGCAAACGTAATTGAAAACAAAGACAGCACAACAAAACTGTCTTATTCAGACCCACAAAGTGGTGAAAACTTTATCCCATACGTTATTGAAACAGCAATGGGTGTAAATCGTGCCATGTTGGCCGTTATGTTAGAAGCATATAACGAAGAGGATTTAGGTGATGGCAAAACACGCACTGTGTTAAAGTTGCGCCCTGCACTGTCACCAGTCAAAGCGGCGGTTATACCATTGGCACGTAACGTCCCAGAATTATTAGATATATCAAATAATATTGTGGCGAACTTGCGCAAATTGGGCGTTGGTCGTATTGAACTGGAAAATTCTGGTAACATTGGTAAAAACTATCGCAGACACGATGAAATCGGAACACCAGTATGTATAACTGTTGACCACCAAACAATGGAAGATGGCACTGTTACATTGCGTCATCGTGACACAATGGCTCAAGAACGCGTCGCCATTGATGATATCACAAATAAAATACTGGAAATTGTAAAAGCATAAAAAAACGCCCAAACGGGCGTTTTTTTTATTCTGTCATTAACGGTATCACTGTTTCGTCATTATATCTGGACAAGAAACGATTACCAGTCGCACAATAGAACTTGTTCAAAGAATCTTTGTACGCCTGTACTTCGGCCAACCAACGCTGAGTTATCTCGTCCTGGGCGCCTTGGTATGCCGAAAAAGCACCCATTGCACCACCAACCCCAGCCCCAGTCAAAGTACTGGTCAAACGCGCCTTGTTATCCATATCGATAATACCACCATCTTCGGCATCCAGATACATCGGTTCAAAGTTATCACCATTAAATGCAAACGAATCTTGATATTTGCTGTCGGGACCTTTCACATTCAAGCTGGCCGCTTCGCCTTTGCCGGAACGTCCGACAATTGTGTAATTATTATAATTCGATTTATTTTTGTCCCAATCGGTCTTTTTATAACCAAAGCCCTTGTCTTTGACACCGACCAACATTGCAGGCTTGCGATTTGTTATTATGCTATACTCATCTAACTTAATATACATTTCGCCATCACCACAGTCATCATAACCCCTTTGTTCCATTTTGCCCTTGGTGTAGCAATATTTGTTATTTTCACTCACCCTGCTGAATTTGTCTTTAAACATATCTTCTAAATCCATCGCGGTGTTTGTCCCAACATTAGTTACGTCTTTATAGTCATCTATTTTTACACCTGTCAGGTTGGCATTTTCACACTTTGCGTTTTCATCACCATCTTTACAAAGTTTAAAAGACCGAATATTTGTCTGGGATACATAAGCTGTTTTGTCATCGGCTTGTTGACCAGTTTCCCTGTAATACCCCCACAGACACGTTTGTGTAACCCCTCCTACGGTACAATTTTCAATTCGCAACACAGAATCCCCAGACGCAACAACATTTCCAACAACACTGCCTGCGGCGGCATTTATACCAGTTGATAAAATCATATCACCTGCAACCTTGCCGCTGTATGTACTGCCTGCCATTAATGCAGCCCCACCAATTGCGCCAATGGCTGTATTTTTCATTTTATCTTTGTCTGTCCCCAGCATACTGTCTTTGCCAGCATCATTTTTACCGGTCAGATTACCACCAAACCCACCAATTATTGCGCCACCAAGTATCTTTAATACCGCATTTTGTTTTTGTTCTTCATTCATAACCTCGATAACATCTTCGACAGTTGGTTCGCGATCAGATGGAAACGTAACATTTCCTGCGGCCTGCAAATGCGACATGGCTGGAAACGCGGAAATATTGCACTTTACCGCATCACCCGCAGCCAGATTTACACGTGCAACAACCAAATCAGATCCATCTTGTGCCGCCTGATATGCGCGCAATTCAACCACAGCCGTACACATTGGTGCACTGTTCCTTTTGGTTCCAGCCGTTGGGCGCGCCCATTCAAAAACACCGTTTGGATAAATCATTGCACAGTTATCCAACATATCAACCGTTACACCGGAACTGGTATTACCGCTTTGCAGTTGTTGCGCCAAATTTGCATCAGTAACATTAATCGGCAAAGTCGTTGCAGCCGCAGCATTATTGTAATTTTCTGCCTCATATCGCATCTGGTTCATCTGTTGATATGCGCGCGTTGCGTTTCCAACACGAATACCTGCGATGGACGCACTGGGCAAAACTGCCGCCATTGAACAAAATAAACTGATATAAGTACGCTTCATACTCTCTCTCTTGTAAATACATAACCAGACAATGTCTGGTATGATTTTTTAGAATTGTAATCTCAGACGCAATCCAACATCAACCAATCCCAGGCGTCCACTTTCATACCAATTGGTATAGTGATACACACTGTCATATGGGGCCTGCTGCTCATTCCCAGCACCGTCTGACAACCAGTCAATCTGAGACACAACAATACTGCCTGATGTTTTCACTTCGCCCAAGTTCGCATAACGAACAAAGAAATCTAATTTTATTCCGCCTTCTAATTCTGTCGTAACCCCGCCTTCTAACATAAACGCTAATTCTTCGGTCGTACCACCATTATGATAAGCCGTCACATCAGAAATAGATGTCAATATACCCGCAGGCAAGCCAGAAATATCATCTTCAACATAATAAAATGTGCTGTCATAAACAACATAGTCCGCAATTGTGTTCAGCGAAATACCAACACCCGCACCAACGTATGGACGCAAAGAACCGCCCGCCAAATATCCTGTGAACGTATCGATATTATAATACACATTCAACATTGTTGTATTTGCAGTTATCGCACCACCACTGTTTTGTGTCGCGACAAATCCACCTTCGCCGTCGGCTGTTTCAACAGATTTAGGATACGCCAACCCAGAATAACGCAAATAAGAAAAATCAACACGAACGTCGTTATTTATTGCCGCACCAATTGACAACTGTAATGGAATAACGGTATCAGAATCAAAATCCGCCTTGTTAAATGCCCCAGGGGCAGCAAACCCATCTTCGGCACCAGTATAATCCGCAGTAATCCCACCCATAACAGACGCATTATACGCGGCAGACAAACCAACATACAAACCACTGTCTGCCAAGCGATCATAATCAGCCGGCTGGTAATATTGACGCCCCGCAGTTGTTTGCGTCGACCCAACACGTGGCAAAGCACCCGTTACGCGTGTTGGCTGAGCCGCCACAACAGGATTCAACCCCATACTGTACGCTTGGGACGGCAGAACAGTCGGACGCACTTGTTGTTGAGGCACCATAATCTGTTGCCCAGGCATCGCATTCACATTTGGATACCCAGAATACACAGGATACGCCGCGTCCACCAGCGTTGGCAACGCGCACAAAACCCCAGAAAATACGGCAAAAATACTGAACTTTTTCATTCCCCGTCCATATTCCTTTTGACGTATTATATCATTTAATAAAAATCAGCGCAAGCATTTGTAAAAACTTTCAATAAAAAAATGCCCATTTGGG
Organism: Alphaproteobacteria bacterium; assembly: GCA_033345235.1. Lineage (GTDB taxonomy): Bacteria > Pseudomonadota > Alphaproteobacteria > Rs-D84 > Rs-D84 > Enterousia. The sequence goes on along the minus strand of JAWPOC010000014.1, from coordinate 157,596 downwards.
CATTTTTTATCTGGCAACATCACCACGCAAGCGTTCATGGCAAACATAATCTTTTAATTTAAAACCATCTTGGGCATGCCATTTCAGCATACCACGCCAATTTTCATCTGGTATTTCAACCGACGGCAATTTATGTGGTGTACGCGACAGTTGTTCTTTGACTTGGGGGATATGATTTTCATAAATATGAACATCATGCAATTCGCCACGCAATACCCCAGGGGTCAGCCCCGCTTCTTTGGCATATAACAACAGCAACAATGCATAAGACGCGATGTTATACGGTATCCCCAAAAACATATCACATGAACGCTGGGTCCAAATCAAGTGTAATTTGCCATCATGCACCAAAACCTGATGCATAATATGACATGGTGGTAATGCCATTTGCGGTTGATCTTTTGGGTTCCACGCGTTTACGATAATACGACGATTGGTTTTATCGCGCTTTATCATATCCACTGCATTTGCCAGTTGATCAACACCCGGGGCCGACTTTTCAAAATTATCAGACGGATCATCCGGATTCCATTTATACTGACCGCCGAAATGACGCCACTGCCATCCATAAATTGGGCCCAAATCACGTGCGGTATTCATTGCATTTTCACGTATAGTTTTATCAACGGCATGTGTCCAATTACCAACCGATAATTTAACCAATTTTTCTTCGTACAATGGTTTCCACGCAGATGGATTCGCCCATTCGTCCCAAATATGGCAATTACGGTCCTGTAACCACTTTTTATCTGTTATGCCATGGATAAAGAATTCCAATTCTGTTGCAATGTTTTTCAACCCCATTTTCTTGGTCGTAACCAAAGGAAACCCTGTTGACATATCATGTTCAAATGTCGCACCCCATGGGATACGCACCGTATCAATCCCAGTTCGATTACCAGACATTGTTCCATGTGTCAGACAGTTATCTAAGATATCTAAATACGCTTTCATAACAAAACCTTTCCTGTTGTATTTAACATTCTCTGCCCTGTGATTTATGTTACAAAAACAGCACAACAAAATGCAACAAGAAAATCCCGCAAAATTGCGGGATTTTGTCCAATATAAGTTATTTTTTATTTCAAACGTTTGCTTTAGAATTCAACGTTCAAACGAACACCCAATTCAGCCTTGACGTCTGTGCCGTTTTGTGAACCACGATGTGCAGTATCAAATGTATATTCACCATATACAGCAACCTGCATCATATCTGTGATTTGATTTGCAACAGACAATGAAACAATGTATTCATCAAAGCCATCGTTCATATCGGCCGTTTGTTGCAACAGTTTTGCAATCGTATCCTGCTGTTTAGGCAACAAAACAGGATTTGCCGGTGCATTCAAATCTGTTGCCAGACCTTCTACGCCGTTGTCTTCGTGACGTTTCCATGTAAAACCACCACCAATTGACCATGTGTCATTGATTTCATAGAACGCCTTGAACCCGGCATTGAATTCAGTTGTCGATTTCAAATCAACAGAGATTTCACTTGGGATACCGATAATTGCAGCCCCAGGAATATCTACTTTGATTTCATTGTTATCATTGCCGAATGTGTGCAGTAATTCTGCGAATGCAGCAACGCTTAATTTATCCCATGTTTGACCGAATTGTGTTCCCAAATGGAATCCCCAACGACCGTTGGAATAATTATCATATGTAAAGCCGTCCGCGGCATATGAACCGGACATCGCGCTGACACCACCAAAGTGCATATCAGCAAACATATCCCATACGAATCCGCCTTCTGTTGTTAATGCACGATATTTTAATCCTGCGCGGCCCAGATGCATACCCTTGCGGTCAATATCGCCGTCGTGTGTGTATCCGAATTTACCATACAGTTCCAAATTATCTAAAATACCATAGCCTAATTCTTCGTGTGCGCGCCAGATTGGAAATTCTGTGGCGCCTGCATGTTGTTTTTGACGTTGTGCCTCTGTGTGGTCTGCTTTTTTATACATAACCCCAACAGATGTTTTGGAATAAACCGCACCCTGCTTTGGCATATACAGTGGATTTTCCAAATTCGCAGCATATGCTGGCGCAGTTAAAACTGACAACGCAACTGCTGCTTTTAAAGTTTTTTTCATCTTTTAACTCCTTGGTTTCGATGAATTATCATAACCCCCATTATTGGCAAGATTATGGTTCATATCCACACCGCCCATTCTTGGCAACAGTATGTTTCTCTGATATGAACAATATCATATTTACATAAATGAATATATCTTGTCAAAAAATCTTTTTTCTTGACAGGGGTTGACACATTCAAAAGTCACACTATATATATTTGCTGTAAGGGACAACTTACAGAACTTCGACGTTAACCAAAGGAGTTCGATATGACAACACAAACCAAGACAAACGAACAACAAAATATTGTTATCAAGATTCGTTCCGAAATCATCAAAAAACTACCTAAATCCGTTCGCGAAACACTGGTTGAACAATATCGAAAATTGTTCACAGGCTTTGCAATGACCAAGCGCGCAAAAAAGCATTCTTGGGGACGCAGTTGGCATAACGCACTGGGGTTATCTTTTGCGATAATAATAATTGCAAAAAAAATTCATTCACCAAACAACCCCGCAATACAATATCTAGAATCTGTACACAGCGCATATAAAAAACATTGGTCTAAAATTATTATGACACATCCAGAACGCGATACAGAATCGCAAAAAGATAATAAAGAAACAACCGCAATGCACGATAATGGTATGCGTATGATTAACACAGCAACAAATGAACTGATGAAAATCATCGCGCAATATAACGAAAAAATCAAAGAACAAATCATCGAACACACAACCGCACAAACAAATAAAACTGTTCAGACGGCGCAACAAAACAAAGCACCAGCAAAGGCATTACCAATGTCGACACCTGCGATTTCACCTATAAAGACAAAGGCGTCTGCAGAAAAAGTTAGCCAACCAAACACACAGGTCGCACAACAACCGACAATTGTCCTGTCACAAAAACAACATATCACTGCACAAGAAAAGCCTGCAGTTATGCCTGCGGCTGCGTCTGTAAAAACAATCGACAAAAAACAAACGCCAAGGGCCATACCTGTGGCGACCGTCGCACCACAGACAACAAAATTATCGCGCACAGAACATATAATTCCAAAACCAGAACAAACAGCACAAAAAACTATTAATGCGCCCGCGCAAAAGTTGCAACCCTTGCAACAGAGATCTGCCGACACAAAGCAACAAATTGTCCCGCTGAATACAAAAATAAATCAGCAACAATTTAAGTTGTTCTTGTTCAAACAGTTTAATCAACGCACTGCTTAATAAAAAAGCATAAAGATGAATATGGATTTTGAAAAAACTATGGCAATGATAAACGGCCAATCCGTTGATACGTTTATGCAAAACCAATTAACCTTTCAAGACAAAGCACAAATCGATAATGCTATTGAATTTTTGTTTTCCGGACTGTCTTTAAAGAACTGGATTCAAGGAGGCATTTTAAGCAGCGCATGGACAAAAGCACTGGACACATTGCGTGATATGATATTTGCCATACCACAAAACAATCCGGCCACAAAATATATGCAGGCAGAAACATTTCGACATCGGCAACGTTGGCATATCAAAATCATCGAATCACGCAACGCAAACGAAGTCATCAGATGCAATGCAGAACAACGCGAAGCATGGATGAATGACGCAAATACAAAGATACAAAACAGCATCGAAATTTTGCGTCAAAAAGTAATGGCATTTGAATCTGATGAATCGCCTGTTAATAAACCATCTCAAAAAACACAAGTACTTTGTACCCCAGAAAACACTAAACAAATTAACTCGCGAGAATATGAATACGAAAGAGTGCGCGACGAATAAAAATCCCCCCAATCGGGGGGCTTTTTATCTGATATAATAATTACATAAATGCTCAATCGTTTTCGATATTGCTTCTTTACTGGCTTCAAAACAACTAGAGAATTTATGAACACGAATCCACGAACCATTCTGATACAAAGTTGTATATTTTCGTTCAGCAAAATCATAAACAATTACATTACCAATAACTAAACGACCATACATATCATATTCTGGTACAGGTTTTAATAAATCATACGCACGATCATCAAAAGCGGATACCGTTTTTGCAACAACCCACATTGGCTTTTTATGATTTAAATTTAGCCTTTGCTTGTATGCATCCATCAACATTTCTGCACAATAACTAACCTGACCACCATAAATTATTTTTTGATTATTATAAATATCTTTCAAAGGCTTTAATGTCTTTAAATTATACATCGCCATATTCTGTACTTTTTCGCCCAATATTTTTTCTGCCATGTGAACAGTCAATTCAGGTCGCGAACCATCAGCCGCTGCATTTGACAGCACAGTTTTATTACCAGTTTTAAATAAATCAAAAAATTTCATTTTTTTACCCTTTTATTTTGCGGCCTGCATTCGCTGTTGTGCAAATTGCTTACCTAACAATTCTGTGCGGTATTCTTTTAAAGTTTTCATTACAGACAATACAGATTCTTCGGACGCAGAACCGCGACACGCTTTTCCAGCTGCATAAAACCAACCACGCGGCACAGTTTCATACTTGCCGGTCTGTTTATTAAATAAAATCACATTGCCGGCAATACATTTACCATTCATATCATATGGCGGCACACGAAAGAAAATATGATTTGTAAACCAACTTGAATAATTACAATCAACAGTCTTGGCAAACACAGCCACCAATTCACGATTATTCAATTCAGAACTGTTTGCATAATCCTGTGTTATCTGTGATATTGTTTCTTGAATCTGTTTATGTCCCACAACAGGACTATCATTATAAACCTTGCGATTCAATTTGTTTGTATCCATATAATACATAACAAAGTTTTCAAATTTTTCACCCAATAATTCTTCTATCTTTTTTCTATCAAGAATCGGCCTGATTGGGCGAACACCACCACCACGATTTTGTGGTATATTTTCATCTATGTTCATTTTTATTATCTCTTATGTTTGTATGCCAAAACATATGGAACGAATTTATCAGCATGCGCGGTTCCCAATACACTGCGTGGGATTAAAATACTGTTCCCCATGCCAGCAGCCATTTTTTCCACCACTTCACCGTTTTTGGCATTTACTAATTTATCAAGTTTAACCGAAACAACGTCCATTGTGTTTGGCAAAATAAATGTTATCTCATCACCAATGCGTGTTTCATTACGCAATTCAAATGTAATATTATTTTCATCCGCCGCAGTTATAACACCCGCCGCTTGAAAATCAGATGTACTGCGTGTTGTTTCATAATTATGCGCGTCGCTGGTCACAGGTCCATCAAAGAATGCCGTTGTATAACCACGCGTTTCTAATTTATTTAATTCCGCCATAAACTCGTCTGGATTAAAGCTTTCTGGATCGCGCGCATATGCATCCATTGCACAACGATATGCGTGAACAACAGACCCAACATAATATTCAGAACGATTGCGACCTTCTATTTTCAGACTGTCTGGGCCTGCGGATATAACTTCACCCAATCGTGGCATTAAGCACAAATCACGTGAATTCATAATATATGCACCACGTTCGTCTTCATCAATTGGCATTTCAAGGCCACTTTCACGTTCGCGCAAAATCACATCATACTTCCATCGACACAGTTGCGCGCACGCGCCACGATTGGCCGGACGACCCGTTACAAAATTAGATAACAAACACCGCCCAGAATAAGACATACACATTGCACCATGCACAAATATTTCCAATCCGATGTCCGGACATTCTTGTCTGATGTTTTTAAATTCATTGTGCGAAACTTCACGTGCCAAAACACATAATTTTGCACCTGCATTTTGCCAGAACTTTACAGTACGCGCCGAACAAATATTTGCCTGTGTTGAAATATGAATTGGCATTTGTGGAAAATTCTCACGCACCCACATCATAATTCCTGCATCAGATACAATCAATGCATCTGGCGACAGATATTTAATAACCTCTGCCACACGGGACAAATTTGCATATTCAGAATCATGCGCAAACAAGTTAAAAGCCAAATACACTTTTTTACCGGCTGCGTGCGCCAGTTCTATACCCTGCTTTACTTCATCGGTTGTGATTTTCGCACGCGCCCGCATAGAAAACCCCGGCAATCCTGCATAAATAGCATCTGCGCCATATAAAATGGCGGTCTTGAATGCGTCCAGTGTACCTGCTGGCGCCAAAAGTTCCGGTAATTTTTTTGTCATGACGATTATTTTAACAACGATTTTTACGTTTGCAACACCAAAAAACGGACGTTACGCCCGCTTTTTTTTACAACGATCTTAACTGCTTGATAGCCTTTGCAGCTTCAGCCAATCTCGATTCTGTTACAGGACTTCCAGGACTTACATAACTTCTTCCTAAAGTATCAGGAAATAACTTTCTTAAAATTTCAGTTGCCATACTAAATTGTTGTGCCTTTTCCAATTTTTTTTCATATGTCTGGCGCGCTATTTTTAACAACCCCATAAACATATCATGTCGTGCGCGTCTTAATCTATTTTCATCCGTAAAACCACTTATATATGCACAATGTATATCCAAAATGTTCGAGTCCGAATTTGAATTATTTTTCTTAACCTTCAATGCATTATTCCGTAAATCAAAATGAATAGTTATATCATCCAGAATATAAATTTCTTTGTCACCACCAGACCCAAAAGGAATTATCATTTTTTTTGATTTTTTAATTTTTGCAGCCAATATATTAAATATTTCATTTTCTTGACGACACAGCTGACGACGATGTTTTTCTAAAAGAAACACCATATTAACATCCTTTTGTTTTTGCTATAATATTATACCATAAAAAAACCAAAAGTCAAAACCAACACTAATAAATATGCCGATTGTAAACATTTTATGATTTTTTACTTGCGTTCGGTTTTGATATATGTATAATTGGGTGGCAACGCCGGTTTAGCTCAGCTGGTAGAGCGGCTGATTTGTAATCAGTAGGTCGTTGGTTCAAGTCCGACAACCGGCACCAGTTTTAAAACGCACCATTTGGTGCGTTTTTTGTTTGGGTTTCCCTGCTTTTTTGAATTTTGTGTTGAGTGTACCGCCTGTGCGGGGCGGACTGTTTTTATTCTAACCAATGGCTGCAATTCCAACCCATTTCTGCCCCACGACCGCAAAACACCAAAAACTGTGATGCAAACTGTGATGCGACGATAAAACAAACCGCCCGATTGGGCGGTGTTTATTTGATAACTTTTCGCACCTTGTTCAAAATCCAGAACAGCAATCCAGACATAACCAACAAGAATACCAATGTTGTGGCAATTCCATAACCATCCAACAAGAACTTTGCAATTATCAGCATCAGAGCACCACACAATGTACTAACCATGGCACGCGTGGATAATACAGTCCCACGTTCTATTGAACGAATACTATGATGTATCAGCGTATTATACTGCAAATTATTCAGTCGCACAATCGATGGCACTGTTGCCATAATCGCACACGCAACATAAACCACAATCATATTTGATACATGTATCGCAATCAAACCCATTGTTGCTGCAATAATAACTGCAAAGATTGTTATTACAGATGTGCGTATTTCGCCCAGTTTTTCACATATCTTGTATGCGTACTTGGAAAAGAATATGCCCGAAAATTGATTGATGGCAAAATACAGTCCGAACAAAGCCACAGGAACATGCGCTGTTTCCATAATTGGCTGCATAATCCATAAAAGCACAATCGTAAATGCACCAAACACAGATGGGAACAAAATCAAATTCCGCAACTTATAATTTTGCAGTGTCTTGTATGTAACGCCAATAGCATCAGCAACCGCTGTCTTGTTTTTGACAATACGCTTAACTTCTAACAGTTCTGGCAGGAACACGAACGCAAAAACACTCATTATAGCAAACAATACCTGCAACCATAGTAATCCGGATGCCCCCAGCACAACAAATAAGACACCGCCCAAAATAGATGCAACAAACTCTGCAATACTAGCCCAAGTCATAATTTCGCCGAATTCTTTCAAGAACTGCTTTTGGCTTCTGTTGCGCTTCATCAGGTCGTACGTGTACGCCTCCATCGTGCCAGAGAACAACGCGCTGCTGATACCTAATAAAGCCTCGCCTGCGACAATTGCCCAGAACCCATAAGCTGCAGCAATAGTCGCAAAACCAACAATTGAACATAGGGCACCAAAAAGCATTACGCGACGGCGACTAAAACGATCCGACATATATCCCGATGGGATTTCAAACAAAAATGCAGCCAATCTAAAAATGCCTTGAATTAAAAAGAAATCGCCAACCGAGATACCACGCCCCGTATAAACCAAAACAATGACAGGTAGTATCGGCATAAAGTTGTGAAAGAACCACCCGAGACGCAACAAGCGCAGACCACGTTTTACCGATAGAGATTTATTGCTTTTTTTCATAATCGGAATTTTATCATATTTGTCACAAATAATCTAATATAAACATGTACAAGCTGAATAATACTTGTTAAAATGCTATGTGAGGCTAAGTGTGATGCAGGCCATAAATAAACCGCCCATGACGGGCGGTGCGTTTTTTTATCAGTACTTTTATATAGCTTGTTGTGCCGGAGAAGAATCTGTCGAAAAATATTTTGTAAAGTCATATAAACTGGCCCCTGTGCTTTCCAATATCTTTGCAATACTGTTTGTAGAAGGCCAACGTGGTTGCCCGTATTTGGACCAACGTTTACTTTTATTAAACGTTGTTGCGTCTAATCCGCTGCGTTTCGCAAGTCCTGAACAGGATACTTTGTGATCTTTAGCGAATGAATCAATAGCGAACCAAACATCTGCGTGTGTCATTTTAAAACTCCTTGTTATTTCTTTGTTGTTGGACACGAAGGAATTATAGACTAGGTTTTTATGTTTTGTTTTATACTCTTTTTACGCCAAGCAATGTATAAAAAGGGGACTGGAAACGCTGAAAGCATATATTTTTCAACACTTTTGTACATACACGTATTCTTTTTGCACATATTTTTTTCCTAAAAAAATAACTGTTGTTTAGATTTTTTTCCTGTTGTATGGTAAAAAGACGTCATTACAAAAGGAAAATAATGCCAACTATTAAAACAAAAATTACGTTTTTACGCGAATTGTTAGCACTAAAAGAAGTAATTGATTTAGGTCAAATCCAAGCTGCAGCAGACCGAAATGAAATAAAACATTCCAATATGTCAAAAATAATTTCTGATTTAGAGGCAAGATTTAAAACACGTTTGTTAATACGCAGCTCAGCTGGAAGCGTACCAACAAACACAACACGACAATTATATGCAGATATTGAAAACATATCAAACGCACTTGATAATATCTTTCATAATATCACAGGCCCCGATGAACTGACTGGTCATATTTCTATTTGGACCGAAGAAGGATTTGCCGGCAGTCGTTTGTTTACCGAATTATACAAGTTATATGCCAAACACCCAAAAATCCGTTTAGATATTTTAACAAATCGCCATATGAATATGTCAAATCCGGACATATCTATACTTGATATACGGTCGCTGCAAAAAATCCCAGGAAATAAACCGTTATTCAAATTTAAGACCAAAACAAAATTTTATACTACGCCTGAATACTTGAATAAACATGGTGTACCAAAAGATATGGATGACATGTTGGAAAATTTTGAATTATGTGTCCGACAAAAATTCTTGCAATTACCAGAATGTAATTTCATTCTTAAACGCGCAAAGAAATTAAATCTGACAACAGATTCTGCATCTATTGCATACCAATTGGTATGTGATGGCGCCGGTATATCACTGATGCCTGAATGGTGCACTATGCGTAATGAACGATTGGTAGAAGTTCCAAACATTGATTTTGACTATGAATATATTTTGACTGGAATTGGAAATCCATTAACAATTAAAAGTCCAAAAGTTCAAGCTTTTTTAGAATTCTTTTATGATTTTTGCAATGAATATGACATTCCATTAGAAATGTTTGAATAGGAACATAATGCAATATAAATAATGTATTACATCTTGATGCAGAAAGCGCATGGCAACGCATTATTCGCGCCCACGTTCCCCAAAACACCGAAAACTGCGATGCACAAACAAAAAAATCCGCCCAAATGGGCGGAGTTTATTCACGAACAGTGTTTATTTGTTTAGATATACAAGCTTGTTGTTCCGCCAACATTTGTTGTATTTTTTTTGCATAATCAGAGCGTTTCATTTCTGCATTTAATTCTAACGGATTGTTTGTATACAAATCTTTGTCTTGCGGATAATAATAACGATTTGCATGAACATTAATTTCTGGTGGCAATGCACTTATATTCGGAAAAAACATATCGATAATATGCATCATTTCATGCCGTAAATCTGTCAAAAAACATTCAGGCATACCATACAAAGGAAAATCACAATTTATAAATAACTTTCCTGTACTATCTACGCCCATCAAACCTTTATTATGCGTCCAACTTTTATCTGCACCGACAACTTTGATATTAACATTAGTTGCAATATCATGTTTAAAAAGTTCGTCTGTTACCCTGTTTACTGGCGCATATTTTTCACCGCTGGCTGTAAATATAGTTACATTGCCTGATTTTATATCTGTTCTAATCATATCTAAAACATTATCAACAACCATCGAAGCAATTTTTGTTTTATACTCTACATCCTTGTCCTTCCAACCAATAAATTTACCAAAAACATCCTTTTTATTACACGCCTTGATAAACACATCTGTCAGATAATCCGCCATTTGTTCAGCTTTTTTAACATCAATTACACCAGAGAAGTCTTTGTTCTTTTCTTTTACATGAGTATCCCACTTTTCTGGATTTTCCATTGCGGACAATTCTTGCAACAATGTGTTTCTAGCGTCATTCAGTTTTTCAGTTACGCTCATTAACAAACCCCTTTGATTAATTATATCACCCAATAATTCTATCACATTTTTCATCAAAATGCTATGTGAGGCTAAGTGTGATGCAGGCGGACCAAATCAACTATCTGAAACCATTGTAAATCTTGGATTTCCCTGCGTTTTTGAATTTTGTGTTGGGCGCACAACGGTGGCAATCGCACACAGACTTTCCACCTTGCGTAATATGGATCGTATTATTGTGATAAAAGATTGTCATGTAATCGAACAAGGCAGTCACCAATCTTTGTTACGCAAACGCGGCGAATACGCGCGCCTCTGGAAAATGCAGTCCGGCGGATTTTTACAAGAATAATGAACTGTTACACAAACTGTAAAATCTGAAACTGTCTGAATAGTATGAATACTACATCATATCCAAAAATATTTCCCCGCTTAAACAAGCGGGGAAAGTTTATCTGGTACGCGACTGTTCTTTCGTTGTTTTAATTAATCTCTTTACTTTTTGCTTTTGAGTATAACTGTTAGGTACTTTGCGTTCCGCGCGATCAATCATCGCATTTTCAATACATTCCATCGACTTGGCATCCAATGTCGCCAATACAGCCTGCTTATACGAACTGTACAATTTACCGTCTGAATACAACCATAATGACTCAATACATATCGCTGGACATGGCTTTTCTTGGCGCGCGACATATACGCCATCATCCATAATTGCACGCAGTAATAATCCTGTTACAACATCTTTGGATATATGTTTAGCTGACACGATATCTGTAAATGAACGACGCATCGTTTGCAAAAGTACTCTCAATAAATAAAATGTTTTCATTTGTTCATCCTTGATAATATTAGCACCCGCAATTCTAGCACCCACCCCCCTTTTGTCAAGCAGAATAAAAAGCAGAAAACACAACGCAGTATGTCAAAAATATTGGGAAATAAAACTGGCGCAACTTTAGACTTTTGATATAATTATATACATACAAACAAAGGTGTTAATATGTCAAACAAAATAATCGTTACAGGTGGTGCAGGATACATCGGTTCACATACAACAGTCGCGCTACAAAACGCTGGGTTTTCAGTTGTGATTTTTGATAATCTGTCTAATTCTTCTATTTTGTCACTGGATGGCATAACACAAATAACAGGCACAAGACCTGACTTTATAAATGTCGACTGTGCAAATTCAGAAGATATTCGTGCAGCCTTTGCCAAACACAGTGACGCGATTGGTGTGATACACTTTGCCGCGCTAAAAGCTGTTGGTGAATCTGTTGAAAAACCTTTGTTATATTACAAAAATAATTTAAATGGTCTGATAAATGTATTAAATATGATGTGTGAATTTGATATTCCTAACATAGTATTTTCTTCGTCTGCAACTGTATATGGAACACCTGAAAAATTACCCGTAACCGAAGAAACACCTTTGCAACCTGCAACGTCTCCGTATGGTCAGACCAAAGTTATGGGCGAAAATATAATTCGTGATACAGTGCGCGCCAATCCGAACATTCGTGCAACATTATTAAGATATTTTAATCCAATCGGCGCGCATCCATCTGGATTAATTGGCGAACAACCAAACGGCATTCCAAATAATTTAATGCCATATATAACCCAGACTGTTGCAGGTATTCGACCACATTTGAATATCTTTGGCGACGATTATGATACACCTGATGGATTTTGTGTCCGAGATTATATCGATGTAAACGATTTAGCACGCGCTCATTTATGCGCACTGGAATATATGCACAAAGGCGCAAATGGGGTCAGTACTTTTAATCTGGGCACAGGCAAAGGATTGTCCGTCATGGAATTAGTACGCGGATTCAAAGACGCCACCGGTTTAGATGTGCCGTATAAAATCGCACCACGACGTGCAGGCGATGTTCCTGCGATTTGGGCAGATGCATCTTTGGCAGAAAAAATACTGCTATGGCGTGCAGAAACACCATTAACAGATACGTTGGCGTCAGCATGGCGTTGGCAAAAAAATACTGCGACAGAATAATCTGCCGCAGTGTTTTTTATATTTGTTATTGTGGAAAATCTATTATAAATTCATCACCATAATCTGCGATGGGTTCTGAGCCAACTGTGCAATAATATCCTGACATACCCTTTTCCAGTTGTTTCTTTTTGATAATCACATTTGATACCAGACCGCCAACTGTCCCCATTACAGCACCACTGGCAATATCAGTACCTAAACGTGCCACATTAAACTTACCTTCTTCGTTTACCCACACATTAACTGATGCATTTGCCACGAAATTATTCAATACATCCATTGATGCTTGTACATCCGAATGCAATGGTAAATCCTGACAACAACCTGTGCATTCAGAACCGCCACTGTTATTATCATCTAAGCCATTACATTTTTCTTCTTAATGCCAAGTATCGAATAAAGTTTATTGGTATAATCAATACTGACAAACCAAAAACTATCAACCACTGTGTCAAGCTAAGCGGTACCAATTGCAAGAATTGACCACCAAACCATACTGATAATACTGTACATACAACAATTCCCAATGCAACAACCATGAACATTGGATTCTGTGACAAGCCTGCAAATATATTACACCCGCGCGCACGAACACAAAAACCATTTACCACAGCCATTATAATCAACAACGCAAATCGTGCAGACATATAAGCATCTTCGGTTACAAATAATCCATTACTATGCAACAATTCCAATAATGCGAACACACCGCAAAAACCAAATGTTGTCCATATAATCTGCCCCAACGCAGATTTATTTAATAATGGCGCATTTTTTCCGTACGTACGTTCTTGCAAATATTCTTTGCGTGGCGCTTCGCCACCGAACGCCAATGAATTCAAGCTGTCCATAACAATATTTACCAATAATATTTGCACTGCTGTAAATGCATCCAGACCAAACAAAATCGGGAACAATATACTTAACACGACCAATGTAAAGTTAATCGGCAATTGAAACTTTAAGAAATTAACAACATTATGCACAAATGTGCGTCCCAACAAAATACAATTTGCAATCGACAAGAAATTATTGTCTGTAATAATGATATCGCTGGATTCTTTACAAACATCTGTACCATCACCCATTGCAAAACCAACATCTGCGCGCTTTAACGCAGGCGCATCATTTGTGCCATCGCCGCACATACCAATACACAACCCAACAGATTGCGCCAACTTTACTAGGCGTAATTTAGTGCTGGGGGTGGCACGTGCAATAACTTTGATATTATGCAAAATACCTTTGACTTGCTCGTCAGACATTTTATCAAATTCGCTGGCAGTGATGGCGATATCTGAATCTGTTTCCATTATTCCGCAATCCAGTGCAATTGCGTGTGCAGTTTCTAAAATATCACCTGTTATCATCATAACTTGAACCCCAGATTTAGACATTGCAGAAATCACACCGTTTACGCCGGCACGAACTTGGTCACGCATTGCAACCATTGAAACAAAGATTAAATCTTTGGGCATATCACCTTTTTTTACCCAACTGGGGCTGAACGCTGTTGCGACCAAACGCATTGCTTGTTTGGCATTTTGCTTTATCAATGCGTGCATTTTTTCTTTGTCCAAAGGCTGTACTTTACCATCTGAATCCACATATGACACAGCATGTGCTAATATAATTTCCGGCGCCCCCATATAGTAACACACTGATTTTTTACCAGACACTTTTGCTGCGGAAAACTTACGCGAACTGTCAAAGACGACCCTGTCTGCCACAGGATTTTTTTGCTGCAGCGATATGATATATTTAGATATTTTTTTTACCGCTAAAAACAATGCACGACACGTCATATTGCCACCAACAATACTATTACGCGCATCAAATGTACAATCACACGTTAATGCAATGTTTGTAAAAAAGTGTTCTTTTATTTTATCTTTATTATTTTGCCCAAAGCCAATATCTGTACCACTACCTGAAAAATTATGTACCGGTTGCAAAAAGCCCTTGGTTAATGTACCTGTTTTGTCCGTACACAACAGTTGAATATTGCCAGCCTCGGGTATTTTGTGCGGATTTTTTGCCAGAATATTTGCCTTTATCATTCTGTTTACATTTTGACTGGTAATAATTCCGATAATAAAAGGCAAACCTTCGGGAACAGCCGCAACAAATATTGTTAACGCAACAGTTAATGAACTGAACACTGTGTATATAAAGTTCGCATCTAAAACAAAATCTGTCGCGTATAAATTTACCGTCAACAAAACAGCAAATATTATCAATGCACATACAGACCCCAACTTGCTAATCAAAGTCGCCATATTATCTAACTGAATTTGCAGTGTGGTTTTCAATTCATTTATTGAATATAATGAAGACATTATCTTGGCGTTTTCTGTATTCGCACCGATACGCGTTACACGCATATATCCTTTGCCGCTAAGCACTGTTGTGCCCGCAAATACACTGTGATCATCTGTATAGTCATCTGATGTTACAGGCGTGTCTGGATTATAAATATATTTACCGGTAACGGCTGTTTTTTTAACCTCTGTACTTTCACCATTTAAAATCGAATTATTTACTTCGACTTCGCCGTATATGATATAGCCGTCCGCACATATTTTCTCGCCAGAACGCAAAACAACAATATCGTCATAAACAACCATAGTACTGTCAATCTGTACTGCCTTGGCGTTACGAATTACGGTCACTGTTTGCATAGATGATTTTTGATATAATTCTTCGGCACTGCGTTGACTTTTTAATTTTGTACACACAGTTGTAACAGCAACAACAACCAGAACAACACCGATACCTATTGCCTCTGAAATACTGCCATAGCCGACCAAGCCCAAGACCAAGAAAATCAGCGCCATTATCAACAAGACTACATTTAATTTATCTGTAAACACTTCGCCCAAAAAATTCCAAACTGTTTTCAATTTTGGGCGTGGCATTTGATTCATCCCGTATTTATCTCTGTTGGTTATAACCTGCTTTGACGTCAGCCCTGTAATCTTAGAATTCATATTTTTCTCCCAATTATTCATAGAATATATTTAAATAAAAAACGCCAAATAATTCAAGCATAAACACATAAAAAAACCGTCATAACGACGGTTTTCGTAAGAAAGGAAACCTGTTTTTATTTCTTTTTTCTGACGCCCGATGTTTTTGTTACTTTACGCGTAACTTTACGAGCGCGTGCCGGCATTTTTATTTCATCGGCAGATGACATTATATCTATTTCTGCATCACCATTTGCAACATCCAAAACATGGTTTATGTTATGGCGAATATTTGGATGACGATCTGCGTACTTTTTTATACCAATCAAAACAGCTGCTGTGATTATTTTTTCCATATTTGACATATCAATATGTTCTGAGACACGACCACGAATACTGGACAAAATACCATTCACTGTATTTTTTGCACGACGAATAAATTTACGTCTGCGATGTGCACGAACTATTTCATGTATCCACATTAAAATCAAAAATACTAATAAAGGAATCACTATACAAAACAGGAAATACCTGAACCAACTGTCGCAAAAAGCAGTCGAAAATATCGCATCACAAACACGCTGAAAATGCAGCAAAGATATAACGACTATTTCATACACAGTCAGAACTGTAAAACATATTTTTGATTTTAATAACATAATTTTCTCCTTGGGCTTGGTACAAAAATTATAAAAAAATATACCCGCTGTGTCAGCAGGTATGAATTCCCGTATATTCATAAAAAATTATTCTGCGATTGTATCTTGCTGTTGCGCTTCGTGTTGTTCAATTGCGCGTGCCACTGTTTCAATTTGCAACAACTGATTTTCCAATGCAGTACGTTCAGACGTCTTGTACCCTGTTTCTGAATCCGCATCTGAGGCATTATTACCGGCCGCCGTTGCTTTGCTTTTATTTGCGCCAGAAATCGCAGGATTAATCAGATTTTTATAAATCTCTATGGCTTCGTGCGTTCCAGCCAAATCACGCGCCAACAGTTTATTCTCTGGCCCAGGGAAAAACCATTCATCTAATTTCAACGCAGTAATTTGCATAATTGGACGTGTACGTGCCTGTGCCAACCATTTAGGCAAAAATGGCGCATCAGAATAATACCACAACGCCCCCCAATAAAACGCCCCCATTACAACCAAGCCACGAATTATACCAAATATAACCCCCAGCGTTTTATCTGTTACATTCATAATACTGTCTTGTATTTTATCACGTAATTTTTGATTGATAAATCCGACCAATAACAATACTGCAAAAAAGACAATAAAATACGATGCAACCAATGTCCCAACCGTAGATTCAGACAAATCAAACCACGCTTGTAATAATTTATCCAACCAGGGCGACGCAAAACGCGCAGAAATCGCCGCCACAACCCAAGACATTGTCGCGATAGTTTCATACACACCACCACGAAACGTTGCCCAAATTGTAGACATCACAACAATGCCAACATAAATATAATCAAGTGTAGTCAAATCGAACATTTCTTATCCAATTAATCTTATGTTAAATTATTTTGATTTCCGAACCAATGCATAGCCCAGACCCGCCACAATAAGTATTAACATTCCACCCAACAAGAACAAACGTCTATCCATACGCATTGCGCCACCGTCTGTTGTGTCATTTGCTTCTGCCACAGGCTGTTGTGCATATTCAACAATAACGTCACTGCGCTGTGAATTTTCTTCTTTGAACGCCGTAATATTTTGCTTCATCGCGCGTCTGTTAGATGATGCAATTTGCTTTTGTTCTGGGGTTAAGTCCGCCTCAACATACTTACGTAAATCTTGTTCCATATAATCTGCGTAACCTTGTTCACAATGTTCGCCAATAACCAATACAGGAACACCACCAGATGTTAATCCACATTTATCCAACGCACTTTTAAACAAAGAACGATGCTCTGGGATTGTAACATCAATTGCAGTCACCTTTAATTCTGGATATTCGTAAACCAAAGTATTACTGATAAATTCGCGTGCATGATGACAATGCGGACATAATGGCGCATAATAAATCGTTATATCCGCCGCAAATGATGAACACGCAACAAACATAGAAAACAACATACCTAAAAACGCTATTTTTTTCATTTTTTTCTCCTTTTATTACTCGGATTATAGAAAATATGCATTATCGACTGCAAGTGCTTTTTAATAAAAATTTTCCTGTTGAGAAACAGCATTTATTATCGCAAAATCGATATAAAACAAAGGGAGAATAAAATATGTTTACACTGACACAATACCCATTACCATATGCGACAGACGCACTGACCCCATACATATCACAAGAAACACTTGAAACCCATCATGGCAAGCATGTCGCAACATACATTGACAATTTAAACAAATTAATTGACGGCACAAAATACGAACAAGTTGCCTTGGTTGACATCATCAAAGAATCCGCCACAAACCCCAGTGACGCAAAAATCTTTAATAATGCCGCACAAATTTACAATCATAACTTTTTCTTTCAAGGAATGTGCCCAAACTGTATGGCAAAAATTCCAAAAGAAATCATCGAGAATTTTGGCAGTATCGAAAACTTTAAAACGCAATTTAAAACCGCTGCAACCTCATTGTTTGGCAGTGGGTATACATGGCTGGTTCAAGATGGCGATAAACTAAAAATAATCAACACAGCAAACGCAGACACACCAATCGCACATAATCTAAAACCTATATTAAACTTAGACGTATGGGAACATGCATATTATCTGGACTATAAAAATCGTCGTGCAGATTTTGTAGATTCTTTTTTAGATAATTTGGTCGATTGGGATTTTGTTACAGAAAACATTCGAAATTAAAAAATCGGGAAATATCCCGACTTTTTAATGTGCATTAATTAATCTGATGTCATCAAATTCAGAATATCTGTTAAACATTGCACGCGCAAATGGACACAGTGCGATTACACGTCTTTTTTGGCTGCGCGCTATATCTGCGACATTACGAACCAAGGATAATCCAATTTCTTGTTTTCTGAATTCTGGATTTACACCTGTATAGTCTATGATTAATTTATCAACGCCGATACGTGCAAAAGTTATCTCGCCAATTTTTTGGCCTTGATATACTGCTTCTATTTTGTCTTGTTCTTGCGAGATAAAATATTGTATTTCATTCGGCATATCATTTCCTCTTTTGGACAATAAAAATATACCACGCAAAAAACAAAATTTGTATATGACAGTATTCAAAAAAAAGTCCGATTTCTCGGACTTTTGTCATTTTATTGCATCATAATTTTTACGAATAATTTTTCCACTGCGTCGCAAAGCTGCACTTTCCACAGAATCCATTTTCGGATTCAATGTCGCAACAACTCCGTTGTTTCCAACAATACGCGGCAAAGACATCGCCAGTGCTTTTGCACCAACACCATCAACAGTGCTGACAGTCAATATACGATTTTCATCATTAATAATACAGCGCAATAAATCAGCAACTGCACCTGCGATACCGTCCCATGTTGCACCACGACCACGAATAATTTCATACGCAGCATTATGCACACGATGTTCTATGGTATTACGTGTTGTTGCAGGCAATGCAATTTTTGTCTGACGACAAAAAGAATTTAAATCCACACCACCAATACACGCAGATGACCAATTTATCATACTGCTGTCACCATGCTCGCCCAGCACATATGCATTTATCGACTGGGTAGACACAGACAACTGGCGTGATAAAATCGTTCTCAGACGCGCAGAATCCAACATCGTCCCCGTACCAATAACACGCCCAGATGGCAATTTAGATATTTTCTGCGCCAACATAACCATAACATCCAGCGGGTTTGTAACGATTATCAGCTTGACCGTTTTCGCATCAACATTCGCCATTACACGTGGCACAATATCACTTATGACCGCCGCATTTGCCTGTAACAAATCAGTACGTGTTTGTCCTGGCTTTTGATTTGCGCCAGCTGCGATAACAACTATTTCACTGCCACGAATTGCGCGGTAATTATTAACAGCTGTAATTTTTACATCATATGAAAATGCTGCGGCATGACCTAAGTCTTCGGCTGCGGCACGCGCCCGAACACCGTCACGATCAAACAAGACTATTTCATGTACCAAACCAGTATTTTTAACAGCTGTTGCGACAGCCGCACCAACTGATCCAATTCCAATTATTGAAATTTTCATATTAACTCTCCCGATATAATTCAGGAGTATTATATCACATTTTTTCAAATATAGATATGGGATTTGATAACCAATTCAATTTAATGATGTGAAAATATGTGCAATACCAAACTGACGATAAATACAACGGTTATTATTGCCATTATTATTTTCTGACGTCTGTGTGATTTAGCCGCACAACAATCACAATCGCATTTACAACTGTGCGAAACCATCCACCAAGACACCCCCAACATAATACCAGAAAAAACAAACAACCATGGTTCCATCCAATGCGGCAACAAATGAAAGTGCGCCACATCCGGTGCAACCAACCCAACAACCGCCAACAACATCGGTATACCACAACAGAAAATATGCGGTGCGATTGTTGCCCAAATTCCAATTTTTACTGCTTTATTTTTCATAATATGCCTTTTTTTATCGGCGGAATTATAAATCTTTTTTTTCATTTGTAAAACATAAATTTATAGGCACAAAATACTATTGACAAACCCCAAAACCATATTAACATACTTCGCCACAATGATAGACAAATTAACAACATACATTGCATTATCAAATTTAAAAGTTGGATATCCAAATTTTTCTTGGAGTTGCCCTGTATTTTTGTTTACAACAGAAAATATATCTGGGTATCTAAAACAAATCCAATCATTTGAAAACAAAAATGTTTTGAGTGTTTGTTCGTCTGGCGATCACGCATTTGAATGCCTGCTGCGTGGTGCCAAAAAGGTTGATGTTTTTGATATAAATTACCTGCAGCAATATGTTCTGGAATTAAAATCCAAGATGATACAAAATTTGACTTACAAGGATTTTAATCGATTTTTCTTTGAAAAAAGAAATTTCTTTGATAAAAAAATCATCAATCCAATATTTAAAGATTTTTCCGAGGGCTTGCAAACCTTTTTGGACATTTATTATGCATACGATGTATCAAATGTTATGTTTCGTACCGTCCCAAAACAAATTATGCGCCCATCTTATGTGCAAGACGCGGACACATATAAACAGTTAAGCAAACTGATTCCTGATAAATTCAATTTTATTCGATGCAACATTGATGATTTATGCCATAAAACACGAAAAAAGTATTCATTAATATTACTGTCTAATATATTCGGATTTAAATATCCACATAGTTGTACTTTTTTACCATCTGCAAACTGGTTTTATTCGGATATATTGGAACCAATGGCCAGAAAAAATCTGTGCGACGATGGGACTATTTGTTGGAATTATATATGGCGTTGCTCTATCCCAAAAGAAGGCTTCTCTATGGATATAGATACAGACAAATACAGTTTTTTCAATATCAATGTTCCAACAGCATCGCCAAAACCACTATTGTCCAACATAGATGTTGTCTGCGCAATGAACAAACAAAAATCAAAATAAACCCTGGCGTCCCCAGCAGGACTGTAAATTCCCACATTCGCTATCGCTCTGTGGGCCCCTTTCGCCTGCGGCTCGAACCTGTCGCGACTTTGTCGCTTTAATCGGTTCTTCGTCCTGTGCGGACTGGCGTCCCCAGCAGGACTCGAACCTGCATCTAATTCTTAGGAGGAATTTGTTCTATCCTGTTGAACTATGGGGACAGTGTGTCAATATTAAATTAAAATAAGTTTATGTTCAATGTTTTTTATTTTATTTAAATATTGCAAGTTTTCTTCTCTGCCTGTATAATAAGCACGATTTAATATAAAAGTATAGGAAGATAAATATGGCAACAATAACACGCAGTGACTTTGCAGACAGATTACGTGAACGTTTTGGTTTAACATCTGCGGATTCTTATAAACTGGTTGATATTATTTTTGAAGAAATTACTGAATCCTTGATTCATGGCGAAGAAGTTAAATTCGCAGGCTTTGGAACATTTAAAATTTTGGAAAAAAATGCGCGCATGGGACGCAATCCAAAAACAGGCGCATCGGCTGTGATATCTGCACGACGGGTTGCATCTTTCCGCCCCAGCAATGAATTCCGCGAACGCGTCGCAACCAAGAAATAAAAAAACCGCCAAAAGGCGGTTTTTTTTACCATAACTTTACACGATTTTCTGGTGCAATGTACATTTTATCTGATGGTTCTATACCAAACGCGTCATACCACGCATTTATATGAGGCAATATACCATTAACACGATTTTTACTTAATGAATGTTCATCCACTTTGGTTAAACGTAATTCTTCGGCTGGACGAATATTTTGCGCCCACACACCTGCATACGCAACAAAGAAACGCATATCGGATGTCAGACCATATATCGTATCTGTCTTGACACCAAATTTCTTGTACGCATCAAATGAAATTGTTACACCGCCGTAATCAGCCAAATTTTCACCCAGTGTAAACTCACCGTTTGCATTTACTTCGTCATTAATTTTTATTTTATCAAAGAATTCTTTCATCGTTTTGGCGCGCACGTCAAATCCTGCAGCATCGTCTTTGGTCCACCAATCAGTCATATTACCATCTTTGTCAAAATGACGACCAGAATCATCAAAACCATGCGTCATTTCATGACCAATAACCGCACCAATCGCACCATAGTTAAATGCATCATCCGCATTCATATCAAAGAATGGATACTGCAATATACCAGCTGGAAAACAAATCTCATTTGCAGATGGGTCATAGTACGCATTTATTTCATGCGCATTCATATACCAGATTGTTGGGTCTTTTTTCTGACCTATTTTTGCCAACCAAAATTCATCTTCAAATTGTGCGACACGCATCATATTTTCATACAAAGAATCATTTTTGATTTCCAGTCCAGAATAATCGCGCCATTTATCTGGATATCCGATTTTGGCCGTAAATGTTGATAATTTTTCCAATGCTTTGGATTTTGTATCAACACTCATCCAATCCAGATTTTCAATACGCTGCGCATATGCACGCTGCAAGTTTTTAACCAATGTCTGCATACGTTTTTTTGCGCTTTCTGGGAAATATTCTTTTACGTACAAGCGGCCAATTTCTTCGCCCAGCGCACCATTCAGCATTCCAATTGCGCGTTTCCAACGTGGTTTTTGTTCTTTTTGTCCTGCCATTGTACGATTATAAAAATCAAACATAATTTCATATGTTTTGTCATCCAGTAAACCATCAGCACCACAAACAACACGATATTTCAAATAAGTTTTTATTAATTCAAAATCTGTATCATTCATTATTGCAATTGATTCTGCGATAACTTCTGGCTGATTAATATTTATATAATCTGCCGCCTGTACACCACGCGCAATAAAATATTTATTCCAATCAAAGCCTGTAAATTTTTCTTTGATTTCATTTACTGACATTTTGTGATAGTTCGCATGTGGATCACGTAATTTTTCTTTTGGATAGAAAGATTTTGCCATACGTTCTTCCAGCGCATACAATTTTTCAACATCTGTATCTATACCAAAATTTTTCATCTGTGCAGATATAAACTCTTTATATTTCTTGCGAATTTCAACAGATTTCGCATCTGTATCAAAAAAGTAATCACGTGACAGACCAATACCAGCCTGACCGATATTATATAAATAATGTTCACTGTCTTTTTCATCCAGCGCGACACCATCGCCCCAAAATGCATTAGAAAAACGATGCATTTTCCCCAGATATGTTTCTAAATCGCCGCGCGTCAGATTGTTAATTTGCGCAATTCTTGCAGATACTGGCTGTATCCCATCTGAATTTAATTTATCTGCGTCCATCGCAATTTTATACAACATTCCGATTTTTCCAGCATCTGTTTCTGCAATTTTTCTGGTGCGTTCTAAATTAGTTTCATCCAATGTTTCCCACACGCCGTATCTAGAGTAATCATCAGGAATCGGATTTGCGTTCTGCCAACCACGTGCAGCATACGCATAAAAATCATCGCCTGCTTTGACAGTTGTGTCCATATTTTCTATTTTGATTCCTGATGTCACTTCGACCTCCCTTGTTATATTTTTTGTTTTATTAGACCATACCAACGCAGCAATTACTGCGAAAATTCCAAAAATATTCCATATTTTATTTTTCATCTTTATCGTACCAATTTTAACAAAACATCGTCCAAAATCAACATACCCGCATCTGTTACCTTGATACGGCCATCTTGTATCTGAACCAATTCAGGCTTTTTACTTACCCAGTTCATATCAATAGCGTTTTTTACATCGTCTGTCAATCGACAACCACGAACAGTTCGCATTCCTGTGATAATTTTTTCAACAGAACGTGCATCACCTGACATTTTAGCCCAATGCTGGCCGGCACCCATTTGTTCATACCATTGCCCATCTATGTTAACACGCCCCGCCCCACCAAGACCAATTCCAATGTACGCGTCCCCATCCCAAATATTTTCATTATGCAAGCAATGATAACCATCTGTTGCATAATTAGAAACTTCATATCTGGGCAAATCCAAGTGCGTCGCAATCGCCGAATACATTTTTGCCATTTCTGAATTCGTTGGCATATTTAAGTTCATTTTTCCAAACACAGAATTTTCTTCAATTGTCAACTCATACAAAGAGCAATGTAACAAACCCAATTTATTTATCTGATGGCATAAATCAATAACATCATCAACCGTTTCATTTGGCAAGCCATATATAAAATCCGCAGATACATTTACACCTATATTTTGTGCCACACTCAACAAATCCAACGCATCTGATACACTATGACGACGTCCCAAAAACTTTAATTTTTCATCATTTAAACTTTGAATTCCAACAGACAATCTGGACATACCCGCATTAATAAAATCGGTTAATTTTTGTTTATTTAATGTTTTTGGATTTGATTCCAGCGTCACTTCTTGGCATACATCTGTGTTAAAATTATGCCGAATTGTGTTCATTATTCTGTCAAAACATTCAACCGGCATCAATGACGGTGTTCCGCCACCAAAAAATATCGTCGGCACATCTATACGCCCCATACGATTTGACCAAGATACAATCTCGGCACAGATATCATTTGTATATTGCCCCCAGTCCGGCGCACTGCACGCGCGCGAGAAAAACGCGCAATAATTGCACTTTGACATACAAAACGGTACATGAATGTAAATATTATGCGCAATCTGTTTCATTTGACGTATATTTTATTAAATGTTTCTGGGGACGCAAGCGATAAATTAAAACACTTTTATCTGATGGAAAATTATGCTATAATAAACCAGAGAAATCGAAAATGAAGGCTGGGATTTTTTCATTTTTTTCGTTAATTTGTGCACCTTTGGCGGCATTTGCTGTGAACGAGGGGGTACCATCATATTATCAAACATCCACTGCCCCGAACGCAAATCAAATGGCATATGGTCAATACGCCAACCAAGGTTATACTAAATACGTCGGTCAATCTGGCAGCAAACAGGTCGTTGGCGCCAGATCGTACTCGTACCAAGTGCCACGTCCCGCGCCTGTCCCGACTTTTTTAGGCACAATGACAACAAATGGCGTTGCATTACCCCCACAGGCAGAACCTGCAACATCAATGTATGCATCTTATGCGCGCAGATTTGCGGACTTTGAATTCGAAACCGGTGTTAATTCTGTTCTGGAATGGGACGACATGTTATTTGACGAAATACGCGTCGGTGCACGTCATAATTTCAGTTTACGTGATTTTGATATGTATATTTACGGTGACTATGCGTATGGCAAAATGTCACATGCGGGTTTATCAATGGACTATGACTTAAAGCCATTTGATGAAGCATACCCAGAATACGGCATATTTACTGTTTCGGTTGGCGCACAATCTGGTCGCAGCAACTATTTCCGATTTGGGGTTGCAGCGCATCATATCTGGGATATCGCAGGATGGAAATTATCACCAACATTTGGTTATGAAATATTCAAGCATAACCTAGAAATGTCTAATCATTACTATCCGAACCCGGGGATATATTTACCTTTGATGACAAACAAGGGCGACTATGTATTCGGCGATGAAAACGGATATTATTATTCAGTACCAATCGGTTCTACACCACCAGAAGATTGGTATCAGGTTTGTATGTCACCCGAAGATATCAAGATTGTTACAAATAGCTATACCGGAATGGATGGAATATTTGGAATCTTGGGTGATTCTTTGACAACGAATGATTATACATCTGATTTAGGTACAATTCCATGGGGCGTTAACCAAGGCGAATGTGTTATAATTGGTGGCGATGGCCCAATTGTTGTCGAAGGAACAACACATATTTATAACACAACGTGGAGCGGCTTTTACGTCGGTCTGGAAGTTGAAAAACAGATGACTTTAAAAGATAAGCTGCGTTTATATATGCAATTCGGTCTGCCGAAATATTCATCCGAAGGTATTTGGCCCAATCGTACAGACTGGCAACAAAACCCCAGCTTTTTGGACGAAGGCAGCAACGGATCTTATTCATATGCCGCAGAATTAGAATACAATTACAAACTGTCTGACAGACTGCAATTATCATTAAAAGTCGATACAAACCTGTTCCATGTTGGCAACATCCCTGGGGAACTATATGTCGCAGAATACAGCTACTATGTAATGGATGAAAACGGACAATATATTATGAACCCTGTTTATGATGATTATGGTAATATTATTGCCTATATTCCTGAAATAGACCAAGTACCGGCACATACGGAACAAGTGTCTGACTCATTAAAACGCGCAACATGGCAATCTTTTGGCTTGCATCTGGGCGTAAAAATCGCTTTTTAACAATATAAAAACAGGATGATATATATGAATAGATTATTCAGACTGCTGATGACAGCTATGTTTTGTGTACCACTGACCGCCAATGCACAAAGCGGCACATTCGATATTGAACGTTGGTATGAATTAATTGATTCTGTTCGCACACGCGCCGCAACAGAAAATATTTCCGAAGACACAATTCGTGAAACTTTGCGTAACCCTGCTTTTATACCATCTATCGTTAAAAGCGATAAAAATCAATCCGAATTTAAATTAACACTGGACGAATACTTAAATCGCACAGTCAGCAAAACCAGAATTGCTGGCGGCAAAAAAATGCGCGCAAAGTATCCAACAATGTTATCACGCGTTGAAAAAAAATTTGGAATTCAGCCTCATGTCATACTGGCCTTTTGGGGACTGGAATCAAATTATGGTGCGGTAAAATCACGTCATAAGTTAACAGACGCTTTTTTAACATTAATGTATGACGGTAGACGCGAAACTTTCTTTACAAATCAATTATTATCATTGATGAAAACAGCGGATAAAAACAAGCTAGATATTACTAACATACATGGCTCTTGGGCGGGCGCAATGGGACACTTTCAATTCATCCCAACCACATTGGCCGAATACGGTGTTGACGGCAATGGTGACGGACGCGTCGATATAATTAACAGTGTTGGCGACGCAATGTTCAGCGCTGGCAATTACTTAAATAAACTGGGATGGAATCCAAATGAACGTATTGTAAGACGCGTGGTATTACCGGCTGATTTCGATACAGATTTGCTGGACGGCAAAACAAAAAAGACTTTGCCAGAATGGTCTGCAATGGGCGTCACAAATCCAGACGGCACACCAATTCCACAAAACGATATGGTTGCAGGTTTGGTCGCAGACGTACGCGCAATCAAAGATACAACTAATCAAACAGAAACAGATACAAACATTGCGTCTCAACCTGTTATAACTGCGTATTTGACATACCCGAATTTCTATAGAATCAAGAAATGGAACAGTTCAAATTGGTACGCCATTGCAATTGCAACACTGGCAGACGAATTGAAATAAAAATTCGTTGAAAATTGGACATTTCTTTGATATTCTTCCCAGTATGTATTATATAAAGGATATATATTATGGCTATTAAAGTCCGCGATTATGAAGTACGATTAACACGTAACAAAGAAGAACGCAAGCAGGTACGTCAACTACGTTATGCAGTGTTTGTCGAAGAAGAAGGCGCCGCAACAACCGAAGAACAACGTGCATTGGGCGAAGAGTACGATTCTTATGACAGATATGCAGAATATATGGCTGTATTTCATAATGGGCGCGTTGTTGGGACTTATAGAATTATCGACAGAAATGCCGCAGAAAAAATGGGCGGATTTTATACAGAAAACGAATTTAATATCTCTAAAATAAAAAAATACCATGGCAATATCGCAGAAATGTCACGCGCGTGCGTTGAAAAATCTTATCGCGATAATGCGTTGGTAATGCGTTTATTATGGGCAGGGCTGGGTGAAATGATTTTGCGCCGTAAAATTGAAATCTTGTTTGGCGTCGCATCTTTTGTTGGCTCAAAGCCTGCACGCTCTGCACAGGCGATTTCATATTTGTATTATAATCATTTAACACCTTTGCGTTTACGTGCAACTGTGTTATCCGAAAATTTTGCCGAAGGCGTCAATCCAAAAATGTCACGTATGAATATATTGCCACGCGACTTTGTTGACGAAGCAGATGCAAAATCTGAAATGACACCTTTGATTAAAGGCTATTTACGTTTGGGCGCAACATTTGGTCGTGGTGTATTTATTGACGCGCCTTTTAATTCTTATGACGTGTTCGTAATGATTGAAACACGCAAGATGAATGCAACATATCAAAAACATTTCTTGGGTCGTGAAAACGCACTGGGTAACCCCGAAGAAAAAGAAAACATTATGAAAACTGTTGGCAAGATTATAACATTCCCTGTGGTTGGCCCTTTTAAAGTCGTTCGCGCGTTTGTTGAATTCTTGTTACGCGAAGATGCAGAAGATGCAGAATATATCGAAGATTCACAAAAAGCAGACACAGATGACTAAAACAAAACAGCCAAGAAAACAAAATATTTTCAATACAATAACAGCCACAATTAAATTTGTAACATTTTGGCTGCTGGTTGTTATACAAGTGCCAATAATTTTTCTATTACCAACTGGCAGTAAGCTGTCCGTACGATATATGCCGATATTTATGTGGTTCTTGATAAAGTTAGCCGGTATAAAGATTGTCGTTCATGGAAAACTGTCTGACAAACGTCCATTGATGATTGTGTCAAACCATATATCTGTATTTGAATTGGCGACTTTTCCATTGGCATTTCATGGCAGCTTTATCGCAAAAAAAGAAATGGAAAATTGGCCTTTGGTCGGATGGGTTGCAAAAAAGTTCGGTGTTATTTTTGTTGACCGTCGTCCTTCGCATGCACGTGATGCATTGGCTGTGGTACAAAAGACCGTACAAAACGTACAATATCCAATGATATTATTTCCAGAAGGCACAACAACAAATGGCGCGTATGTAAAACTATTTAAAAGTTCATTGTTTAACTTTGTTGAAAATTCGAATGTCACAGTTCAACCAATGACTATGCATTATAGATATCGCGACGGCAGCGTTATTGACGACCAAACATTGGCAGATCATTTTGCATATTTCTCAAATGCAAAGATGGATACAGGCCCATTATGCAAGCGCGAACGCAGTGCATTTGGTCAAGTCTTTCATATAATGATGCTGGGCGGATTTATGGTTGAAATTACATTGTTGCCACCACCGCCATTGGCGGGCATGGACAGAAAACAAATTGCAGATGTACTGCAAAAAATCGTTTCAGAAAAATATATGGAATTAAAAGATAAAAAATAAATGAAAAAAATAAAAGAGTTATAAAAATGAAAATCGAAAATTTATGTGTTCGTCGTTTAATTGGTGATGTATCTGGTGCAACAACACATGGTCATAAGATAGCTTTGAAAGGTGGCTATATATATCAAACTTTCCAAGGTGGTTATACATTAACACCATTGGGATGGCGTGTTGTTCGCAATATTGAAAACATAATTCGCAGCGAAATGGACGCAATTGACGGCCAAGAAATTTTGATGCCTGTGGTATCTGGCGCAGACATCTGGCGTGAAAGCGGTCGTTATGACACTGTTGATGTTTTGGCGAAATTCAAAGGTCGTTCTGGCACAGATTATGTTTTGAATCCAACACACGAAGAAGTTGTTGTCGATTTCGTAAAATCTGTATTAGAAACATATCGTCAAATGCCTTTTATGGTTTATCAGATTCAAACGAAATTCCGTGACGAATTGCGTGCGCGTGCAGGATTAATTCGCACACGTGAATTTATTATGAAAGACGCATATTCTTTTCACGAAACACAGTCTGATTTAGAACAATATTACAATCGCTGTTTAGATGCATACAATCGTATTTTTGCACGTTGCGGTTTAAAGAACGTTGTCAGTGTATTGTCTTCTACTGGTGATATGGGCGGCAGTGTTGCCCACGAATTCCAACTAATAAACGATATGGGCGAAGACACAATTTATCTTTGTGAATGCGGTTTTAGTACAAATAAAGAACTTATCGAAGACGACACAGAAACATGCCCAAAGTGCGGTAAAAAATTAAACAAAGTTCGTGGAATTGAAATCGGAAACATCTTCCAATTGGGAACAAAATATTCTGATTCCATGAATTTAACATATACTGCACCTGATGGTGAATCAAAGCATCCAATTATGGGCTGTTATGGTATTGGCGTTGGACGTACAATGGCCGCGATTATGGAAGAAAGCGCAGATGACAAAGGGCCTATTTGGAATATGGCAACCGCGCCTTTTGCTGTCGAAGTTATCGGTCTGCCTGACAAAGAAGGCAAAACATTGCCACTGGCAGAAAAAATATACAATGACTTAAAATCCGCAGGGATTGAAGTTATTTTAGATAATCGTGATGCACGCGCGGGTGAAAAGTTTGCTGACGCAGATTTGGTCGCCGCGCCAATTCGATTGATTGTATCAGCCAAAAATTTAGCAAACAACGCGATAGAGGTAAAATATCGTGTGAACGATGTTGATACAACAGATATGAAAACCACATTCGGACTGGACACATATATGTCTGAAACTGTGGATACAATATTAAAATTGCTAGGCAAATAAAAAACGGGGTTTCCCCGTTTTTTTATACAAATTTTTCTGGTACCAAATTACAAATCGATTTCCAAATACGTCTGAATATACTGGTATCTGGGGCATAGTTATAAACACGCGGTTTTGTTTCATTGCCACGAAATCCAGACCATACTGGATTGCCATTACCATCCAATGTCACATGCCATGATGTTTGAGTATCTTCGACAATCATCGTGCGTAATTTATCTGCAAATTCACGACTTTCAAATATCGCCACGTTTTCAGTATTATAATACGCGCTGCGTGGATCCAAATTAAAACTGCCAATCCATGAAATATCATCATCAAAGACCATCGTTTTACTATGCAAGACAGAAAAACTGGACTGTTTACGTTCACGATCATGTTCTTTCCCGCGCAAGTTTTCTGCCGACACCATAAATTCATATACATCTGCCCCAGATTCAATCAGACGCTTTCTGTATTTTTCCCATTTAGCATACACAGTTGGTGCATTTGTTGACGCCAAAGAATTTGTAACAATCGTCATATGCACACCTGAATTTTCCTCACGCAAGATATGTTCTAAACCGCCCTGCCCCGGGACAAAGTACGCCGCAGACATATACACAGAATCTGTTGTCTGGGCCCACAAATGCTGTAATGCCTTGATAATATCGCCACGATAACATTCTTTTTCAGCCATTTTCATTTCGACTTTTTCAGGCGGATCAGCCAAGAATTTTCCACGTCCCCATGAAAAATCAAATTTTCTGTCTTGATATTCTTGTTGCGCCATATTGATAATGTTATTGTACATTTGTGCATTATCCATATTTTTGCGACTGATTTCTGTAAACGACCTTTCCAGTTTATACAGCGCTTTCTTGGATGTGGCCTTTGGGAACACAGACGCAGGAATCGACAAATGATGTTGCCAATATTCATTAAAACTGTCCGTCGCAAAGCGCGTCATATCACCGATAAACAAAACATCTGTATCTGAAAAGTTAGACGCTGTTTCTGGATAAAAATAATTACTGC
Source organism: Alphaproteobacteria bacterium (assembly GCA_033345235.1). Classification (GTDB taxonomy): domain Bacteria; phylum Pseudomonadota; class Alphaproteobacteria; order Rs-D84; family Rs-D84; genus Enterousia. Next base: position 125,547 of record JAWPOC010000014.1, on the reverse strand, counting down.
CGACATTTCTGCCGCCTGTGATATATGCAACATTATCAACGATAAACAATTTATTATGCATACGCGAATTCAGTCGATTAAAATCAGTCAAAAATTGCGGATAATATAAAATCTTGGTACGATTTGGTACTGCGTTAAAGACTTTGACTTCGATATTAGGATGCTGATTCAGCAACATAACGTCGACAATATCAGACTTGGTTCCATAATCATCCAACAGTATTCTGACCTTGACCCCGCGATCAGCAGCATTTTTTAATTCTGCGATTAATATTTTCGATGAAAAGTCATTACTGTATATATACGTCTGCAAATCGATTGTCTTGGTTGCCATACGCGCAAACGCAGATCGAACCACAAATGCAGACAGACCATCTTGGATAAGGGTCGCCCCAGATACATCATCCCCAGACTTTAACTCTGTGGCATAAACACGCGCAATTGGCGTTTCATACGGATTATAGGCAAAATCAGCCTTGGTAATCTTTGGCGCATAGTTTTCCAGTCTGGCATCATTATCATTCATTGATGTTGGCACTGTTGTACAGCCCATCAGCGGTAAAGAAAAAATCCAAAAAGCAACTTTTTTTAATACTGACAAAATCTTTCCTTTTTGCGTTTCGTCTGCGATTATAAATCAAAAGACAATACCCCGCAAGAAAATTCATTATATTTTTTAACGTTTTAGGAATTTATACCAAAACACATTCGATATACTCATTTTTTCGTTTGTAATATTTTTGCTTATGTGATAAAATAAACATAATTGAAAGGGAGATTTTTCTATGAAAAGATTTGTTGCAGTATTAAGTAGTCTGTTGGTTTTGCCCGCATTTGCTGAGGTTGCGCCGATTTACTATGACGAAATTATAGAATACGCCGAAGATGAAATTTCGGATGCAAATGCTGCAGAAACATCGCCTGCGGTTGTGCAACCGGTTGCCCAACCATCCAGTGTCAGCCCACGTTCAACTGTTGGCGGACGCGCAGCGGCCAGAAATATCCCGAACACAAATTCTGCGACTGGCAACACACGTAATGCCAGCACACGCAACGTCAGTACACGTACTGCAACCGCATCGCGTGCGGCAACAACTGCACGCACAGGGGTCGCACCACGCACTGCAACGGTTACACCACGTGCAACCACATCCCGCGCAGGCGCTACATCATCACGTGCGGCAACATCGAATCGTTTAGTATTGCGTCCTGTACGCGCGGCAGCAACATCTGCGACGACACCATCTACGGTTACGGCGGCTCGTCGTGCTGCGACAACAACAGGTGGTGCCAGAACTGCACGCGCAGGTTCACTGGTTCAAACAGACACTGTTAACACACCATTGTACACCGGCCGCGTCAGCACACGTTCTTCGGCGGTTATGGCGCGCTCGCCATCTGCCGGCGCAACTACAAGCAGTGTAACCACCAGTGTTTCTGCCGAAGATGCAATTACAACAGCAGAACAGCTGGAATATATGGAATCTTTGACAACGGTTTACAAAGAACGTTATCAAAACTGTATGGATAACTATTGTAACAAACTGGACGATCAACAAAATCGTTGTACTTGTTCAAAGAACATCAAAAGTTATGCAGAAATTGAAAATGCACTGAAAGTCGCAAACGACGAATATATTGACGCAGTTATTAAATTAAGTTACTTGGAACTGGATCCATCTGATATCGAAGCGATATTCGAAGAAACAGGTGCTGAATTAGCGATGAGCGGTAAAACCGACAATTCTGATTTGGCTGCTGATATCGAAGCGGTCAGAAAATCAATGCGTGAAATCGAAACACCAAAGGCCAGTTCGTCTGCAACATACACAAACACAACCACCACATCGTTCTTTAACCCATCTGCATTACTGAATGGCGAAGGGCTTGATGGATTATTGGGTGGATTTAACCTGTTCGGTACCAGCACCAACACCGCTGACACCAGCAGCATTAACAACCAACGTGGGGAACAGCTGTACAAAACAGCCAGTGCACGTTGCAAGGCCGCTGTGTTAAACGAAGCACAATCCAAGGGTGTTGATATCGCAGTTATCACAAATTCATACGATATCGCGATTGACAAAGACTGTATCGCATACGAACGCTTGCTGGAAGAGAAAAACGAAGAAATGAAGAACCGTGTTTTGGTCGCCGAAGTCGCACTGCAAAATGCGCGTGTTGGCATTTCTCGTAACAAGAATTCTAATGACTTGCGCGGTTGTATAAACGCGTTGGATTCATGTATGCAAGACGAATTTATCTGTGGGGCTGATTACGAATACTGTCTGGATCCAACAGGTAAATATATCGTTGATGGCGAATTGGTTGTCGGTTCAACCCCAGGATATGCGGTTGAAGATGGCACAGACTTAAAATCAAAACCTATCCAATGGGAAACCGGTCTGTATAAAACATGGGCGTACGGCAACAACGAATCCCCATGGGTAAGTGGCACATTAACAGAATATATCAATGAAACCATAACAGATGAAAATATAGGCACAGAAACAAATATGGCAAAATTCTTGCAAAACAAGATTGGCTATATCGGCGAGGATGGTAAAAGTTATGGTATGTGCGCCGACCATTTAAAAACATGTCAGGCATACACATTTGACGAAGATGGCGAAGAATATATGCCAGACAATCGTGTTATCAAAGAATACTTGCAACGCACATTGACCAAGATAAAGGTTGCGCAAGATAACCTGTTGGCAGAACACGCCGAAGAATGTATCACCGACGTTACAAAGTGCCTGCAGAATAACAATTACGATTGGGAAAACGGTTCTTCACCAAAGAGCAATATCGCAGTTAACGCATGTAAAGCACAGATTACAACATGTATGTCTGTAAATGGCGCGGCATCAACTGAACCAACACCTGCATCTATGCGTGAATGGGTGCATAACACACAAGTTATCTATGTGTCCGAGGACAGCTTGCAAAAACGTTGCGAAACCAGTGGTGGCACATTCAATATGAATAACTATGAATGCAAATGCCCGAATTTGTCGACAAACACAGGCTCCTCATGTGAACCAGTTGATTATGCTGAACTCACCGATGACGGTTTTGAATGCATTGACGGTTATACCGCCAACAGCAAAACGTGTATCGCAGAATCAGGCAAATGCGTAGCGGTTGAGTTACAAGCAAAATCAGGCGACACAAACGCACAAACTATTTACTATCATTTGAATACGGATGCATACCATTCAAATGCTACTTGTACATCAAAAATAAACAAGGTAACTGTCCCAACAAATGTTGTTGCCAACGGATCTTTTGAAGGGTATTGCGACGCTAGAGACAATTGTTACGTGGATGAACAAGGTTATTTCACAAACAAACAATTAACCGCAGGCGCAACCTTGACCGCGAAAATTAAGTGTAATTCTGGGTATGAGCTGAACGAATTTACTAATACCTGCATCCCAAAAACAGTTGCAGGAGGGGGGGTGGTCAATCCAGATACACCGAAGGTTGAAGCAGGCGAGACAAACAGAGAAGATCTTGTTGGAGGCGAAGCAACGATGCCCTAATCATTTAAATCATCCCCCGTTTGGGGGATTTTTTTAAAGTTTATTCTTGAACAATTTTCATATATTAAAAAAAAGGGGGGCACAGAGATGACAAAAAAAAAAGAAAAACCATCCTTTACTTACACCAGTCACTTGTCACCAAACAGGGGATTTTTTTATTATTGCTTTCATTTTAAAACATTGTATAATCATCTGGCATTTTAATTTACAATAGGGAAAAACATATGTTCACAAAAGAAAAAATCAAAGATTTACATTACGTCGTTAATGGCACACTGGCCACATCCGAATTACAGGCGGTCGCTGATGAAATTTTGCTGGAATATGGCAAAAAAGTAAAAATGGCCGGTTTTCGCGCCGGCAAGGTGCCTTTGTCCATACTGCGCCAGAAATATAACGCGTCTGCATATGGCGAAGCCATTGATAAATTAATGAACAAAGATTTAGACGCATACGTCGCAGATAAAAAAATCCGTCTGGCCGGTGCGCCAAAAGCTGACTTGGCCGGTTGGGAAATCGGTAAAGATGCCGAATATTCTTTGGAATTTGATATATTGCCAACTTTGCCTGAAATCGATTTGTCTAAAATCACAGTTACAAAGAAAGTTGCCGACTTGGATGAAAAAGAAGTTGATACAGCACTGGAAAACATCCGCAAAAGCCGCAGCGTCGCAGAAAAACAAGACGAAAAGTACAAGGCCGCAAATGGTGACGTCGCAGTTATCGACTTTACAGGATTTGTCGGTGACGAAGCGTTCGAAGGCGGCGCCGCAAAAAAACATCACTTAATCTTGGGCTCTGGTTCTTTTATCCCTGGGTTCGAAGATCAAATTATCGGTCACAAAATCGGTGATAAATTTGATGTAAATGTTAAATTCCCATCTGATTATCATGCAGAAAACTTGGCCGGTAAAGATGCACGCTTTGCTGTCGAAGTACACGAAATTCGCAAACATATACTGCCTGAATTAAATGACGAATTGGCAAAAACAGTCGGTCAAGAATCTGTAGATGCGTTAAAACAACATATTCGCAATATCTTGAATGAACAATATGCTGATGCAGCACAACGTGAAATGCGTAACGAATTGTTGGACGCTTTGGCAGATAAAGTTAAATTAGATTTGCCAGAATCTTTGGTCACCCAAGAATTGGAAATGGCAAAATCTGAATTCGATCGTGCACACTCACATTGCCACGATGAAAAATGCGAACATAAATGGGACGAAAAACAAGAACGCAAAGACGCAGAACGCCGCGTTAAATTAGGACTTATCTTGGCCGAATGGGGCACACAAAACAAAGTCGAAATTTCACGCGAAGATTTGCAACAGGCAATCTGGGCCGAAGCATCCAGATACCCAGATCCAAAACAGGTCTTTGAATTCTATAACAAAAACCAAAATGCATTGGCAATGTTGCGCGGCATGCTGTTTGAACGCAAGGCGTTGGACGCAATGCTGACACACGTCAAAACAAAAGAAAAAAAAGTATCTGCAGACGAATTGTTTAAACAAGCCGCCGTCAGATAAGTAAAAATATAAAAAACCGCCAAATGGCGGTTTTTTGTTGCATATTTACGTTTATGTATTATCTTTAGGCTGATAACAAGGTATCCGATGACACAAACATTAAACTTATCAAACCCAGAAAATATCTTTGCAGAACTGACTGCGAATATGGACGAATATACTAAAAATACTTTTCGCGAGTTTTTTGATATTGCTTTTAAAACAAAATCTGTGCCCAACACAAAAATTGACTTTTGGGATGTAATGCGATTTTTCTATCAGGTATTTCAACTGTATTACCCATCTCAATCACAATATATAAACAATCCGAACCATCATAATATACACTGGACAGCCCGCGCATTGTTTCAAACAATACCAAGTGACCCAGAATACAAAAAAATACCACGATATTTGCATGGTGTACTGAATCACAAAAATAAAGCATACAGACACCCATATGATAAAAACTTTATCGTAAAGCCTGAACGCGGAAAATCTGTGCAATTTATGCAGCAAGTTATGCAAACCTATTCTGTGATATACAAAATCGAAGGCAACCCAGTAACAGACAAGATACAACAACAAAACTTGTTGAACGAGTTATATTCAGAACTGTTAAAACTGGTTCAAACATCCGCCGTCGTACGTGCGCCACAACGCAATGTAAACCAAGTCTTGGAATCAGGCTCTATGGTGTTACTGAATGAATATAATATCGCAACATCATTTGATATTGTAAAAACAGCTGCCAAAGAACGCGCAAAACTGTATAAAACAGCCCGCGAATCTATAAGCGCATTCTGCCAACACTATAACACAGAATATAAAAAACTGTTGGCAAAGCAAGATACCGAATTGGCATCACAAAAAACATTTGAAAATTTTCAACAGGCTTTGAACCGCCACCGCCAAGAAAAATGGGATTTTATGCGCGCACAAACAATACAAAAATCTACCTTGCGTAAAAATAACCACGATACCGAAAACGCCGCCCGCAAAGAAATGAGACTTGTAAAGCTAATCGCACAATTTCGCTTGGCACGAATATCACGTATGCATTAAAAAAGTCCCACAAGGGGATTTTTTTATGCAGTTGCTTCTTCTGTAACTTCTTCAAGGATTAATATTTCAGGCAATGTCGGCATTTCTACGGTCATTATGCCGGGTTTAACAACATCATATTGCCCCAGCATATTGTTTACGGTACCTTCGCGGACATCAACCTTGTTATTTGTACTGTTGTCAGCGTAACTCTTGCCGGCAACCGCATCAATAATAACATCCAATGGGTCGGCAGCAAACGCCGGCACCGATAACAGTATGGCAAAAATCGATACAATTACCCTCACGCTGTCCCCTGTCTATTATAATAGTCGCTTATATTCTATAAAAAATACCGTTATTACACAAGTAAAATCTGCTCCTAGAACCCGCAAATACAGATTTTTACTTGCATAAAACAAAAAACACTGTATAATCAGTACGATTTTGCGGGTGGGCGCAAAGTCAGTCCGATTAACCCCACAAGTCCCCCAGAGAGGATTTTAGGTGGCACACCACCAAAAAAACTCAGCGAAGGGTGGCAAGCTTTGATGAATATTTTTCTTATGAAAGATTTATCCAAAGATTTATTCAATCCACTGTCTGGCGAAGATTTTGTCCAGATGTTTGACGCAAACTATGGTTCTCAGGAAACATTACAGGGCTATGCAACCAAGGGTACTGTTAAAGATATCCGCGGCGATTTCGCAATGGTTGATGTTGGCTTGAAATCCGAAGGTCGCGTCCCATTAAAAGAATTTGGCGCATCTGTCCCATCTGTTGGCGATATCATTGACGTGTTCGTTGAACGCTATGAATCCCGCGAAGGTACAGCAGTTCTGTCTTATACAAAGGCACGTGCAGAAAAAGCATGGAAAGAACTGGAAAAGACAGTTGCCGAAGGTATCGACCCCGAAGGTACAATTATCGATGTTGTACGTGGCGGATTTACTGTTGATATCAATGGCGTGTTCGCATTTATGCCATCTTCACAGGTTGATCATAAACCAATCCGCGACGCAAAGTCTTTGATTGGCTTGAAAGACAAATTCCGCGTACTGAAAATGGATGCATTGCGCACAAACGCAATTGTATCTCGCCGCGCAATCCAGTCTGATACAATCGCTGCTGCACAAAAAGAAGCAATGAAAAATATCGAATTGGGCGCTGTTATCGAAGGTACAGTTAAAAACATCACTGATTACGGTGTATTTATCGACTTGGGCGGAATTGATGGCTTGTTGCACGTAACAGACTTGTCTTGGAAACGTGTAAACCATCCACGTGAATTGGTTCATGTCGGCGAAAAAATCAAAGTCAAAGTTATCCAATTCGACCCAGAATCACATCGTATATCACTGGGTGCAAAACAACTGGAAGAAGACCCATGGGAAACTGCATCACGCGCATTCAATGTTGGCGATACAGTATCCGGTAAAGTTTCTTCTTTGACAGATTACGGTGCATTCATCGATTTGGGCAACAATATCGAAGGTCTGGTACATATGTCTGAATTGTCTTGGACAAACAAAAATATCCACCCAAGCAAAGTATTGCAAAACGGTCAAGATATTAACGTTGTTGTTCTGGGCATCGATCAAGACAAACGTCGTATCTCGTTGGGTTATAAACAACTGCAACCAAATCCATGGAAACAGTTCGCAGAAACACACAACGTTGGCGATGTAATCACAGGCCCAATTAAAAACACAACTGAATTCGGTTTGTTTGTTGCTTTGACACCAGAATTAGACGGTATGGTACATATCTCTGATTTGTCTTGGAACAAGCTGGACGAAGAAGAATTGAAAAAATTCGTTCGCGGCCAAGAAGTAACTGCAAAAATTTTGGACATCAATCCAGAAAAAGAACGCGTTACATTGGGTATCAAACAACTGACTGCAGGCGCAGAAAACAACGCTGTTGCATTAAAGAAAGGCGCTGTGGTATGCGGTACTGTATCCGAAGTTACACCTGATGAACTGATTTTGGCATTGCCAGGCGATGCACGCGGTATCATCCGCCGTACAGACCTGTCACGCGAAAAATCAGAACAGGATACAAGCAAATTTAACGTTGGCGACGCCGTCGAAGCATCTGTTGTTTCCGTCGAAGACAACACTGTTAAATTGTCTATCCGCGCATTGCAGGTAACATTGGAAAAACAAGCGGTTAAAGAATTCGCAAACGAAGCAGACAGCGGTTCTGTTTTGGGCGATATCTTGGGCGCTGCAATCGAAAACAGTAAAAAATAATATATCAGTCGATATAAAATTCTGCCCGTCATATGATGGGCAGTTTTTTTATACTAAAAAACCCACACCCTCTTGACATTTGTATTTTTTGTACTAATATAGTAGTAACAGAGGAAAAAATATGAGAAATGAATTTGTTATCAAAGATGGTATTGTTGTATCTGGAACACTAACATTGTTGGTGTCTAGCATTGATTTTAAAACAGTAACACTGGACGAATTAAAAACATTGGATAATCCAGTGATTTTCGGCGACATTGACCTATCCAGCAAAGGATTAAAGAAATTACCAGATATGTCAAATGTAACATTGTACGGCGATTTCTTGTGCCAAAATAATGCTTTAAACTCATTAAAAGGGATTCCAAACCAAATTAATGGAAAATTAAATTGCGCACGCAACAAAATTAAAAGCCTGCGCCACCTTCCAAAGCATATTGGCAACGGTTTAGATTGCTCACACAACAAAATTAAAGACTTGCGTTATTTATCTGATGGTGTTGCTGGCGATATTAATTGCTCCTATAACGAATTAGTAGACTTGTCTTACGGCGCATCTGAATGCACAGGGTGCTTTAATTGTTCAAACAATAAAATAATCAATCTGGGCGGACATCTGGATGTTGTATACTCTACATTTGATTGCTCTTATAACCTGCTTGTAAATCTGGACGATATGCCAAGTATGATATATGGCGATATGATATGCAAAGGTAACAAATTACCTGAAAATTTCAAGGTTCCAGGTAACGTCCAAGGCGATATTATATCTGACAACAAAAAACCAAAAGACAAACAAAAAATTGTTGTACCTAATACATTTACAAAATTCTTAGGAAAAATAACTTCGCAATTATTACAACCATCCAGATAAACTCCCCTTCCCCCGACCTTGTCGGGGGGCTTTTTTTATGCTATAATCCACGTATGAGTAAAAAAGAACTTGTTGTAATTATGGGCGGTCAAGGTGTTGGCAAAGGTTCACTGGCAAAAATGCTGGTGGATTCTTATGACTTTACACATATCGAAACAGGTGCACTGTTGCGTGCAATGCCACCTGAATCTGAAATATACAAAATAATTACCAATGGCAATTTAGTTCCAGATAATCTGCTGTTCGATATAATAAGCACTAAATTAAACCCAAAACAAAATATTATATTGGATGGATTCCCGCGTAAGTTATCACAGGCAAAATGGCTGTTAGCAAACTATGCGGAAATCTATGACATACACGTCTTGTATTTATACGCAGACAGAGAATTACTGATTCAGCGCATAACCAAACGCGCTGATAAAGAAAACCGTACTGACGACAAATGTATGGATGTAATAAACAGACGCCTGAACAATTTCTATACTGAAACAATGCCTGCGATTGACTGGCTGCGCGATGCGCCAAACATCAAATTCTCTGAAATCGACGCCAAAGGCAACAAAGCTAAAAACTTTAAAGACGCCGTCAAAGCGTTACAATTATAAAAACAAGCCCCAGATGGGGCTTTTACTAAGAAGGGAACTGATTAATCTGCGATTGTTAAATTTGGGCGTGCTGCGCGCAGATTTTGTAACGATTTTTCCTGAGCTGCACGAAACGAATCAGGATTCCATATCTGAAAACTGTTGCCACGCCCAACAAATACAGCCTTGTCCGTAATACCAGCGTGCGCCAACAAATCAGATGGAATTACTATACGACCTGTTACGTCAAATGTCAAGGGACGCGCATCAGCAAACAACATCGCAGACAAATCATCTAGTTGGGTGTCGAAAACGCCGATTTTATCCGCTGCGGATGCCATTTGCTCCATACGCGACATTGTCAGACCTTCGATACAGTTATTTGTAAACGAACGGTACAAAACAACGCCCATAAAGTTTTCGTTCGTAACAGACGCACGAAATGAAGCAGGCACAGATATACGCCCCTTGGTATCCAAACGATTTTCATAAGATGAGAGAAACAATGACATTTTATGATTTTTCTTTTTTGTTCAGAACGTACCTTTGTGTTTTCCTGCTTCACACAAAACGTAGCACGGGATTTTATGGTTGTCAATGACAAACTATAATTATTTTATGGGATTTTATGGTTTTTGGCAGATTTCCAAGTAAAATTAATAAAAATGAAAATAAAATTAAAATATTTACATTTTATGCTTGACCTGCGATTCGTTTTTGTTCTAAGATGTTTGTATAGACAAGGGAAAAAGAAATAAAAAACCCAGATTTCCGCAGAACACCGGTTTTTTGGGAAAATAAAAAAGATAACAAAATTTTTCTTGTTAATTTTGTAAATACGTCGGTATTTACAAAAAAACGGAAGAATTTTACAACACACCCGAAAGGAGGGGAAACGCGCATGCAAAAAAACATTAAAGAAATTATGATTGCTTTGAATCAAGTCCTGACAACCACAGTTTGGGTTAATGCAGATCGTCAAATCGTATCTTTGGCTGACGAATTGAAAATCGGCCACAACAACACACCACGCTCTATCGAAGATTTGTCACGCGCATCATTGATTGGCGCATATGTATCACTGCAAATTCGTACAGATAATTTTGAAACAGCTGCTGAAAGCTTGGACACAAAAACATTGGCAATGCGCGTAAAAGAAATGGTATTTACCGAAGCCAAAAAAGCACTGGACGCAGCAGACACAACAATTCAGTCCGCAGACAGCGTTGCCAAAGCCGCCTAAGGCCCAAGGCACAGCGCGTATCAGGACAAACAGTTTCCGGCTATCCGGAAGGAAGGGAGCACCCGCCGTCAAGCAATTGCCGGCGGTTACTTTTTTTACCCTATATCCACGCGACCGGAATTTCCGCATAGTCAGAAAGGCCGGTTGCCCCACGATATACATTTCCTTGGGTTGTTTGATTTATATAATGATATAAACAAACCAAAAAACGCAAATAATATTTTTCGTAACATTACACCCCCCATACTATAAAGATTCTAACGATGGCGTTTTGGGGCTGTTGACAGTTATTTTACCACCAACATTATATGTGCCGGCCATTTCGTTTTCTGTACCCTCCAGTTTACTGACCTTGGTTGCGACGCATTCGTCAACATAACGCACAGATGCCACACTGGCGGCCGATGCCGATGATGTGAAAATTAGAATTAAAAATATAAACAGTCTCATCCCCTGATTCCTTTCTTTTATCTTAAAAAAAGAAACCACACGCATTAATTATTCAATGTGGTCAGGAGGTTAACGACAATCACTAAGAACTGTGTGCTTATTCAATATATTCGCAGCCCTCCTGACCCTTTACATTGTCAGGAGGTTTTTTTCATCTGAGTATAAAAAATACGCCAGTGGCGCACTGATTACGCATCAGACGCTTAGTGTACGGGTCGTTACACCCCATCACTGGATGACCCCAGTGACACTCAAATTATAACTGATATCCATAAAACTGGCAAGACGTTTTTTGATACAAATATTTACCCGCTGTACACAAGCATAAAAAAATCGCCCATTGGGCGATTGTTATTCACTTTCTTGTAATTTTGCACGAACAGGCGCCAACGAACGTGCCCGCTCTTCAATTAACCCATTTAAATTAGCCTTGGTTAAATCAGCCGCATACTTAATAGAATTCGCAAATGCCAATGCATCACTGTTACCATGTGTTTTAAATGCGAACCCACGCAAACCTAAGAATGTTGCACCCGCATACGACCGAGGATCAATCTTGTTCTTTAGACGCTTGAAAACATGAACCAAGAAAAACGCACCAATTATCGCCAAGATAGACTTCTTGAAATTTTCAACAATTACACGTTTAATTAACTTTGCCGTTCCTTCGACTGTTTTTAACACAATATTGCCTGTAAAACCATCAGTCACAACAACTTGAACTTTACCGGCACTGATATCGTTTGCCTCTACAAAACCGATATAATCGTACGGCAATTTATCTTTGTTTTCTGTCAGAACTTTGTTCAAGTGAACCAGTGTTTCATTACCTTTGGTTTCTTCGGAACCGATATTTAATACCCCCAGTTTTGGCTTTGGCATTTTTCCGACTACTTCGGCATAAACACTGCCCAATACTGCAAAATCAAATAATATCGTTTCATCGCAATGAACATTTGCACCCAAATCCAGCACAACAACACGACTGTCCCCTGCACCAGACGGCAACATAGTTGTAATCGCAGGACGCGATATACCATCAATTGTCTTTAGCGCTAATTTAGACAAAGACATCAACATTCCTGTATTACCAGCACTGATAACCGCCGCAGAATTACCTTCGCGAACATCTTTGATTGCCATATACATTGACGTGTCTTGAGAGTGTCGCAACACATCCATAACTTTGTCAGTACCTTTGATGACATTTGGAGAATGAATTACTTCGCAATTACGTGCGACACGTGGATATTTCGCCAACAGTCTGCGCAATAATTTTTCATCACCAAAAATGCGAAAGAATATATTATCTTCGCCATTTTGATATAAAAACTGATTCATACCACCCAGTACAGCGTTCGGCCCTTTGTCCCCGCCCATGGTATCAATTGCTATTATTTTCTTATCTTCTGACATTTTATAAAAAAAAGCAGAAAAAGCCCACAACGTGACGTGATGCCTTTCCTGCTATATATCCATTTTGTTTTGTTATCTTATTTCGCACCACATGCAGGACATACATGATGTGGACGTTTCTTTTCGCCGCATGTTTTGCATACACCACATGGCATAACAGACAATGCATCATGTGAACGACGTTGTGCGCTGCGTGCTTTACTTGTTTTACTTTTTGGCGTTGCCATTTTTAATCCTTTTTATATTTTCTGAATGACTATTTTATTCAAATATTCCAGATTTGCAAGCAAAAGTTTTTTATCAGTGGCATGTGGCTAGTGAATAAATGTCTATATCACTAACCACTGTGCACCTTGCCACTTAGATATCCAACAGTTGCTGTTGACCGTTGCCTTCGCGAGCCAACTTTTCTGCTTTTTCTTCTTCACGTGCGATTTCACGTACGCGACGAACATATGCACCTGTTCCCAATGGAATCAAACGACCAACGATTAAGTTTTCGTTTATACCAACCAATTTGTCAGTTGCACCACTGATTGCGGCATCAACCAATACTTTAGTTGTCTGTTGGAACGATGCGTTCGATATAAATGAACGTGATGTCAAAGACGCGCGGGTCAGACCGACCAAAACCTGAGATGCTTCGGCCAATTTACCACCGTCACGCGCAACACGTGCATTTTCTTCTTCGAAATCAACGCGGTCAACAACAGCACCCATCAAGAATCCTGTGTCACCTGGGTTTGTGATTTCAACGCGACGTGTCATTTCACGTATCAAAATTTCGATATGCTTGTCATTGATAGTCACACCTTGCAAACGATAAACTTGCTGAATCTGTTCAACCATAAAGGTTGCCAAGGCCTTTTGACCCAAGATGCGTAAAATATCTTGTGGAACAGGATCGCCATCAACCAGTTTATCTGCCTTGCGTACGATATCACCACTGCGTACCAACAAGTTTGTACCCTTTGGCACAGCATATTCAACAGGCGCAGTACCATCTGTTGGTTCGATACGAACGATAATCTTGGATTTCGCATCTTCCAGTTCAACAGTACCATCAATTTCTGCCAACAGCGCAGGATTTGTTGGACGACGTACTTCCAGCAATTCATTAACACGTGGCAAACCACCTGTAATGTCGCCTGTACGTTTCGCTTGAACAGGGATACGTGCCAAAACGTCACCCGCAACAACCTTGTCACCATTCGCAACATTCAATACTGAATAGATTGGCAACAGATATTCTGCAATCTTTTTGCCACCCAATGATATTACATTACCCTTAGCATCGACCAATGTAACAGCAGGTTTCAAAGCCTTTTTAGTATTTGTTTTCCAGTTAATAACTTTACGTGAAACAATACCTGTCATTGAATCCACTTCTTCTTGATAAGAAACGTTTTCAACCAAGTCATTAAAGTTCACAATACCATCGGCTTCGGCGATAATTGTATTGGAATAAGGATCCCATTCTGCAACCTTGGCACCTTTTTCCACAGTGTCACCATCGTTTACAATCAACATAGACGCATATGGCAATGGACGACTGAACAGTTCTTTGTCTTCGTCATCAACGATGTTGATTTTACCGTTACGTGACAGAACAACAACACGACCCGCACTGTTTTTGATTGTATTTACGCCAGACAATTTAACCTTACCTGCAACAGGTACTTCGATAAAGTGGTTTTCTGCACCACCAGATGCAACACCACCAATATGGAAAGTACGCAATGTCAACTGGGTACCAGGTTCACCAATAGACTGACCTGCGACAACACCAACCGCTTCGCCAACGTGTACTAATGCATTTCTGGACAAATCCATACCATAACATTTTGCACACAGACCGTCACTGCAACATGTCAAAACGCTGCGAACGTCAACAGATGGCAAGCCTGATTCATTAATTTTCTTGGAAATCGCCTTGGTAATCAATTCGCCCGCAGGTACAATCAATTCCTTGGTCAAAGGATGTACAACATCCTGTGCCGCAGTACGTCCCAAAACAACGTCACCCAATGGAACAGCCAATGTTGAACCCTGATATACTGGTTTTGCAGTAATGAATTCAGTTGTTCCACAGTCATGTTCTGTAATAACTGTATTTTGTGATAATTCAACCAAACGACGTGTCAAGTAACCAGCGTCAGCAGTCTTCAACGCAGTGTCCGACATACCTTTACGTGCACCGTGGGTAGATGTAAAGTATTCAGACATAGTCAGACCTTCTTTAAAGTTCGAAATAATTGGAACTTCGATAATAGAACCGTCTGGTTTCTGCATCATACCACGCATACCGGCCAACTGTTGAACCTGACGTTTGGAACCACGTGCACCAGATAATGCCATCATGTATACAGAATTCCAATTGTCGCCTTCGGATTTACCCAGCGCAGCATACGCCATATCACCCAGTTTATCTGTTGTTTTCTGCCACAAGTCAATCAATTTATTGTGACGTTCACCACCAGATAACAAACCGTTTTGATACTGTTCTTCGATTTCTTTTGCAGCTTCTTCAGATTCTGCAATCAATGTTTTCTTTTCTTCTGGAATAACGATGTCGTCATAACCAATTGAAATACCACTGTGTGCAGCCTGTTCAAAGCCTGTATTTTTCAATGCGTCTGCCAACAAAATCATTTCTTTGTCGCCACAACGTTCATATGTTGTTGCCAACAATGCTTTGATTTCTTTTACTGGCATAACTTTGTTTACCAAATCAAATGGCATATTGTCACAATCTGGTAACAATTCACCCAAAATCATACGGCCAGCTGTTGTTTTGTATGTTTTTCCCTTGATACGTGCAACAATCGGTGTATGTAATGTAATTGTCTTGTTTTCCAGCGCCAATTTAACTTCGTCCATGTTCGCAAAACGTGGTGATTTGTCTGTATGTTCACCATTTATCAATGATATATAGTAAACACCCAATACCATGTCTTGAGAAGGCACAATCATAGGTTCACCATTCGCAGGCGACAACACGTTATTTGATGATAACATTAATGTGCGTGCTTCCAATTGTGCTTCTAATGAAATTGGAACGTGAACAGCCATCTGGTCACCGTCAAAGTCAGCATTAAAGCCCTTACATACCAATGGATGCAAACGGATTGCCTTACCTTCAATCAATACAGGTTCAAAGGCCAACAATGACAATCTGTGCAAAGATGGCGCACGATTTAACAATACTGGATGTTCGTGGATAACTTTTTCCAAGATTTCCCATACAATATCTTCGCCATTTTCAACCATTTTACGTGCTGTCTTTAACGTATTTGCATGATCACCGGCCATCAAACGCGCATAAACAAATGGACGGAACAATTCCAATGCCATTGTTTTTGGCAAACCAACCTGATGTAATTTTAATGTTGGCCCAGATACGATAACTGAACGACCAGAATAGTCAACACGTTTACCCAACATATTCATACGGAAACGGCCAGACTTACCACGCAAAGAATCAGATAATGATTTCAATGGACGACGATTTTGTGAAACCATTGGACGTGCTTTATGTCCATTATCGAACAAAGAATCAACTGCTTCTTGCAACATACGCTTTTCATTACGGATAATAATATCAGGTGCATGCATTTCCATAAAACGTTTTAAACGATTGTTACGGATAATTACACGACGATACAAATCATTCAAGTCAGACGCCGCAACGTGACCCGCATCCAATGTTACCAATGGGCGCATATCTGGTGGAATGACTGGGATAATATCCGGTAACATCCACGCAGGTTCTGTCTTGGATTCCAAGAAAGCTTCGACCAATTTTAATTGTTTGATGATACCTTTGCGTTTTGCTTCGGATTTCGTTTCGCTTAATTCCGCACGCAGACGTGTACGTTCATCGCCCATATCCAAATTAGAGATAATCGAACGTATACCTTCGGCACCGATACCAACATGGAATGCATCTGCACCAAATTCTTCGACCGCAGCTTGATATTCATCTTCGCTGATAACATCATATTGTTTCAAATTTGTCAGCCCTGGTTCAATAACGATATACGCATCGTATGAAATAACCTGTTCCAATTTCTTTTGTGGCAGATTATTCAACAATGTCGCAATTTTACCTTCGCGTAAGAACCAAGTATGCGCAACAGGCATTGCCAACTTGATATGCCCCATACGTTCACGACGAACAGCCGAAGAACCAACTTCGACCCCACAGCGTTCACAAACAACGCCGCGGAATTTTATTCTTTTATATTTACCACACGCACATTCATAATCCTTGACCGGCCCAAAAATTTGTTGGCAGAACAAACCTTCGGATTCTGGTTTCATAGAATGATAGTTTATGGTTTCTGGTTTTTTAACCTCGCCATGAGACCAGGACAAAATTTCTTCGGGGGATGCAATTGTAATGCGCAAGGCATCAAATTGTTCCTTGGTTTCAATTTGTCCAAATATCTTTTGCAACATATTGCTCATTATATTTCGCTCCTTTCAGTCGCTTAAGAGTTGTTAGTGGTTAGTATTAGTTGCTAGCACCTGTCCCACTGTGAACAGGGGACAGGTCACTAACCACTAATCAATTTTTTTCGGTGTCATCGCCAAGCCCAATCCGCGCAGTTCGCGAACCAATACATTAAAGGCTTCCGGTGTACCTGTCTGGATATCATTGCTGCCAGAAACAATTGCTTCATACATCTTGTTTCGACCGGTGATATCGTCAGACTTTACAGTCAGCATTTCACGCAACAGGTGTGCTGCACCATGTGCTTCCAATGCCCAAACTTCCATTTCACCCAAACGCTGGCCACCCATGTGGGCTTTACCAGACAACGGCTGTTGGGTAACCAAAGAATAACTGCCTGTGGAACGTGCGTGAATCTTTTCATCAACAAAGTGATGCAATTTCATCATATACATTACACCCACAGTTACCGGACGGGCAAATTTTTCGCCTGTCATACCGTCATACAATGTGAACTGACCTGTTTCTGGTAACTTTGCCAACTTCAGCATATTGCGAATATCTTCTGATGTGGCACCGTCAAATGTTGGCGTCGCCATTGGAACACCTTCGCGCAGCAATGCTGCCTGGGCACGAACGTCTGTATCTGTCATTTTTTCCAGTTTTTCAGCAACGTCCTTGCCATAGATTTTGCCCATAATATTGCGCAAATCATCTGTAACAGCACGTTTCGCTTTGACTTCGTCTAAGACAGCACCAATCTGTTCACCCAATGTGCGCGCAGCCATACCAAGGTGAGTTTCCAAAATCTGACCGATGTTCATACGTGATGGCACGCCCAATGGATTCAAAACGATATCAACTGGTGTACCGTCGGCCAAGTGTGGCATATCTTCAACAGGTACAACTTTTGATACGATACCCTTGTTTCCATGGCGACCCGCCATTTTATCCCCAGGCTGCAATTTCATTTTATGGGCGATGTATACTTTTACTTCTTTTAATACACCTGCACCCAAAGAATTGCTTTCTGTTACTCTGGATATTTCAGCGTCAGCCTTTTCGTTCAACAGTTTCAATTTCAGAACATGTTGTTCACGCAGTTCATCGATTTTCGCCTGTGCTTCTTTATTTTTGACCGCTAATTTCTTGACATCGCTGGATTTGATACCTTCGAATACTTCACTGGTCAATTTTTTACCAACAAACGGCTTCAAGCTGCCAGTACCGGATTCGATAACCAAGTTTTCTGCAATTTGGAATACTTGATCTGCAAAACCTTTTTCGATAATTGCGATTTCTTCTTCGCGGTTTTTATTAATTTTTTCGATTTTCTGTAATTCAATCATCTGGGTACGTTCGTCTTTCTTTACCCCATGACGGGTCAGAACGTTTACACCGATAACTGTACCTTCTTCGTTTGGTCCAACGCGCAAAGATGTATCTTTTACGTTCAAGGCCTTTTCACCAAAGATATTACGTAACAGTGCTTCTTCTGGTGTCAGCAATGTTTCCGATTTTGGTGTTACACGACCAACCAAGATATCACCTTGTTTCACACGTGCACCAACATAGATAATTCCAGATTCGTCCAAATTCTTTAACGCTTCTTCACCAACGTTTGGTATGTCGCGTGTCAAAGATTCTGGCCCCAACTGAGTATCACGAACCTTGAATTCTTTTTCAACGATTTTTACAGATGTGAATACGTCATCACGTGAAATCTTTTCAGATATAACGATAGAGTCTTCATAGTTGTATCCACGCCATGGCATAAATGCAACCAATACGTTACGACCTAACGCCAATTCACCATAGTTCATTGCAGAACCGTCCGCGATGATATCACCCGCAGAAACACGATCACCAACTTTTACCAATGGTTTCTGGTGGATAAGTGTTTCACTGTTAGAACGTTCGAATTTTTCTAAGTTGTAAATATCAACACCTGTTACAACATTACGGCTGTTCAAACATTTTACCACGATACGATTTGCATCAACAGATTCAACGATACCACTGTGCTTTGCAACCTTACCTGTACGGGAATCACGCGCAACTTCGCGTTCGATACCTGTTCCGACCAATGGTGCTTGAACACGTAATAATGGAACACCTTGACGTTGCATGTTCGAACCCATCAAAGCACGGTTCGCGTCGTCATTTTCAACGAATGGTATCAAACCTGTCGCAATAGACACAACCTGACGTGGTTCAACGTCGATTAAGTCAACTTCTTCTTTTGGCACCATAGTAAATTCACCATCAACACGTGCAGTTACCATATCTTCTGCCAACGCACCTGTCGCGGATGTTGGTGTGTTACCCTGTGCAATTTTGTGACCCAATTCTTCATCTGCAGTCAAATATACCATTTTGTCTGTAACACGACTGTTTTCAACAACATAGTATGGTGTTTCAATAAAGCCATATGGATTTACACGTGCATATGAAGACAAGTGGCTAATCAAACCAATATTTGTACCTTCGGGTGTATGAATTGGACACAGACGACCATAATGTGTCGGATGAACGTCACGTACGTCAATGCCTGCACGATCGCGATTCAAACCACCAGGCCCCAATGCAGAAATCAAACGTTTATGTTCCAATTCTGCCAATGGATTGTACGCTTCCATAAACTGTGACAACTGTGATGTGCCCAAGAATTCAGCAATCAATGACATCAATGGTTTTACATTGATAACATCTTGTGGTTGCATATTCGCGATATTTGGGCTGGACAAGCTTTCACGTACCAAGCGTTCAATACGAACCATACCTGTGCGGAAATTCTGTTCCAACAATTCACCAACCGTACGTACACGACGATTTGACAAGTTATCAATATCATCAACTGTATCTTTGCGATCGATAATATTTGTTAATGTTTTCAGTACCGCCAAGAAATCAGATTTAGTCAACAAACGTTCATCTTCTGGTTTTTTACCGGAATCAATTTTCAAACGTTTATTCATCTTGAAACGACCAACCGCAGACAAGTCATAGTACGCCGCTTCAAAGCCTTGGCGCAAGAACAAGTTAATTGCGGCTTCTAATGTTGGACGTTCACCTGGACGGATGATGTTATAGATTTCGATTAACGCTTCTTCACGATTTGTTGTTTTATCAGCCATCAATGTATTACGGATATGTGCGCTGATTGTTGCATTATCAATGGAAATCAAGCTGATTTCTTTGACATTCATTTTATCCAAATCGTTCAGAACTTCTGGTGTTAATTCTGTTCCAGCTGGCATTACAACTTCATCGCCAGACATAATTGGATCAAACAAGTATTCACCAGCCAACGCTTCTGGCAGGATAGCGAACTTTTTAGATGTTTCCATCAGTTTTTTGAAACGTTTCGCATTTAATCTGTCGCCCTTGGATGCGATAACTTTTTTATCTTTTGGATTTATCAAATCATAGTTCAAACGATATTTATCCAAGCCTTCAAAGCTGGCCATATCGCCTGTCCAGAATTTGCCGTCAAAAGATAATGGAATACGTTTATAGAAAGTGCCCAAAATTTCTGTATCAGACATACCACGAATTGATGTCTTGCGTGGTTCTGCCAACCATTTCTTTTCGTCTTCGGCCGCAGGCAAGCAACGCAACAATACAGTTGCAGGAACTTTGCGACGACGATCGATACGAACATAAATGATACCCTTGGATTCTTCGAAATCAATCCATGAACCATGTTCTGGGATAATACGTGCAGTGTATGTTATTGGGTTTCCAGCAACTTTCGCTTCTTTCGTTGTTGCAAACACAACGCCCTGGGCACGATGCATCTGAGATACAATTACACGCTCTACACCAGATGCGATAAAGCTGCCGCGTTCTGTCATTAACGGCACTTCGCCCATAAATATTTCTTGTTCCTTGATATCGCGCAAAGTTTTTTTGCCATCTTCGGCGATGTCCCATAAAATCAATCTCAGCTTCAGTTTTAACTTGCTGGAGTATGTCAAATTACGCAACATGCATTCTTTTACGTTATAGACTGGTTTGTCCAACGTATATTCCACAAATTCCAAGTCGGCAATGCCGGCATAGTCTTTGATTGGAAACATAGAAGAGAATACATTCTGCAATCCCATATTTTTACGGGATTGTGGTTCAACATCTGCCTGCAAGAAGTCTTTGTAGGAATCATATTGAATTTCAACTAAATCAGGAAGCGGAGTTTGCAAAAAACTTTTACCAAAAGATTTTCTAAGTTTCTGGATAACTGCCATCGGTTTTAATCCTTTTTTTTATGCGTTTCGTGCAAACGGTTGTGACGCCAGACGCCACGACTTTCTCTTGTTCTTTCTTTTACGCCTTTGTGCCCGTATGAGATTTTTATCTCACACGGGCGGCGTATTTGTCATATTTGTATATGACGATTTTTTACAGAACCATACGGTTCCAATATTGAATTATTTCAATTCAACTTTGGCACCAGCTGCTTCTAATGTTGCTTTCATTTTTTCAGCATCATCTTTGGATACAGCTTCTTTTACTGCCTTTGGTGCAGATTCAACCAAAGCTTTCGCTTCGCCCAAACCTAAACCTGTGATATCTTTAACTGCTTTGATAACAGCCAATTTGTTTGCACCAGCTTCGGCCAATACAACGTCAAATTCTGTTTTTTCTTCTGCAGCAGCAGCAACAGGACCAGCAGCAACTGCAACAGCAGCAGCAGCGCTAACGCCCCATGTTTCTTCCAATGCTTTGGACAGTTCAACTGCTTCCAAAACGCTCAATTTTGACAATTCTTCAACTAATTTTTGAATGTCTGCCATTTTTTTACTCCTATTTGTTAGGTAGGTCAGAATATTGCTATTCTGATTTTATTGTTCTTTTTTTCCATACTCTGCTGAAACACGTGCCAAACGTGACGCCGGTTCGACCAAAATGCGTGCGATTGTGCCGCGGATTTCCAACAGCGAAGGAAGCTTGGATAATTGCAATACGCCGTCCGTATCCAGAACGTCTGCATCCATTTTACCGCCCAAGATTGTCAAATTTGGATGTTCTTCTGCAAATTTGGCCAAAACTTTGGTAACTGCCAAACCATCTGTTGCAATTGCAACTGCGGTTGGACGTTTCATCATTTCAGATACAGGTTCAAAGTCAGTGTCTTTTAACGCCAACTTCATCAAACGGTTTTTGACGACCTTGAATAAAGAAACCAATGGACGCAATTCATTGCGCAATGTTTCAAATTCTTTTACAGTCAAGCCATGGTTTTCAATAACGAAAACACCGTTCGCTTCTTTCAGGGACGACTGCAACGCTGAAATCAGATCTGATTTTTCTTCGCGTTTCATCTGTTTTTTCCTTCAAGCTTCTGTTTTGTTTAACTTTCCATCCAAGGTTGCCCTTGGGTGGGGCTTTGGTTCCTGCCCCAAAGAATTTTTCTTTGTCTATGATGGAAATTAAGCGTCGCCGCACCATCAGTCTTGGACAGAAATCTTGTTATGCGACTGGCGGTTTATACCACCAATCGCATTTAATTATTTTGCATCTACTTTCAGACCTGGGCCTTGGGTTGTCGCAACGGATATACCCAAGATATATTGACCCTTGGCGGATGCAGGTTTTACCTTTTTCAATTGTTCAATCAAGGCATTTGCATTTTCAACCAACTTTGCAGTTTCAAATGACATTTTACCAATACCCGCGTGAATGATACCTTTCTTTTCCGCGCGATATTCAATCTGGCCTGCCTTGGCTGTTGCAACCGCTTCGGCAACATTGTTTGTAACCGTACCCAATTTTGGATTTGGCATCAAACCTTTTGGCCCCAAAACACGTGCAATCTTTGACATTTTTGGCATCATATCAGGTGTCGCAATAACGCGATCAAAATTGATATTACCCGCAGCAACTGCGTCAATCAATTCTTCGCCACCAACAACATCTGCACCTGCTTTTTTGGCTTCGTCTTGTGCATTTGCTGTAAAGACCGCAACACGAACTGTTTTACCTGTGCCGTTTGGCAAAGACAACATACCACGAATATTTTGATCAGCCTTGGTTACATCAATACCCAAACGGATAGCGATTTCCAATGTTTCATCAAATTTCTTGGATGCATATTCACGCAATGCGTCGATTGCATCAGACAAAGTATAAACCTTATCTGTGTCCAAATTTTTCCAAGTCTGCTGTTTTTTTGTCAGTTTCATGATATTACTCCTCTACCTTTACGCCCATTGAACGGCATTGACCCGCAACGATATTCATTGCAGATTCAACAGAAGAACAATTCAAGTCTGGCATTTTTGCTTCGGCAATTTCTTTGACTTGCGCTTTCGACAACGTGCCAACGAAATCACGACCTGGTTTATGAGAACCAATTTTCAATTTCAGTGCTTTTTTAATGTAATATGACACAGGTGGCAATTTCATAATAAATTCGAAACTGCGGTCTGTATAAACAGTGATAATACATGGAATTGGCATTCCTGGTTCTTTATCTGCTGTTTTGTCATTAAACTGTTTGCAGAATTCTGCGATATTTACACCAGCAGCACCCAACGCTGGACCAATTGGTGGCGCAGGATTTGCTTGTTTTGCAGGGACGACTAATTTAACCAATCCCTTTACTTCTTTTTTTGCCATTTTTTCACTCCATTTTTTTGTTAGTGTCCGTGGTACGATATGGCGTATCTACCACGATTTGTTGTGATTTTACTGCATTTTTTTCAGAAAACCACAAAAAACTTTATCTTTCTCTTACCTGTCGCAACAAAGCATCGTGCACAATCGGTTTATATCTTTGAACAATTTTATATTGTTTAACCAATCTGGACACAAAATCCTTAGAACATACGACTTTTAATTTACCATCTTCTGTTCTTATTAACTGCATTCTATTTTTACCTCGTATAAAACACAATTAATTTATTTCCTAATTCTTGCCATGCACGCATTTGTCGTTTTCTTGCCTCATCCCAGCATTTTTCCAAATACGCACTATATTCTGTCGGTATTTCCACTTTTTCTTTTACAGGACTATCATCAAACGACAGAAATTTTTGCATCCTTATACCCGTTCAACCTGTTCAAAGTCCAATTCAACAGATGTTTCACGACCGAACACCAATATCGTTACAGTCATTTTTTGTTTTACATTATCAACTTCGGACGCAATACCATTAAACCCAGCAAAAGGCCCATCAATAACATGAACTTCTTGACCAACTTCGTATACAACATCGTCCATAGCCACCGCACCTTCTTCAACCTGCTTTAGCAAACGACGCGCTTCTTCTTCGCTAACTGGGATTGGCTTTTGTTTCGCACCCAAGAACATAACAACCTGAGGCATCAACTTTACCAACGAGAAAGTTTCATTATTCATTACCATTTGAACAACAATGTAGCCTGGGAAAAATTTTCTTTCTGCCTTAACACGCTTACCGGCCTTAATCTCAGTAACTTCACGTGTAGGAACCAAAATTTCACCAAAGAAAGCATTCAAACGACGCTTATCAATCTGCTCGCGCAAACCACGCGCAACTTTATCTTCACAACCACTGTGAACATTAACGACAAACCACTGCATTTTTTCTTCCATTTTACACTTCCTTTGCCCGTTTTAGAAAATCCACCCAACAAGTGCGTTCAACAAACTATCCACAACAAAAAAGAATAATGTCGCCGCAGCGGAAAACACTAAAATCTTTATCGTTGCGTTAATAACAGTGTCGCGTGATGGCCACACAATTTTAAACCACTCACTGCGAACCGTCTTTAAAAAATCCAGCACTTTTTTCATAAAAATCGCCCAATTATTACATTGTTTTTACTAACTATTTCGTGGCAGGGGCAGAAGGAATCGAACCCTCATCCGCGGTTTTGGAGACCGATATTCTACCGTTGAACTATGCCCCTATTATAACAGTATACAACACCCGTCAATGTACCGCATGCCATACAATAGTCTGCGTCAGGATAGCACACGAATACAAAAAATCAAGCGGAAATATTATAATATTTTTACTATTCCAGAGCAAGCACAAAATCATATTTACAATTATTTTATTTAATTGATTTAACCAAAAATTTTCCTTGCATAACACGTGCATTTTTTTCTACAATCAACCCATACAAAGGGGAGAATTTCGTGCAAAACCGCGTAAAACCGCCAGTTTTAATATCAAGACTGTTAACATTCGTGCTTGCAATGTCATTGGTTGTATTGGGCGCATTGGTGTTTACACTGGACAAAATGTTTCCACTGAACAGACCACAAATATTCTTTTTAACAACCACAACGCGCGCTGATCAGGATATAAAGCTGGTACAAATGCCGCCAAAAAGTGAACATTTGGATATTTACAAGAAATCTTTGGTGCGCGAATATGTAAAACACAGAAACGAAATCCGCAGTAATGCTAAGGTAATGACAAAAAAATGGAACAGCGTTGATGGCTTTGTCAGAAACATGTCTACGGATGGCGTGTACACTGATTTTATCAACACATCTGCATTTAATACTATTATGAACGATACGCCGAGTTACAATTTACAATGCGACGTTTTCTTTGATGGCGAACCGTTACCAATCAGCAAAGATACTTATCAGGTAACTTTTCGCTATTTTTGTAAAGATTCTACTAGACCTGCAACGCAAAAAGATTATACAATACGTATAAAAATTGAGACACAAGATAACACAAAAATAAAATGGGCTAACAAAATCGAAAATCCGTTGGGCATGCGTGTTTCAGAATATGAGATAATATCTGAAAATGGCGACCCGTTGGATACAGGATTTATGCAGAACTAAAAGAAAACAAAAAATGGGAAGGATTGGTATGACTTTGTTAAATAGAATCAGATTTAATTTACCATTATTTTGCATGATGGGTGCATTGGTTATATGTGGCGCAAACGCAAATGAGTACGGTATGAATTACGGTATTCAATCTGCGTGGGATAACCCAAATGCAAATATGGCTGCCGGCAGTGTAAAACCTGGATACGCTCAATTGGCTTGGTCTGCGGGTTCTGTATTACCAATCAAGTTACGTAACGGTATGGTTACGATGATTAACTTGCCAAATGGCGAACAAATTTCTGACGCAATTGTCGGTAACAGCGGTTTATTCGACATCCAAGCCACCCCAGGCGATCGCACAATGTTTATATCACCAGAAGGGTCAAATCAGGGTTCTGACACAAATATGATTGTAACAGGTCAATCTGGTAACAAATATATATTTTATTTACGCAGCGAACCATCTAATTCCAGTGAAATCACATATTCTCAGGTTGACATCACATTGGATGGCAACGGCAAATTGCCGATGGCTGCAACAACATCTGCAACAGGCAGTGCAAAGTCAATCTTTAACAAGGCGGCAAAAACAACAAATACAGTTGGTGTCGATGGCGAAGATTATGGTTGGATTAAATCTATGAAAATCGATCCATCTGAATTCCGTTTTGATTTAGATATATTTGTTCCAAATCCAGATGATTATGTCATTGCCCCAGAACGCGTATGGCGCGACAGAATCTTTACATATATTGACTTTGGTGACAAGGTTATATCTATGACACAAAGACCGGTTGTTTCATTGCTGGTCGAAGGTGGGGAATCACCTGTTGGATTCCGTACAGATGGCGAAGATGGCAGACTGTTAATCGTCGAAGCTGTTGGCGATATGGTTTTGCGCAGCGGTCAAAGAATTGTCTGTATCAAAAGACGCGAAAAACCATTCTTGATTGCGGACACTGCATCTGTTATGGCCTTGGCCGAAGCAAATGTTGCACAAAGTATGTTATCTGGTCAATCTTTGAACAACATCGCATACACACAAGATATGGCCGCAATGAGCATGGGTATGAATTATACCGGCACACCAATGTATATGGGAAATACAGGAACTGTTAACCCTGTAACAGGTGCAGGTTACTATATGCCTGCGGGCTATGGCACGTATACCGCGCCACAACCAACAACCTCTTCGGGCAGTGTTGTAAATATGTTGCCAACTGTCAGAAATACTGCGGGTTCATATTTACCACAAACAAACATTCCTTTGATTTCCAGTAACCAGGTTGGCGTTGCAGTTGAATTAAAGTCTGATACAAACGTCAAAGCCTTAGAAGATCATTGGACAAATCTGTTGGCTAAATTTAGCGGCAGTGAAGGCAGCGGTATATTAACACCGTACAAAGATATGGTATTCTTTGCAGTTGATGCCGAAGGTGTCGGCGATTTAGGTACTGCATCATCTGCCGCCAGAATGTACCGTCTGCGCATTGGCCCAATATCTGATATTAGTGCTGCACAAACATTATGTGACAAACTGATAAAGTACACTGGTGGCCAAGAAACATGCAGTGTTGTCAGAATGCAATAAAGCATAATAAAAACTAAATCGGTGGGTTATTGTAATGGGAAAATTAAAAAAACAGTTTTCAGATATGCGCGCAAATACACCTAAACGCGTCCAGTGGTTATTGCTGGTTGCAGCGTTTGTTGTGGTGATAATATTGATAACTTTGTTAATGTCTGGAAAAAACAATAAAAAAACAGAACTTGCAAACATTAACCGCGCCGCAGCAGAGATAAATATTATCCCAGATGTTATAAATTGGTCTGATATGTTGGTTAATCAAATCCAAGAAAAAAAAATCAATATATCTGCAACTGCGCCTGTTAAAGTTATCGATGTAAAACAAGAAAGGGCTATCAAAGGTCTGACTGTGATGAACATTTGTAATGATTTCTTGGTCACACCGCAGCAATATTGTACAATAAATTTAAAGTATGAACCAACTGTGGCATCCCCTGTGGAACAGACTATTATTTATGTTACATGGCATGACGCAGATGAAACAGATGCAATGAAAAAAACATCTAAGATTGTCGTTACATTGGGTGCAACAGCGCCTGTAACATCACAGCCTGCACCTGTGGAAAAAGAACCAGACTATAAATCTTCGTACACATCGACATACGATACAGAATACGAAGATGAACCAATTGATTCATATGATGATTTTTCATACGACGCATCTTATGAAGAAGAATATGAACCAAGCAATATAAAACGCACAATCAAAAACGAAATAGAATCTATTGCGCCATCGGTTGGGTCTTTTGGACGTCCCGCAGAACCTGTGTATACCCGCCCACCAGAGGCATGTTCTGATTTCGCATTTGCAGGATATGACAATTTCGGTCGTCAAATTGGCTGGATTAAGCCAGAGGCGGGAACATATAAGTTCCATCCTTTCTCTGACACAAATTGTACCAGACCAACCGGTATCTATAATCCGGACAATGGTATTATCACAGATATTAATAACCCTGGGAAAAAAATTGGCACAGATGCAGAACATATGGGTTTCAGTACTGTTATATCTGGAATATTGCCAACATTATCTAATGCACCCGCAGTAAAAACAGAATATCGCGCACAACAATTGGATGTCACGCCCGACGAATTGCCTGCATCCGCGGGCGCCAGACATATTGGCGATGACAGACCACTGTCTGAATTTGTTCGCAAAACAGAAGAAGATAACAAAAAATACCTTGGGTCTGGTATGGGGTCCGCCGTAAAATCAACACGCGCATTCGACAGACAATTTATATTGCGTCAATTCAAACCAATTCCTGCAACAATTGTGTCAGATGTTCGCGCAGATCCACAGGCATTAAAAAACAACCACTTGCCTGTTCGTGCAACCGTCGACAGAAACGTTTATTCTGATGATGGACGCAATGTTATAATCCCAACCGGAACATTATTAATGGGGTATATTTCTGGTGAATTGCCAGGGCCATATACATCTGTGGGACGTATGAATATAAATTGGTACCAATTTATATTGCCAAATGGTGTTGAATATAATTTTAAAGATGGGAACTCTCCTTTTTCAGGCGACGCCCAAGGCCGCACAGGTATCCCAGGTTATGGCAGTTCAGATTATCTGGAACAATTCTTTATGCCAATGTTAACAGCAATTGTGCCTGCGGCAGTAAATTTGATTGCCCCGGTGTCAGATGCATTTGTTAATCAAATTGACTTGGATAACAATACTGTTGTGCAAAGCGGTACGGTACGTTCTTCTGAATTGGCAAAAAATCAGATTATAACTGCATGGAATCAGGTTGCACAAAAATTATTGGTCGATATGATGGATAACACTGTTCCACCATTTACAATCGCGGCTGGCACACGTATCACAGTATATTCACCTGTTGATTTAATCGCATCTTGTGGCCCAGAAAGTGATGGAAAAAAATGTTCTTTGGGCTATGGAAACGAAAGTCGATTGGATGGGTGGGCACATAGTACAACCCCAGCCGATGATGGCTCTTGGGTTGGTCAGGTTCGTTCGTTTGCAGTTAATGAATATTGTAATGATGACGGTACAGTTAATCAAAGCAGATGCAACCCCAGCAGCTGCGATGGATACGATTATCGAACAATCTTGTTCTATTGCCAGTCGTCACAATATCAGGCGAAAAATAATGCAAAACAAGAAGCGCTGTTCCAAAATCAACAAGACAGCTCGAATGAAAAAAGTGTTGCAGCCACAGGCGGTAAATATTCAAAGACTTATAATGAACAAATTTTGGATCTGACATATAACCAAGATGGCAGTATTCAAAATCCATTTGAACCTGCACCAAAACCAGCTGCGTCAGATATACCGGCCGAAGAATCTGCAGGCGCAGGTACACTGACATGCACAGATGGTAATTTACCTGATGCAAATGGTTGCTGTGCAGGCGAAGTCTACACAGATATGGGATATATCGATGAAGCAACCGGCAGTCAATATGCGTGCTGTCCCGAAGGCAGTGGCGACTGTTTCCCGCCGTTGATATAACAAAACCCGCCGAACGGCGGGTTATTTAATATACAAACCAAAAGGATAAAACACAATATAAAAACATACAAAAAACAATACTTTTTGTGCGCAATATCGCGCACTTTTTTTTATTAAATCAAAACATATGGTCAACAAGAAAACAACGATTCGTGCACACACACATAAATTTCAAAACCGAATCTATTTTCCGATTCACGTTTCAACTGACGGTTGTAGTGATTAACAGGAATCTTTTCTTAGACTATATATGTAAACGAATTAAATTAACCAAAGGAGAAAGAAAAAATGAACTCTGCAATGACAATAGCATCTGTCGAAAAATTTCAATCAGCCGAACAAATGTGGTTTTGGTTTTTATATTCCAAATCTGTTCGAAATAATTTTACCAGAATGCACGCAACACAAACACGCCGCCCATGTGAAATATTAGATGTGGAAACAATGATTACAAAATTATATCTGTCTGGGAAAATTACCGAAGAACAATTATGTGTAATGAAAAAATTCGGCGATAAACGTCGCGCCCCACATCAGCATATATGGAGTGAAAATCGCGCTGCGGATCAATGGAATCGCGCAATGCAAGTTCTGCAAAACGCAGCACAAAAACATGGCTGGATTGATTAATTGAAAACATCGCCGGCAAATACACCGGCGATACTTTTAAAACTAAGGATAAAATATGATAATCATCGCTTTTTCTGATAAAACATCGAAAATACTGCCGAAAATATTATGCGGGAAAATAAAGCACTGTGCGCCAATATCTGTGCATAATAACACATTGGTAATGCATCAATTTGTATCACATAATAATATCGTAAAAATCAAATTAAATATGCGAGATATAAGAATCTTACAGCGATATGGATGGCGATTTGTATATCTGACGGGTGATATGTTAAACAATATAAATACACGCGATATTTGGACATGCGTACAATTGTGCAAGCGCGCGATTGGACTGCGCAATATAACCATCCAAACCCCATCTGGATTATATAAAACAATAAAATAAAAATGCCCAATTTGGGCATTTTTATTATTTCCATATGGCCGGAATTTGTGCCCAGTCTGTAAATTTGGTACCCCTGTAGGCTGCTGGGACTTGCCCATTTGTGGCATTGGGCCAAACTTCGTACATATACTTGTATACGCCCTCTTCTGCGACATATACTTTTGGGGACGCCCCCGTCAAAGACGTACAACCATTAAATGTCCATGCAAACATATAATACTTCATATCGCCAGAAATAGAGCCAAACAAACCATCTTCGACAGATTCCAATCCGCTGCAACCGTTAAATGTATCGTAAAACATATAAGTTGCAGGCGCACCCCATAAATTTCCAAATAAATCCCCTGGGATTGCGCCACTTAAACCACTGCACCCCTTAAAAGTACCATGGAACATCATATTTATTGGATTACCATCAATATCGCCAAACAATTTGCGCGGTATAGAACCATTTAACCCAGAACACCCGCCAAACGTACCTTGATACATACTATCTGCTGGGGTTCCTTGGATATCTTTAAATAACAGTTCTGGTATGTTACCAGATAAATTTGCACAACCGCTAAAAGTACTTGCAAACATTGCACCGACCGGTTGTCCCTTGATACCCCAGAATAAGTCTGCTGGGATTGCATAACCTGCCAAAATATATTCTGGGGTCACAGAATCCGACAGGGGTTTTCCCAGATTTGTACAACCACTAAAGGTCGAATTAAACATATTAATTTGTGGGACACTTTCTTGTGATACACCATCTGTAAAAGTACCAAAGAATTTTGAAGGTATATACCCTTGCATATTAGTGCAACCTTTGAACGTTGCTTGATACATTCTGATGGCGGCCGGCCCAGATATGTCATCAAATAGTCCAACTGGGATAGCCTGCAGATTTGTACAATCTGCGAACGTGTTTGAAAACATATCAGCGGCAGGTGCGCCCTGAATCCCGCGAAATAAATCGGGCGAAATACCTGTCAGATTTTTACACCCACTAAAAGTATATGCAAACATACTTGGTGCTGGAACATGTTCTGGTAAATTATATGTACCGAATAAATTTGCCGGTATTGTACCACTTATGCTCGAACATCCACGAAATGTATATTGGAACATACCAGATGCTGGTTTACCTGAAATTTTTGCAAACAGTTCTGGCGGAATACTGCCTTGTAATCCGGAACAATTTGAAAACGTAGCCGAAAACATATTTGCTGCAGGGACACCTTCTATGTACTTGAATAAATCCTTGTGGATTCCAGTCAAATTCTTACACCCTGCAAAGGTTGCCGCAAACGTAGAATTTTTAGGTGCACCACGTATCGATGCAAATAATTCGCCTGGGATTTCACCTGACAATCCTGTGCACCCGCTAAAAGTATCTGTAAACATAACTTGTTCTGGGGGAACATTATCTTTGAATCTGAATAAATCGGGTGGGATTGAACCGCTTAAACCAGAACAATACATAAAAGCACTTTCAAAAACATAGCCCAACTCATAATGCCATGATGGACGCTGTGTTAATCCATGAAACAAATCATTTGGGATTGTGCCTGTTAATCCAGAACAACCATAAAATACGCCTCGGAACATACAAAACTGTAATGAACCAGATAAATTCCCAAAAAATCTGGGCGGTATAGATCCAGATAACCCGCGACAACCGTAAAAAGTATATGCAAACATCCATGATGCAGTACCTTTGATACCGCTGAATAATTTTGACGGTAATTCACCACTTAATTTAGAACAATTTTGGAATGTGTGTTGAAAAATTGCTGTGGCTGCATAAGTATGAATACCGCTAAATAATTCCGGTGGGATTTCACTTTCTAAATTAGAACAATTTAGAAATGTTGCGGTAAATCTTGGGCTGGAAGATGGTTTTAATGTTGAAAAAATCTTGCCTAAACTGCCTGCGATACCCGCCAATTGGACATTTCCTGAAAAACTTATCGCGGCGTTACCACCATATGCGCGGGAATATCCGCCAATGCGAATTTTATGAGCACCTGCAGACGCAAATGTGTGTGATATCGTTCGCAGATTTGTATCTGTTTTATCATAATGGTCGCGTGTACCATCCCCCCAATCAACATGATATGTGCCGGCGGCACCAATTTTAAATTCAAAACTGGTCGTGTCTGCCGTCGTCGTTACAGTGAAATAATAATGCTCTATCAAATTACGAACACAATATATACCGGCGGCAGTGTTTGCAACCTGTTTTGTCGCATATTCCGGATTTTCCCCATACGTCGTTCGAACCCAATTCGGCGCATCTTTGTTTAAATACTGGTTCGCAATGTCCACGATTTTCAACATATATTCCATATTTACAACTTGTTTCGGGGAATCTAAGTCCGAACCATATGGAATATCGATACCATGTTCTTGTTTTATAAATTCATGCAGCCATTGAACATTTATTGCATGACCATTGGGGTCTATGTATGCAGGTTTAATCGCATATGCGTTAACAGATATAAACAACCCAAAAATCACAAATAATATTTTACGTAACATCATCCACCCCCGTATTATTCTGGAAAATCTGGTAAGTCTGGCGTTGGAACATCCATATATCCAGAGCCTGTGACATTATATATGCCTTTCATCTGGTTATTAGTACCTTCGACCATACTGACCTTGGTTGCGACGCATTCGTCGACATAACGCACAGACGCCACACTGGCGGCAGATGCCGATGATGTGAAAATTAAAATTAAAAATACAAACAGTCTCATCCCCTGATTCCTTTCTTTCGTGTTAAAAAAGAAACCACACGCATTAGTTATTCAATGTGGTCAGGAGGTTCAAGACAATTAACAGAATTGTGTGCTTATTCGATATATTCGCAGCCCTCCTGACCTTTTTCACCGGTCAGGAGTTTATTTTTCATCTGGGCGTAAAAAATACGCCAATCGGCGCACTGATTTCTTGCTCAGACGCTGTTATACGGGTCTTGACACCCCATCACTGGATGCCCCCAGTGACATTTGCATTATAACGAAACTATAAAAATCAGGCAAGGTGTTTTTATGAGAAAGAAAAAATGCCCAATTTGGGCATTCTTTAATTTTGACGCTTTTTTATTATCTCCATTTGGATTATTCCAAATATATTAGATACTGTCCAATATAACACTAAACCTGCCGGCATCCATGCAAACATTACAACAAACAATATCGGCATCCATTGCATCATCTTTTGTGTCTGGGCCAATGCATCATTCTTGGCACCTGTCTTTTTCTGAACGCCAGTTTGCAGACGCTGTTGCAACCACATTGTCACACCCATTAATATCGGCAAGATAAAGTATGGATCCATCGCTGATAAATCTGATATCCACAAAAAGTGTGCGCTGCGCATTTGAACCGATACTAATAGTGCTTTGTACAATGCGAAAAAGATTGGTATTTGAATCAACATCGGCAGACAGCCAGACATCGGCGATGTTTTATGTGTCTGGTACAACTTCATCATTTCCATCTGCATACGCATTTTATCGTTTGCATACAGTTTCTGAATACGCTGCATTTCAGGCTGCATCTTCTGCATCGCAGCCATTGATGTATAAGACTTGCGTGTTAATGGCCACAACAGCAGGCGCAACAATATCGTCATAATTATTATCGCAACACCATAATTCATCACAACAGAATGTATGCCATTTAAAATCCACAACATTGGACGCGCCAAAAACCAAAACCAACCATAATCTATGATTTCACCTAAGCCATGAATATGCTGTTGCGCGACATCTAAAACATTCTGATCACGTGGACCAACGAACAAGTTTGTTGTGATAGAACCCGTCTGACCCGCAGGAATTAAAACAGCCGCCGCAGATACATCAGCCGCATATTTATCGCCAGATTTCTTTACACGTATTGTTTGATCTGGACTATTAATCGATGCGACAGTTGTCCAATACTGATCTGCAAATCCTGTAAAGCCATTCGTTGTAGAATATGCATATGATTTCTTGTTCAACTTTGCCCAAGGAACGTCTTCGACATCTGAATTAACGTATGATATTGCGCCACTGGTAACACCAGATGCAGATTTCATATCATTGCTGCGAACAATATGTGCATATGGCGCAAAAGATACATCTTTGCCAGATTTATTTGATATTGTATCTGTGACCTTGATAACGTATCCGTCAACCGATATATTACGCACAAATTCAACACCATCTGAATTACGCCATGTATATGCACCATCTTTGTTACGCCATACAGTCGTCGCAACAGGCGCACTGGTACCGGTGGCCATCAAACCAACTTCGACATAATCATTATCGCCACCCAACAAAGTAACCAATTCTGATGTATCAGCCGAAACAGTATACCCAGATAATTTTACATCAGACACACGCAGCCCTTGGACAGACGCACTTAAACTGTCTGTCTGAACAGTGGTCACAGGAACAGATGACACATCAACACTTGTGACTTCTGTAGCACTTGTTTGCGCCTTTTGTTTTGGTGACGCAATTAAACCAACCAACCACCACGCAATAAAGAATATTACCATCCAACGAATAAAACTGGAAAAGCCCCCTTTCTTGGCCGTTGCATTTCTGTTCGCGTTCCACTGATTAAAACCAGAATTATTATCCATATACTGAACCATAATTATTTACCACCCTTTGTTAATTTTAAACATTTACGACGTTCGACATACCACATTATCAAGTATAAACCAACGCCAACAACAATACATATATCTGCAATATTAAATGCAGGCCAATGATAACCACCAATATGAAAATCAAGAAAATCAACCACTGCACCAAAGCGAATTCTATCTATTAAATTACCAATCGCCCCGCCCGCGATTAACGCCAAAGGCAAGATTTCATATCTTTGTGCCTTGTGGAATAAATAATATAATATCCATAGAATAATTCCACTGGTTGCCAAGATAATCAACACAGGCGCACTTTCACCCAATGCACGAAATAATGAAAAAGATGTACCAGGATTCCACGTAAATACTATGTTAAAGAAATTCAACACAGGTGTCATCAAATATGGAACAGGAACAACATCCCACGCAGCCCCAAACAAAGGCACACCACCTGTTATTAAATACAACAATACACCTTTGGAAAATTGATCCAATATTACAACACCCAGAATCATCAGCAGAATTAAAACAGTCTTTTTCATTTTATCTTTCCTGTATTTCTGTTGAAATATAACAATATGTAATAACAAAATCAAATAAAATGTCCCAGCATTGGGACATTTTATACGATATATTTTTCTTATTTATACAACTTGCCTGATGCCAGCGCAATTAACATAGAATAATTATCTGCGCGCATACTTTCCAGCAAGTCATCAATCTTGCGTTCTGAAACACCCAAGTGTTCTAAAACACTGTAACCTAAAAAGAACGATGATTCTATGGTTTCTGGGGTTGCAGCATTGATTTTTTCTTGCAACAAGACCTGTGAATCAGCCAATGTGCGTGCACGTGCAAATATCGCAACACGTGGTGCAATTGACTTTATCATCGCAATTGACTTACGCGCAGTGCTGGCATTATCCATCACAACGACAACTGCACGAGTCTTGCGCGCACGCAAACCAAACTCTTGCAAAACATCGCGATTTGTCGCATCACCATAGACAACATTAAACCCTTGTTCACGTCCCATCATCACAGCTGCAACATCCAAATCAATTGCAACATATGAAATTTTTTGTGTCTCTAGCATTTTACATATAATTTGCCCAACGCGACCAAAACCACAAACCACAACTTCTGGATTTTGTTGTTCTGTATAACTTAACGTGCGTGCAACACGTTTCGATACAAATTTTCCATTGCGATGTATATAATCATATACGCATAACAACAATGGTGTTAACATTATAGACAGTATTATTACTGCAGTTAAAATTTCTTTGTGTTGAATTGGCAAGGCTTCAATCCCACTGACTTTTAACGTTTGCAACATCAACAGTGCAAATTCGCCACCTTGGGCCAACAACAAGGCAATCATTGAAGAGTCTGAATTATTCAACCCACGAACACGTGCAACTAAATATATCGCAAAGAACTTTAACGCGACCAATGCAATCAGACCAAACAATACCATTTCCCAATGTTCTGCCAGAACTGACAAATTCAACCCCATTCCCAGATACACAAAGAACAAGGCCAAGAACAATGTAGAATATGGCATAATGCCTGCTGTGATTTCATGACGGTATATTGTTTCAGACATTAACATACCAGCCAAAAATGCCCCCAAGCCCGCAGGCAACCCCATTAAATCCATCAATATCGCCCAAGCAACTATATTTAACATAACCGTCAACAAGAACGCTTCTTTGGATTTTATTTTTGCAACAACGCGGAACAAAGGTGTCATCACAAAACGACCAACAACAATAACCGATAAAACCAACGCAACAGAAATAACAATAACATCTATGGCCGCAGCCCCCAGACTAAAAGACTTGCCTGCAAATACTGGCAACATCGCCAACAATGGTATCGCCAATAAATCTTGGAATAACAATATTGAAAAAGTCTGACGACCAACATCTGTGTTAATTTGATTTCTTTCCGTCAGCAACTGCAAATCTTCTGATGTACTGGACATTGCCAATAACATTGCAACCATTATACATCCCAAAACCGACCAATTTGTAAAACTGAACAACAATGGGAAAAACATAACAACAACCATTAAAACTTGGGCGGCACCAAAACCAAAAATAGTGCGACGCAACCGCCACAATCTGGTCATATTAATTTCCAGACCAATATTAAACCACAAAAATAAAATACCTAAATCCCCAAGAAATGTCCACGTACTGTTTAATTCAAATAAATTAAAAACATACGGCCCACTTAGTACCCCCGCCAATAAAAACGCGACCAACGCACCAATCTTTGCAACACGCATAACATAGACTAAAAAAAACAAGACCGCAAAAAACAGTAGTATTGACACTGACATTTTCTCTCTCCCCTTATTACTTAAAGTGTATTATAACAGATTATCCGCAATTAATGCAAATGTTTCTGGTGACAGATTCTCGGCACGCTCGGTTCCGCTTAATGAAAAACGCGACCAATCGACATTTGGAATAATACCACGTATCATCTTGCGACGCTGACCGAATAATTTAGCTGTGATTCGTTCTATTTTTGACAAGTCTGATATTCGTGATATTTTTTCTTGATTTGGAATAATTTGAACAACTGCACTTTGCACCTTTGGTCGTGGAACAAACGCAGTATTTGGAACATCAAATAATATTGACGCGTCTGCAATCAAAGACGTCAAAACTGCCAAACGCCCATAATGCTCATCACCAACCTGGGCAGTTATACGTTGGGCAACTTCGCGTTGAAACATCAATGTCAAAGATTCAATATGCTCGCCACGCGCAATCTTATGCAGCCATCCGATTAACAATTCTGTTCCGACATTATACGGCAAATTCGCGCATATCGCATAAGACGCAAACCCCAGCGCAGAAAAATCAACCCGTAGCGCATCATCATAAATAACATTCAAACGACCATCAGACGCATCTATAATCTGAGACAAAATAGGCATAGTCGTTTTATCTTTCTCAATTGCAATAACGCGTTGCGCACCCGCCAACAATATTGCACGTGTCAGTCCCCCAGGCCCAGGCCCAACTTCGACAACAGGGATACTGGAAATATTGGGAACACTGCGCGCAATCCGACCTGTTAAATTCAAATCGAATAAAAAGTTCTGACCAAACTGTTTTTTAGGTTCCAATCCGCATTCACGCATCATCTCAGATACAGGCGGCAAAGATGAAATTTTATCTGTCATATCTTATAACGATTTCCGTCCCCCAAATGCCAATGTTAACGTACCATCATCCAAATAATCTAAATCACCACCCAATGGCACCCCAGACGCCAATTCAGAAAACACGACATCATCACAACCATCAAGTATCGACATAATATAATGCTGGGTTGTTTTTCCTTCGACAGTGTTTGGTAATGCAAAAATAACTTCTGTTATATTTTCTTGCTGTATTCTGTCGAACAAATTCGCAACATTTAAATCTTGGGGCAAAACACCAGACGCCCCAGATAACAGACCACCAATTATATGATAGCGGCCATGAAACACAGATGATTTTTCCAGTGTCCAAACATCTGACAAATCACGAACAACACATAACTGACCATTTGCACGTGACACGTCACGACAAAATTCGCACGCGCATCCCCTGTCGGTTAAAACACCACAATTCGGACAAGGCGCAATATTTTCAGTCGCGTCAACAATCGCATTTGCCAACGTTATGGCACGCCCTGACTTATCTTGTAATAACGACAGGGCAATACGTTGACCCCCACGTGCACCAACACGTGGTAATTTTGCAAATAATTTTATTAATTTTTCAATCTTTGGATTCATAACACCACACACTGTACCTAGTGAAACACATAACTGTCAATTCCATTTGCAATGGCAGACGCTTTTATTTTTTGTGCATCCGCATCACTAACACCATAAAGTCTTACACGAAACAGTCCAGAACCATTCGGTTCAACAACGGCATTAACACCTACTTTTTCTTTGATATTCTTTACATGTTTTTCTGCAGAACCTTGGGATGAAAATGCACCGAACTGAACACCTGCACCACCTTTGGCCACCGACCCTGTATCAGTCACAACAGATTCTGCAATGTATTTTGAGCTGGCCGCAGCAGTTGCATTTTTATATGCACCTACAAATGTTTGCGATGAACTATTTTCAGCCTGAATTGGTTTAACAGGCGTACTGACCGCAACAGGCGTATCGCCATTATTTAACATCGAAAAGCCTTTGTTCAACATTTGGGCAGAAACATTCGCGCGCACGTCTTTATTTTCAGCGCCCAAAACGACCGACATCAGATGATGATTATCACGATGTGCAGTGGCAACCAATGAGTACTTTGATTTTTTCGTATAACCAGTTTTCATTCCATCACATCCACGAAAAGAAGTCAGCAATCGATTACCATTTGTATATGTTTTCCCCTTGTACGTCCATGTTTTAATACCAAAGAAATGCCAATATTGTGGAAAGTGCTTGTACACCGCCATTGACAATAATGCAATATCGCGCGCTGTCGACAAATGATCATCGTTTGGTAACCCCGAAGAATTTTCAAAGTTAGTATTTTGCAATCCAATTTCACGTGCAACACGCGTCATTAAATCTGCAAAAGATTCTTCTTGGCCACCTTTTAAGTTTTCTGCCAGAACGCGGGCAACATCATTTGCACTGTATACCGCAACCGCCTTGATTGCATCTTCGACCCTTATCTTTGCGCCTGCAGCCAATCCTAACTTGACAGGCTCTGCATTTGCGGCAGTCTGGGATACAATTAAATAATCATCCAGATTCAAGCGTTTATGTTCCAACGCATCAAAAGTTAAATACAATGTCATTATCTTTGTCAAACTGGCCGGATAATTTAATTCATTTGCATTTTCTTGATACAACACACGTCCTGTATCCATATCTGCAACCAAAGCAGCCCGATACTGTGCGGCATTTGCAGACACACACATCATTATTCCAACGATAAACAGGAAAATTCTTTTCATAACTTACAGGTTAATAAAAAATCACGCCACAGGTCAACGATTAAAAAAAACAACATCGTATTTATACTGCCCCAGATTGACATAATTTTGGATTTATGGTACGATATTCTTTGAATTGGTAGAGATACCGGTTTGGGGTTTTCACACACCTCGGTTATTCGGTGCGAAACGACAAAATGTACCATATTGGATAACGTTCCTGTGGTTTTGCATCGCCTTTTGTCCCTGACTGTAATAGGTCGGGGGGCTATTTGCCATAAAACAGGGTTCGCCCGAAAGCAAATGGAATCATTAATAACCTGATTGTGAACCCCCCGGCCGCTGTTGTCTTTGCTGCGGTTTATTTTTTTAACTTTAGGGGAAGAATAATGAAACACTTATACAAAGGACTGGTACTGGGCGCAATTTTGACGCCAAGTGTTGCATTTTCAGATTCATCTGAACTGACACAGGCGCTGCAAAGCGTACGACAAAACTGTGGCGGGATATCTGAATTAATGTCCGATTTAAAAACCAAAGCGGGAATTAATACCGCAATAACCGGCGCAGGTACTGTTGCGGGCGGCGTCGCCTTGGGAACAGGTATTGCCAAAGCAGGTGTTGATTCCGACATTGCGGCACTGGAAAAACAGCTGATGGAAATACTAAAAGAAAAATCACAATCATCGGCAATCAGTGTAATGGAAAAAATCACATATACAAAACAAGATATTCAAAACCTGTTATCAGCTATTACCGATACCAGTATTAAAACAGCACAAGAAAACACCATAAAAAAACTGGAAGAACTGACCACCCAATCTAAAACATTGGGCAATGTTCGTACAGGTACGATGGCGGCGGCAACTGTTACAAATATCGCAGGTGCTGCAATTGCGGGTACAAATAAAGTCGACGAAGATTTGTCTGCCAGAATTGGCGCGTGTGTCAGTTCTGTAAAACGATTGGCCGATGTTAAAATGCAGGCACATATCGAAGGCAGTGCAACATCTGCAGAAATCGCACAGGCGGACAAAATTATTTCTGCGTGTGATAAATGGTCGACGGTTGATTTAAGTCCAATTAACAAACGCGCAACAGGTGCGGCTGTATCCAGTGGTATTGGCGCAGGCTTTGGTTTGATTGGAACAATCACCAGTGCCAGTGCGAACAGTGATAAAGTTCGCAGTGGTGATGCCAAACAAGAAAAGAACTTGAATACGGTATCGAATGTTATGGCCGGTACAACGGCTGCGGCCAGTTTAACGTCGACTATATTTAACGCGACCCAGATTTCTGCAATTAAACACGCGGCAACTGTTGCCGACGAATGCCAAGGAGCACTGTAATGAAAAAGAAATTTACACCAATGATTTTATCTGGTCTGATTGCGGGCAGCATACTTGCAACACCTGCAACAGCTGCAATAACTACAGAAACTATTTTGTACACATTTGACACTTTCAATTGGACTGCATACAAATACCCACAAGACTTTAAAGCACGATTTTTAGCCTGCTTAGCCGCAAATGAAGGCACTGTGCACGATATGTATGATCTGGGGGCATGTTGTAAATCCAGCTGTGAATATCGCAACATTTTGAAGACTAAAAAGCAATATAGTCTACCTGAATTTGCCAGCGAAAAGCTATGCGACGACTTCTTATACGAAATGGTAGAAAACCAAAATAACCGTTATGACAATACAGAGGCCAGTGGCACAGTAAACACAAAATCCGGTCAAACATCAAACTGTGCATTATATAGCGGCAAGCCATGTTTACCTGATGATTTGGCAAAGAATGCACACGCAACTGCTGGAAGATACATCTGTAAAAACAAAACCACAGATACAATATCATGCGCTGCGACAGAATGCGAATCTGGTTACTATCTACAAAAAAACGCCAAAGGCGAATCCCAAGGATGGTGCAATACCACTGAATCTAACGTAGATATTGTCGATGCAAAACCTGTACCAGATGAAGTAGGTGTTGCTGTTCCAAAAGAAACAGACGAAGAACGGTACGAGAGATTAAAAAGAGAAAAAGAATTATCGGACTTGTTACTGGCCGAAGAAGAAGCACGTCGCGCACAAGAAGAAAGAACAAAAAAACAACAAGAAAAAGAAAAAAAGAAAAATGATCGTCAAACAAAAAAAGACGATTTAGAAGCTGAACGAAAAGCAGCAAAAGCACAAGGATTAACCTTGCAACAATACAGAAAACAAAAGGAAGAAGCAGAACAAAGACAACAACGTATTAAAGAATTACAACAACAATAAAAAATGCCCCAATGGGGCATTTTTTAATCCAATGTACGAAGACTTATTTTTTCTTCATCTACGATTACCAGTTTACCAGAATTTATATTAAACCTGCGGGCAGCATTAAAACCGTCGCGCATACCAAACAATTCTGTATCATATATTGGGAATACACCACGACATAAACATAACTGATTTGCAATAACAGCTTCGTTACATACTGCAATAACAGGGATATCTGGTTTGCGGCAAGATATTTGCGTTGTCGCGATTGTATCGCGCGCAAAAACAACAATTGCAGACGCTTTGTTCAAATATGCCATTGACGCAACAGAACGCGACCAATCATTTTCTGGAATATTTTCTACACGTGACCAATCATATGGATTTGCGATTGCGTCACTGTCTGCGTATGCCAATATATTATACATTGTTTCAATCACGTTAACAGGATTCATACCAATTGTTGTTTCTTCACTGGTCATCGTAGAATCCGCACGCAAGTACGCAGCATTTGCAACGTCTGTAATTTCTGCACGTGTTGGAAATTCACTGTTCACCATTGAACACAACATTTGTGTTGCAACGATAACAGGCTTGTTCATTTTACGACATTCACGAATAATATGACGTGAAATCGCAGGAACTTCGGCATAAGGCACTTCGACCGCCAAGTCACCACGCGCAATCATTATACCATCTGCAGCACTGGCGATATCTGTAATACGTTCAACCGCATTTGGACGTTCAATCTTGGCAATAATTTTAATCGGATGTGATGTACGCTGGGTGATAAAGTCACGCACTTCGGCAATATCTTCGGGACGCTGAACAAAAGATATCGCAACATAATCTGGATTTTTTGTAATTGCATATTCTAAATCATTTCTGTCTTTTGGTGTCAAAACAGATGTTGATATTTCTGTGTCCGGCAAATTAAAGCCACGACGCGACCAAATTTCTGTACCGCGCAATACAGTTGTATCAACAAAGCCATCACCAACCACATCAACTTGCATTTCAATTTTACCGTCATTTAATAAAATTCTGTCCCCAACATTTAAAGATGACAACACATCCGCATCAGGCAACTGGA
The DNA here is from genome assembly GCA_033345235.1 of Alphaproteobacteria bacterium. Classification (GTDB taxonomy): domain Bacteria; phylum Pseudomonadota; class Alphaproteobacteria; order Rs-D84; family Rs-D84; genus Enterousia. The sequence continues at coordinate 81,313 of JAWPOC010000014.1, read as the reverse complement.
CACGCGAAGAATTTCCAGGCGTATCATCTGAATCAAATCTGAACTTTTGACCAATTGTCAATGGATATACGCCTTCGGTTTCAAAGTTACCAATACGATGTTTTGGACCTTGCAAATCAATCATTATCGCAACCGGCATATCTAATTCAGCGGAAATTTCACGTATCATATCAATCTTGCGACCTTGGACATCGCCTGTATCATGACTAAAATTCATACGGCACATATTTACGCCAGCTTTTATCATACGAGTCAAAGTTTCACGATCTTCACATTTTGGTCCAATAGACGCTGTTATTTTTGTATATTTATTCATTTCTTTGTCCTGAGTGTTTTTGTTTTTCTTGATTTTTGTCTTTTATGGTATATCATAAAGTTGTTAAATAAACAAGGGGAAAACAGATATGAAACAAGCAAATCATGGCGCACTGGATAATCAACAACTGGTCAGCATTATCGAACGCATTGAAAAATTAAACGAAGACACTGCCGCAATTGCCGCAGACATCAAAGAAATTTATAGCGAAGCAAAATCTGCCGGTTTTGACCCAAAATATATTCGCCAGATGATACGCCTGCGCAAGTTAGATCCAGACGAATTGGACGAAGCAGATGAATTAACACAAATGTATCGTAATGCATTGGGCTTGTAATGAAAGGCTTTACAAAAACCGTCGAAGATTTTAACTGTGCCCATTGCGGCACAGTTGTTCATGGAAATGGTTACACAAACCACTGCCCAAACTGTTTATGGTCAAAGCACGTCGATAACAATCCTGGCGACCGCGGTGCAACATGCGGCGGTATGATGCGACCTGTGGCAGTAGAGCCTGATGGTGCGCGATTTATAATCACACACAAATGCGAAATCTGCGGCAAAATTAAACGTCAACGAACATCAGACGAAGATAATATTGATGCAATCATAGAAATATCAAACAACAAACATTTTATTTTCGGAAATTAAAAACAGCCCCAAATTGGGGCTGTTTTTTTTCAGTGTTTTGACGCAGCAATAAATGCATTGAACATCGGATGCCCAGAATATGGACTGGACTGAAATTCCGGATGAAATTGCCCTGCAATAAAGAATGGATGATTCTTTAATTCGATAATTTCTGGCAAGCGACCGTCCGGACTGCGCCCAGATATTATCATACCCGCAGCCGCAAAGCGGTCTTCTAAAGAGATATCCATTTCATATCTGTGACGATGACGTTCGCTGATACTTTGCGCAGAATAAATTTTTTCTGCTAATGTATTCGGCGTAATCTGACAAGGATACGCCCCCAAGCGCAATGTACCACCATAATTTTCAGAATCACAATCTGCGATAATGTCAATCACAGGCGTACAGTTCTTGGAAAACTCACCAGAATATGCATTTTCAATTCTCAGAACATTTCGGGCAAATTCAATAACAGCCACCTGCATTCCTAAACAAATTCCCATATATGGAATATTATTTTCACGCGCATATTTCGCAGCCGCAATTTTTCCATTAACCCCACGTTCACCAAAGCCACCAGGAACTAAAATTCCATCAACGTCCACACAATCCGATTCTGAAAATTTTTCTGCATTTATTTTCTTTATCTTTACACGCACATTGTTTTGCAGTCCTGCGTGGAACAAGGCTTCGTTCAAAGATTTATACGCATCTGGAACATCAAAGTATTTCCCAACAACACCAATCGTAACGTTTGGAATATCAGACGACAGATATTTTTCAATTCTTTCAAATCGCGTCATATCACCACGTGCATGCGGCAGATTAAAATGATCTGCGATTATATCAAATACATGTTGCGCCTCGTATGCCATTGGTATTTTGTAAATATTATCAACGTCTATCCCACTGATAACACTTTTTGATGGCAGGTTACAGAACATACCGATTTTATCACGCTCTGACGCAGTCAGCATTCTGGGGGTACGCACAATCAACATATCTGCCTGAATTCCGTTTTCCAGTAAGTTACGAACAGACATTTGCGTTGGCTTGGTTTTTAATTCACCTGACTTTTCCAAATAAGGTGCCAAAGTCAAATGTACAAACATAACATTTTTACGGCCAACATCATTTGCAAATTGACGTATTGATTCCAAGAAAACTTTACCTTCGATATCGCCAACAGTACCACCGATTTCACATACTACAAAATCTGTATCCGTTGGTGCAGCGATATATTCTTTAATCTTGTTTGTAACGTGCGGAATCATCTGAACTGTTGCCCCCAGATAATCCCCATGACGTTCTGCGTTTAAGACATCCCAATAAATTCGGCCACCAGAAACCGAATCGTTTCGTGTCAAACGCGCACCTAAAAATCGTTCGTAATACCCCAAATCTAAATCTGTTTCATAACCATCGTTTGTTACATAAACTTCACCATGTTGAAACGGTGACATTGTTCCGGGATCTATGTTCAAATACGGGTCAAATTTACGCGCATGCACGCTGTATCCCCGCGATTGAAGAAGAGCGCCGCAACTTGCAGCTGCGACGCCCTTACCTAAACTAGAAACAACACCACCTGTAATGAATATATATTTCGCCATAAGATGCCCCCTTATGTGGAATCATATTACGAAATTTTTCGTTGCAGTGCAATTGAATAAATTCCTATACTGGAAATATGAAAAAATGGCTGGATTTTCAACAAGAAAATTTATTTATGTACCTGCCTTTTATAATGGCGGCTGGCGCAGCATTGTATTTTTCACTGGCGTACGAACCTGTGTTACCATACCCATATATTATAACGCCTGTATTATTTATTTGTCTGTTTATCAATAAAATACCGTATATTATTCGGACTATATTAATTTTTATATTCGGATTCTTTTATGCCGCGACTTTTACAGATGTTATAAACACTCCGCAAATAAAACATGGCTTTAGTGATATAACTTTGACTGGGCGCGTGCATGCAATTGACTATACCGCGGACAAATCCAGAATATACATACGCATTCCTGCCAATGACATAAATGCAGGCACAGGTAACGCAACAATACGTGTATCTGGGGATAGTGACATTACCATCCCAAACATCGGTGACACAGTTAAATTAAAAGCAACTTTATTTCGCCCCAGCACTTTGTACGCACCAGAAACATTTGATTATGCAAGATGGGCATATTTTAACAACTTGACTGCAACAGGCTATGCAAAAGAAATTACAGTTATTAATCACAGCGATTCACATAATATAAATTCTGTGCGCGATTATTTACACAACGCGGCAAATTCTGTTTTAGTAGATACTTTGGTACTGGGATACAAAGGCGCAATTCCGGACACAGACACTGAAATATGGAACGCAACTGGCATCGGACACGTCTGGTCAATCAGTGGATTTCATATGACACTGGTTGGTGGATGGTTATTTGCGATATTTTATTTAATTTTTCGCTCGATACCATATATCACTCGCAGAATTCCTGCCAAAATTCCGGCATTAATTTGCGCATGGTTTGGACTGATGCTTTACTTGTTTTTATCTGGTACAGACATCGCAACAATGCGCGCATTTTTAATGACAACACTGGTGTTCGCTGCATTTATAATCGGTCGCAGCGCAATTTCAATGCGTAATATCGCATTGGCATTTTGTATAATCTTTTTAATAAACCCACATTGCGTGATGCAGGCTGGATTCCAACTATCTTTTGCAGCAGTATTTGGATTGGTTTGGTTATATACGGATGCAAAACCAAAAATGCCGCACAGTAAAACAATGAAAATCATTTATGCGACATTATTAACATCTGCTGTGGCATCGTTATTTACTGCGCCTTTTATTGCAGTACATTTTGGTCAGCTGCCAACATACGGTTTGTTTGGCAACTTGATATTATTACCAATATTTTCTTTTATAATTATGCCACTGATTTTAATCGGAACGATAACCGCAACATTCGGAATCGTCTGTCCATTAACACTGGCAGACAGTGTTTATAACACAACTTTTAGCATCGCAAAGCATATATCACAATTACCAATGGCACAAATAAATACTCCGTTTATTCCAAATTTTGCATTGATGTGTTTTATATCGGCATTTATATTTTTGATATTAATCAAGCCAATTAAAATCAAAGTTAATTATATCATATTTACAATCTTTATTATTCTGGGATGTACTGTTACGTACATTACGCCAAAACCAGTATTTTATTCTTCACACGACAATGAATTGGTTGCTTTCGTTGGTACAGACGGTCTGTTGGAATTTAATAAATCGCGCGCATCAAATCATTATTTTGCTTTTGATACATGGAAGAAAATAAATAACGAGCCTATTACATCAAAGAACAAACGCCGCAAACATAACAAAGGCATATACGAATATAACACTGAACATTTCAATCTGGTATACATCCAGAAATTTGTCCCACTGATGAATAATATTGAACGGATATGTAACGATGATAACATCGATTTTGTTGTGTCTTATTTTAATATAGACTCAGAACAGTGCGCACACAAAGTACTGCGTGGCGGTTTTGTAATTTACCCAAACAAAGATATTAAATATACGCCAATTAATCGTCGCTGGCATTATAATCCGCACGAATAAAATACAGCCCACATGCCGGTGCGGTTGGACCGGCGGCACTACGATTTTTCGCATTTAATATTTCATCAATATCGTATGGTTTTCCCAAGCCAATTTCCAATAATGTTCCAACAATATTTCGCACCATATGATGCAAGAAAGAACGGGCAGAAAATTCAAAAATAATTTCATCACCGATTTTTGTTATCTCGATTTTATCCAATGTTTTTATCGGAGATTTTGCCTGACACTGGGTTGCACGAAAACTGGTAAAATCATGATTTCCCAACAACTTGGCCGCAGCGGCACGCATTGCATCAACATCCAATGAACGCGGCACCCAATAAACACGATTTTTTTCCAATACTGGTGATGCACTGCGATTCAAAACACGATATTTGTAATGACGCGCACTGCACGCAAAACGTGCATTAAAATCATCTGATACAATTTCACAATCCAATACCGAGACAGGTTTTTCCGCCATATAAAAATTCAGCGCGCGCATAACAGTGTTTGCATCATGTGCGGAATCCGGCAAATCAAAATGCGCCGTCATAGAAATCGCATGAACACCTGCGTCTGTGCGTCCTGCACCGACAACATCTGGACGCACACCACAAAATCCATATATTGCGTCTTTGACAATAGATTGTACAGATGGACCTTGGCGATTTTCTTGCCAACCAATTAAATCTGTTCCATCGTATTCAAGATTTACTTTATATCGTGTCATTAACGTGCCTTTCCCATAAAGCGATTACACCACGCCGTTGCAGGCACCCACATTGGACCAAAAATTTTAACAATCACTTTTGGGCCATGGTAACAACCGCCCTTATCATATTTTGCACAGTTTTTACAATTTTCTGTAATTGCACACATACTTTACTCACCTATCTTTATTTCTGCACCACGCAGACCGTTTATAAAACTGCGCCAATCCATTGTTTTTTTCCCAGACGGTTGCAATTGCGTGATTTCCAATTTTCCGTCATTTAATTTTGTTCCCAAGATTTTTACATCTATTCCATTTATCTTGGTTCGACCACAGCCCAACGCACGCACTTGGTTATGAACAGCCACGTCACCACGCGACCAGTCAATAATTTCATCGGCACCTGTCCACTTTCTGGTAAACGTTGGTATACCGACCTGTGGCACTGCAGTATACGCATCTGGATTCGACAGATATTCCAGTAACATTTCAGCACCAATTGATGATACGCGACTTTCGACAATATCATTTGTATCATCTGATGTAATATCAAATTCACGACGTATATAAACATCCCCTGCATCCATTTCTGAGGTTATCTGCATTAAACACACTGCGGACTTTGTATCACCATTATAAATCGCACTACGAATTGGAGACGGCCCACGATATTTTGGTAAATCACTGGGGTGAATATTTATAACAGGCGCACTGGACAAAACATTATCACGTAATATCACACCATAAGACACAACAACAACCATATCTGGCGCAAAATTATACTGATTTATATTAGTATAAACCGGCAAGTTATTTTCATTTGCCCAAATATGAACAGGCGATGGTGTTAAGACTTGCTTGCGACCGACAGGTTTCGGTGCACGCGTAAATACAGCCATTATTTCATGGCCTGCATTTTTTATCGCGTCAAACATCGGGACAACAAACGCGTTTGTTCCCATTAAAACTAACTTCATTTACGTTTCCTTACCTTGCGCATCAGCATTTCACGACGGACAGGCGACAAATGGTCGACAAACAATTTTCCATCCAGATGATCTGTTTCATGTTGCACAATACGCGCAGGCAATCCAGACATTTTTGCCGTCTGTAATGCACCTGATTCATTTGTCCATTCGACAATAACACTGGATGGACGTGACACATTTGCGTAAACAGGCAATCCATCATTTCCCAAGACAGACAAACAACCTTCTTCCATTGTACACAGTTCTGTTCCATATTCCAATATGCGTGGATTTATCATTCTGTACACTGTTTCTGTATCAGGATCCATCATCACCAAAAAGCGAGACAAGATTCCAACCTGAGGCGCCGCTAAACCAACACCATTTTGCTCTGCCATCATATGAACCATCTCGTCCATGGTAGACAATATTTCTGATGTGATATTATCCACAGGCGCACATTTCGTACGCAAAACTAAATCACCACAAAGTTTCATTTGCAACATTTATAAAACCTCTTATAATAATCATAGCAAAGGATTACAAAATGACAACTTATATTTTTGTATTGTTGGGAATAATTATTGTTTTATTAGTTGCGATATTACTGCGCAAACCGGCCATTGATATATCATCCCTGCGTGAAGATAATATACGCTTGCGTGAACGTCTGGCAGAGCGCTTGGGGGCATTAACCCAAAATGCAATTGAACTAAAAAATATCAGCAGCGATATCGCGAATTTTAAAAACATCCTTATGGGAAACAAGCAAGCACGCGGCACATTTGGCGAAAGACAACTGGAAGATTTAGTTACAGACGTTATGCCACCTGAAACATACGCATTTCAATCTGTACTGGATACAGGTGTCAGACCAGATTGCATAATCAGACTGCCATACCCCCCAGGTGATATGATTATCGACAGTAAATTCCCCTTGGAAAGCTATAATCGTATGATATCTGACACAAACGATGGCGGCGCAAAAAAACAATTTGAGCTGGACGTACGCAAGCATATTGACGCAATCGGAGAAAAATATATTATCCCAGGTAAAACCGCAGAATCTGCAATGATGTTTATTGCTTCTGAGTCTATATTTGAAACACTGCATCGTGAATTTCCAAATACAATTGAATATGCCGCCAAGCGTAAAGTATTTATTGTATCGCCGTCGACATTGTGGGCAACGCTGAATACAATTCGCGCAGTGTTATCTGACATCAAAATAAAGCGCGTCGCGTCAAAAATAAAAAAAGAACTGGATTTACTGTTGTCAGATTTATCGCGTTTATCTGATCGCGCAGAAAATGTTTCCAGACATTTTGCACAAACACAAAACGACATTGAATTGCTGCAAACATCTGTATCAAAAATCACACCACGTGCAGAAAAACTGCGGGCGATGGATTTTGGCGAAGAATAAAATTCCCCGTTTGGGGATTTTTATTTCTTTGTACTTTTTTTCTTTTGCGAAGTTAATTCCAGCAACTGAATTTGCATTTTTAATATTATATTTTCTTTATCTTTAATTTCTTGTAACAATCGCTGATTTTCTTGACGTATTGTATCTAATTCACGACGACTGATTATCTGCTCATTCGCCATACGACGATTACGACGACGGTTCAAAAAGAACGCAAAAACCGCGCCACAAATCGCACCAAACGACGCACTTAGCACATCAAAAAGTGTATCTATCAAAGCCATAGATACACTTTACCAAACCTGAACAAATATTCACTAAGCTTCTTTTCTTAGACCTGTTTTGGCATCAATCCAAACTTGTTCATCTGCGATTTCCATCATTGGCAAATCTGATTTACTGTCAGAATATGCACGAACAACGTGCGGAATTATTTTATTGGCCGCCGCCCATTCATCCATTTTGCGTACCTTGTTAGCGCCATAACACAAAAAGTCATATTTCCATGGTTTATCTTTTTGTGTCTCGGAACAAAACACCACATCAAAATTCATGTCACGAACCAATGGACGTAATAAAAAATCAGGCGAAGCAGAAACCATTATAACAATACGACCTGCGTCACGTTCTGATTGAACGCGTTCTTTGGCCCATCCAAAACGATTACGTTTGTGCTGTTTAATAAAACCAGCCGCAAATTTTTTTACCATTTTTGGTGTTATAAAGCGACGCATACCTTGACGCCACCAAACAGAGTCAGGACGACTTTTTCTGAACAAAGAATAAAACACAATTGATGGCAAAAATAACCATGGACGAATACTGCGTTTAAAGCAATACTTTGCAAATTCTATATTCGCATCACCACCAGACAGCGTGCCATCAAAGTCAAATAAAACTACATCTTTTTTCTGTAACATATAAATACCTTTATTAAATCGTGCATTGATTATAGCAATTTATTCTGTTTGTGCAAGTTATATACGGCTAATAAAAAACGGGCATATGCCCGTTAAATTATTTTGTTATTTTGAATTTCCAATGACGCACACGCTCCATCAAAAAGAACAATGCAGGTGTCAATGTAAATGTAAATAACAAACTGGCCAACATACCACCAATCATTACAGCACCCATCGCAACTTTCATACCGTCAATTGACCACAACTGGGGTACCATACCTGCGACAACTGCGATTGAAGTCATCAGCACCATATTCTTTTTAGACATTAATTCTGACCATAATGCTTCATGCGCTTCTTCGCCGTTATTAACACGAACAATCGTTGGTTCCAATACCAAGATATTATTATTAACCACCAATCCAACCAACATTACAAACGCCAACATTGCGCCAACATTCATTGTTGCACCTGATAAAAACATCAGAACAAACACACCAATAAAACTGGTCAAAATCGATGTCGCAATTGTAAATGGATGCGCCAAAGAATTTAAAATCGCAGCCAACAACATATACGTCAGAATAGTTGCCAACAAGAATGCTTTGCCGATTTCGCCAACTGTTTCATTCTGGGTTTCTGACATCCCGCCAAATTCAGCGTAATAACCATTTTGCCAATCCAATTTATCTAATTCAGATTGTATTTTTGCCTGAACTGGCCCCATCGTGGATTTTCCGATATTGATATCAATTTCTGTTAATCTGTTTTTATTTTGACGTCTGATATCTGGGGTTGATAATTCTGTTTTCACAGTCCCCAATTCTGACAATGGCACCATACCTTTTTGTGAATTTACATACACATTATCAAACAAAGACGCATTTTTAAAAGGCTTTGCAAAATCCAAAATTATCGGATATTCATTACCATTTTCTTTGTATTTATATGTATCGTTACCATACAGTGCTGTACGTAAAGTTGTGCCTGCATATGAATTTTGTACACCCCAGAAATTCATTTTATCTTGGTCAGGAATAAATTGAGTTTCCATACTGGGCAGCTGTTGTGCGCGTACCGCAGATTGTACTTCGGGGATTTGATTTATTATATTGATAATCTTATCAGTATATTCTTCACGAATTTCATCTGTTGGGCCAAATACATTCAACACCAAATCCGAAGAAATACCCGCAGATCTTGCTTCGCCGGCACGTATTTGAATTTCCACATCTGCAACTTCAGATATAACCGGCAACATTTTTTGCACCAACATTTTATCTGATATATTACGTTCTGATACATCAACCAATTCAACAGTGATATCGATATTCTGCAACCCTTGGTCACCGATTTTAACAGTTGTTGCACGAACTTCTGGAAATGTTGCCAGTTTTTGTTCTATCTGCTGTGCAACAGATTCAGACTTTTCAAACGTAGACCCCATTGGTGTACGTGCTGTGATTGTTATTTCATTTGCATCTGTTGATGGTGAAAATTCGTTTCCAACAAACTTCATCAACATTGTTGACGCAATAAACACAACCACCGCGATTCCAACAACACGCCATGGATGTGCACACTGAAAATCATACCAACGACGCAATTTACCATTTACATTTTTTACTTCGTGTTTTTTGATATCTTTTGTTTTTTTCTGTTCTTTGCCCAAGCGCAAGAACTTTGCAATCATCATCGGTGTCAAAGTAAATGAAAACATCAAAGACAATACTGTCAAATACACAACAGTCATACCAAACTGATCCATAAATTGGCCGATAATACCGCCCATAAATGCCAATGGCAAGAACACCACAACGTTTGTCCCAACACCTGCCAAAACAGATACAGCAACTTTCTTGGTTCCGTCAATTGCGGCGTCTTCTGGATTTTTTCCGGCGTGCATTTCTTGCAATGCAGATTCAATCAAAATAATCGCATTTGATACCAATGTTCCTAATGCCGAAGAATATGCTAACAATGTTAATGCATTAATTGTATATCCACTGTTATCTACAAAGAAAAACCCAGCAACCAAAGATGCAGGAATTACAACACCTGCAATAACAGTTGAACGCCAATTACGTGTAAACGCCAACAATACTAAAATAGTTAATATAACACCTAAAACAATCGCATTTATTGTGCTGTTTGTTTCATCAGAAATTGCAATCGAAGAATCAGACGCGATAAACATTTCTGCATTTTCAAATTCAGATTTTAAATCTGATTGTAATGCATCCATCTTGGCGCGCAACGCCTGAGAAATATTTACAGCATTACCATCGGATGACTTTACCACAGACGCAACAACAACTGGCTCACCATTATATCTAGCGCCGTTTTCAACATCACGCGCAGCGTCTGTTATTGTCGCAATATCTGATAATTTAAAATTATTTCCTTCGACTGTTGTCAGACGCAAATTCGCAATTTCATCAATAGACGCAAATTCACCAATAAAACGAACATTCGATGCATTTTGTGATGTTTCTATTTTTCCACCTGGGACATTCAAGTTATGTGACGCCAACGCAGATACAACATCCATAACAGTTACACCCTTGGCCGCCATAGAATCAGGATTCATTGCAACGCGTATCGCACGTTCTTTGCCACCAAAAACAGACACACTGGCAACACCTGGGATTGCTGTGATTTTATTTGACAAAACATCATCAACATATTCTTCGACATCGCGCGCATCCGCACCACGTATAACAATATCAACCACAGATTGTTGTAATGGATTTAATTTTTCAATAACAGGCTGTTCCATATCTTCGGGGAATTCTGAAATCAAAGAATCTATTTTTGTTTTTACTTCGCTGGCCTTGTCATTAACATTTACGCCCAGATTAAATTCTGCAATTACAAATGCGCTGTTTTCATATCCGTATGACGTAACTTTTTTTACTTCGGCCACTTCAGAAACCGCGTCTTCGGCACGCTTGATAACCTGAGATTCAATTTCTTCGGCGGACGCCCCCGGATACACAAAAGTCGCTGTAACCATTGGTAAATCCAATGGTGGCGTACGTTCTATGTTAATATTTGGAAACGCAACTAAACCCAAAACAACCCACACCAAAACAAACATTAATGTAGTTACTGGTCTGCGAACAAAAAACTTTAACATATCAACACTCCAATTTACTTTTAATTATTTTACTTTAACTTTATCGCCTGCGTTTACATTTGACAGAATAACAACATCGCCATCATTTAACCCAGATACAATATATGCATTTTCAGAATCTTGACGCACAACTTCAACTGTGCGCGGCGATGCAACATTATTATCAACAATAAAAACAGTATTATTTTTTATCGCATACAAAGGCACAAAAAAACCATCCGCAGAAAATTCTGCAAATTGCAACCCGTCATTGACACCTGTGGTACGAACAAGAAACATACCTGTATCCAAGTCCAGATTTTTAGAAACATACTTTATTGCACCATCGCCAACTTTCTGACCTGCACGCAGTTTTGCCGCACGTGCCCCTGTTACATATGCACGATTATTTTTGACCGCCAATGGTTCATACAAAATTCCATTTTTATTTGTAACAACTAATGTTTCAATCGGCGCACCTTGATCCACTGCGACACGCGATGCATTAAAAACATAGCGCGCATTTTCAGACGCAACCGCGGCAAATCTGAACACAATCCAACCAACAATTGTTATAATCATAGCAACAGAAAATATCTGTTTAAATTTTTTACTGTTTATTGTTTTCTGTATTTTTTCCATTTTTTATTCACCTAACTTTTTTACCAATTCTGCAGACATTAAAATTTTATATTTTGTATTTAGCAATGCCATATCTAACTGATACAACCCAGCAGAAACATCCGCCAATTCAACCGCAGACGTTTGTCCTGATGCAAAACGATTTTGCGACAGTTTATATGTTTTTTCTGCTAAATCCCTGGCATTTTCTAATGTTGATAAATTGCCGCACAAACGATTATATTGCTTTACTGTATTATTATATTCTTCGGTTGTTATTTTTTTCGCTTGGGCTAAATCTTCACGTGCAGCAGCAGCATTCATTGCTTCGATTGTTGCATTTGCACGATTTAAACCACCACTGAAAATTGGCACTTGTAACGCCAATCCCCAAGACGCAGATTGACTGCCTTTTTTATCAAACAAATGCCCCATATCATCAGATATCGCCGAATAAGAATAAGACCCCGTCGCCGCTAATGTTGGATATGCACCTGCACGTTTTGAACGCGCCGCCCTTTCATACATAGTGACCTGTTCGCCCAATATTTCCCACTGGGGCGTAGTGGTTAATTTCTTGGCATCTAAATCGCCAAATGTTTTTGGGAATTCATCAACCAAAACTAATTCTTCGGCCATATCAATCCCAGCCATAATTTTCAACATTCTGTGCGCAACATCGCGATTAAATTCCGCATCAGAAACATTAATTTCTTTGGTTGCAATATCCGATTCTATTTTCAGCAAATTACTGCGATTTGCACGCCCCGCCGCAGTTAAACTTTTCTTTGCAACGCGAGCATTTTTTAAATCTTGTTTTGCCAGCTTTACAATTTCATCTGTCATTTTTGCCGTCCAATACAAATCTGTCGCAGCATAACGAACTTCACGTAAAGTCATATCTTTTGACGCCTGAGCCATTTTAATTGCAGACCGCATACTTTTAACTGCATTACCAATTTTTCCAAATGTATATATCGGTTGAGTTACAGAAATCCCCGCCTGAAAAATGTTATCAGGAATTGTAAATGTAACCGATTGATCTTGCAAAGATTCTGAAATCAAGCCGCCCATTGATGGTGGCAATGTAATTTCTTTGGATTTTGACGGATCTTCGATATTTACCAAATTCATATAAGACGCAGTACCTTCGATATTAAACCATCTGTTTGCATTTGTTGCATCCAACGAAGCCTGCGCTTTTTTCAAGTTTGCATCTGCTTTTTTTAAATCATGTGATTCTGCGACGACTTTTTCAACCGCGCCATTCAAAGATAAATCCAACGCACTGGCCGAATTCGCCGCACACACAAACCCCAACACAGCACAAAAAAACTGTTTCAATTTATTCATTATCTAACTCCACATTATCTAAGACATCACGCATTGTACGCAATGCATCTGTCAATTTTTTTTCATCTTCTTTTGATAATTTTGCGAACATTTTTTCAACACCTGCGCGAAAAATATCCATTGCTTTTAATGCTAATTCCACCCCAGACGGTGAAACACAATACCAAGTATTACGTCTGTCTTCATCATCTGTTGCCCGAATTACCAAACCATCATGTTCCAACTTTCTAAATGCGGCACACAGATTCGGCGCAGACACTTGTTCACGACGCGCAATATCTTTTAGTTTTGCACGTCCACCCTGGTGCAAGCGCACCAAAATAGACAACATTTGTCGTGGATACCCCAACGCATCCGCCCTGTCCAAGCGGAGTTTTTCGGACAATTTTGTTAACATCCAAATATTATTTTCCAGTAACGAAACAAATTCCTTGCGCGCCATTTTTTTCTCCTATATAATAAGTTCGGTCGGTCAAATCATTAAAATTCATAATCATTATAAATTTTAATAAAGAAATTTCAAGAAAAAAAATTATTATTGCAATTTCATAAAAGATGTTTATAATCATTTTCGCAATTGGGGTGTCGTCTAATGGTAGGACAAGAGATTTTGGTTCTCTTTATCATGGTTCGAATCCGTGCGCCCCAACCACACTTCGCCTCTACGAGGCTTCGTGTGGCAGGCCACACAAGCGGAGTAGTTATCGCGAAGTAGTGTCCACCGTAGCCTTGGCGTAGGCGGACAGGAATAAAAATCAAATGTTTTATGTCTATCTTATAAAAAGCATTTCCCATCCAGAACAAAAATACATCGGGCAAACTGATGATTTAAAAAAACGACTAAAGCAACATAATGCAGGATATTCAATACATACGGCAAAATATAAACCTTGGGAATTGGTAAATTATTTTGCGTTTAGTTCGAAAGATGCCGCGTTGGAATTTGAACAATATCTTAAAACGGGTTCCGGATACGCATTCGCAAAAAGACATTTTTGGAAATAATTTATCAAGGATACATAGCGCATTCCAGAGAGCAAAAATATAAGACTTTGGCGGGTTCGAAAGTTGAATTTTGTTTTTTTGTCTATTTACATACACTTTCGAACCAGGCAAAATATTACAAAACCAATGAAAATCTGCTCTAACCGGTCTTTTTGTTCAAAGTGGTTGGGGTGCGCAGGCGAAAATAAACAAAAGAATTTTTAATAATCACGACCGGGATGTGGTAATGGTGGCAAAGGTTGAATTTTTATCAAACTGGGATATTTTGCATGGATTTTTGCAAAACCATTGACAACATATTTAGCAACTGTATCATTTGGATCGCACAATGTTTGAACCATCCATTTTCTGTTCCCATTTGGAAATTCCTGTATAATTTTTCCTTTTACATAATTATTATATGTAGCAAGCAAAAGCCTAAACAAATCATCTGGACTCGCTACTTGTTGATTTTGAAAAAACACGGTTATTCCAAAATAAGAGCCAGCACGTCCGGAATAACTCTTAAAGGACTTACCAGGTTCGTTGTAAACCAATAAACTATATGCCATGCGATTGTTTGGCAGACGTTTTATATCAGTTCTAATCCCTGTTTCAGGTATATAATATAGTCCACAAAACTCCATTGCCTCTTTGCTGCATTGTGATATTTCTTGTCCCTGCACGACACCATGAACAACTATTTCTGCCATTTATGTATCCTTTTTCATTACGTTTAATCATATCATAAAAAAGTGCAATATCAACTCGCATTTCGCCCGTGCGCCCCAACCAAGAATTAAACCACCCTTTATGGGTGGTTTAATTTTGGTTTTGTGGCCACAGTTCGTAAGCCGCAACGATACGTTGCCGGTTCGACACTATGTTGATCTCACACACTATTGTCTTGACTTGTGTTAAATATGTGACACAGTTGAAAAACAAAAAGTAATGTTTAATATGACCGTAAAACAAAATGTTTTTTTACATAAAAAATTTACATTGAATGTAAAATTCAATTTTTTAGCGTATTATCTAAATCTGGAATTAAGAAACACCGAACAAACAATATGGCTGTTAAAACAATACAAGCTGGCGACAAGCGATAAACAAAAAAATAAACTGATACAAAAAATGCGCAGTTTAGATATGCCTGCAGATAGATTATTACAAGAATTTACGCCAGAACAACTTATTACAAAATTCGAAAAAGCAATCGCATTATATAATTATAAACCAAAAAATTTACATATGGCTATGTTTGCGACCAACAAAGATTTGGATTGTATTGGCGGAGAATTTTCAACATTCGACAGAAAATTAAGTCAAATGGCAAAAAACAAAGAAGAAACACACAAGATACAAGAACGTTTCAAATACGGAATGACAAACAACAATTTATTATCCAGACAATTTTCTGATTATTGGATTAAACTGTTAAAAACACACCATAAACTGATTAGCGTTATACGCAACACGAATCCAGACTACATTATGGATGCATATAACGTGTTATTACATGTATTAAATTATGAATTCTGTAAATATTACAACTGCATAATCGATACAAAAATCGTATCTGACTGGGAAATCTCAGATATCAAACCAGAAACCAATCAAGATACTTATACCGCCCTGCATGGAAACGGGACTACTTTACAGTTGAATACCAATATATCTGAACACGAACGCATACGTATAACAGAAGAATTTAAAAAAGATCCAAAAAAACATCCAAACGGTATTAAAACGTCAACCATTCGTATAAACTTTTCAAATTGCAAAAAAGGTAACACAACCCCAGAACAACTGTTTATTAAAACAATGGTCAATTTCGTACATGAAATGCAACATGCATTGGATTATCAACATCCAAATCTGGGGATGCTGGGCTGTCAAATTCACCATCTTGACCAACAAACTTATGTACTAGATACAAATAAAAAAGAATATTGGGAATCCGCAACGGAAATAAGCTCTTATACAATCGGGAAAGAATTACTTGCCCGATTACAAAAACAACGTTTTTAATTGTATATCAGGCAACCTGTTGCAATAAACATTTTTTTCTTGGCCTTTTCGTGATATAATACAAATGTTATAGCAAGGGGTAAAAAATGGGATTTCTTTCAATATTTACTGAATCCGCTGTCATAATGACACTGATTGCGTTTATATGTGCAGTATTGGCAATTCGTTGCTTGCTGTACGGATTGATGGGTGGCACATCTACAATTTTGCGTTTAATAGGGACACTAGCATTTATTGGATTGGCGTATTATTTCTGGCGATATTCCAGTTCATTACATGGCGCAAATATTATTGACCAATTCGTGTCCAATTCTTGGCGCGAAGTTAAAAGCTTGTTGGCATCCATAATGTAAACAAAAGGATAAACGATGGCGAATTTAACTGTTTTTGGCGTACCAATGGGTGAACAACATTCTAAATGCGACGAGAACACTGCCCGTTTATTACAATCTTTTAATACATCCAGAACAGGCATATACAGAAAAATGGTTACTAAAAACAATACAACGCATTATGTGTATGTGGTCTATGGCGATCCGAACAAAGCGTTTCTTGATAAAAATGGGCGCAGTGGGTCTTATTTTGGAATTGATTTAGCACTGCCAAATCAATATTCTGGGAATCCACAAAAGGTTTTTGACTTGCTGCAGGCAACATATGACCAATACGTCAAAAACAAAATCATCAAAGAACACCCAAACGGTAATAAACAATGGATGTATAGCAACTTGAATATAGAAAACGATAAAATTGCACGCGATGTCGTCAGTGGATTACAAAATATAATAAAGACAAATCCAGAATTAAACATCGCGCCCGATTTACGAACAATACCGTCACAACAACCACAACCAGAAAGATAAAAACCGCCCATTTGGGCGGTTTTGTTTTTTATACCATTTAAATGCACATTTTATTATAATATAAAAAAAGGAAAAAATTCATGAACCCAATTGTTGGCGAAATATTTGGTTACATCTGCGGTATATGCACAATGGTTTCTTTTATACCCCAGGCAATTAAATCTATTGTTACTAAAAACGTTTCTGGATTATCTTTGTCAATGTACATAATATATTGCACAGGGTTGGTATTCTGGATACTGTACGGTATATACTTAAAATCAATCCAAATGATTATTTGTGATGTTGTAACTTTGGCATTCAGTGGTATTATTTTATATATGATTATACGAAAAACATACCACGACAAATCCATTAAATCAGAATAAAAATGCCCCATTTGGGGCATTTATGTATTTATAAAGAATTATTTACTGGTGGTATGTAACTTGCCACCCTTGCCCGTCTTCAGCCATTCCAAGACAGCGATACGTGCCTGAATTGCGACAGTTAAATCTTCTTTGCCATTTGCATCATGTAATTTCTTTTGCAATATTTCGATGACATTATCAATCGCATTGATTACATCATCTGTCATTACTTTTACATTATCTGACATAAGCCCCCCTTTGGTTATAACGCGTTTGTTTAGTTAGTATTCTTTTACTGTTATCAAAGCGTTCTATGTATGATTTTTGCATAGGATTATATGTCATACAATCTTCATCATCTATTAATGCAGGAATAATCACCGCTACATCATAGTCATCACCTTCGCCAGTGATACTGACAACATATGGTGCATCTGCAGGTATATCCAGGTATTCGTCCGCCACTTAGCACTCCTTGTTTATACGCGTTCATTATAGGTAAATATGTTTATATTTACAATAGGAACATCTACTTATTCATCATCAATAATTCCAGAAAAAGAACGCCAATTGGCGTTCTTTTATTTTATACGACAGTGTACAAACGTGCGAACTATTTCATTTATACGTTTTCTGAACATACTACGTTCAACACATTTCTGTGCAATTTCTTCGATATAATCTTTTTCACCAAAAACAGAATAAGATTCTTGCTGGGTCAAAGTTTCATTTTCCAACATTTCTTCTGATTTGTTACGCAAGAAAATTTGATATTTCATATCTATTTCTTGGCCAGCGGCATAATAATCATGCGCCAACAATTCAGCCTTGACACGTGCAGAAACCGCGGCGATTTCTTTATCGTGCTGTTCTTGTTCTTTTTTATCTTCAAGCCACAAGTATGTATCCAACACATCTTTATCATTCTTTGATGTGTCAGATTGTTCCAGTTCTGCAACCAAACCTGCTAGATTATCTGCCTTATCGTCTGTTACTTCTTGCCAATTCTGCAACAACGATTTACGTTCACGTCTGCCATCAATTCCAGACTGACGCTTTGTTTTTCCACCAGATATAAATTTCAATTTATTTAGCTGACAGAATAATGGTTCTGAAATAGTTGGAAAAATTTTCATCTACATACCTTTTTAGTGTGTAAGGCACAGACTAACAAAAAAAATCCTAAAAGCAACAAGAAAATCGCAACAACGGCGGTTCTCTTTATTCTTTATGATTATCATGGTACAGCTTGGAATATTCTGCCATAACGTCTATCATTAACCCACGATAACCATTTTTATCCCAATGTCGTTCCGCCCCGTACAGAGTGTGTTTAAAGTCACAGAACGCTGTATTTTCCCAGTCTATAAATCCTGTGATATTTAAATCATCATCCATCATAAAATTCTGACCAATATCATTATGAAACCATCCGTACAGATAATCTGGTTTGGCTGTTTTAACAGGTTTCAAGTCTTTGATTTCATCTGGATCAGACTGACCGATAACATATAAAAAGTTCGCCAGTTGTCGTGCAATATGCTCACGATGAGCCAACACATACCCAGGCTCAAAATCCCCAATTAATTTACCACCAAAGAATTCTTGACGTCTGATTGTAATCCCGCGCCATTGAATTAATTCCATCTTTGGCATAGGAATCGGGGTTATATCTTGAAAAGCCTGAGTAATACGCATTTCACGCATTGCCTGGGCAGATCCGTCATTTACCAAAGAAAACTTGAAAACATTTTTTTCATTTAATATCACAATTAAATTTTTACACCCGACCCCGAATGCAATTGACATTTTTTGCACGCCGCCATCATTTTTCTTGGCCCAATCGCGTACCCATTTAATATATTCTTTGGTTGATGGATATCGCAAAACAACACGCACCTTGCTGCGCAATTTTTTGTTTGGAATCAGTCCAGATATCATATTTGCAAAAAATCTTCTAAGATTCATATTTTTATCCTATATCTATATATAAATATGCTAAAAGAATAAAATCACAGGCGCAAGGGAAAACTTTCATTTGAAATACGTTTAAAATCAGTATAAGATATAGCCATTGCATATGTATGCTCCCATCGTCTAGCGGTCAGGACACCAGATTCTCATTCTGGTAACACGGGTTCGATTCCCGTTGGGAGTGCCAAGACTGACCTATGTCGTGCTGGAAGTGGGTATCCTCTTGACGCAAACCAACTGTTCGTTGCTAATAACGCAACTCACAGGGTTTTTATGCATTCGGATTCCCGTTGGGAGTGCCACGCTTTTCTATGCATTGCTGGAAACAGGTAACCTTGTGACGCAAACCTAAACTTTCCAAAAAAAAACACACTAAGTATTGACAATCGTATTTTTTGTACTATAATAAATACAACAAGGACAAAAAAGGATTAATAATGTCAATTAAAAAGAAAGCTTTTTCCACCACTGCGATTTCAGCCGCAACTGTACTGATGGGGTTGTTGTTTGTATTAGATTATGACACATCTGCGTTCTATCAATCCGATTTAGATATTGCGCGCTCACGCTTAAAACAAACAGAGCTGAATATCGATGCAGAACGTCAAAACACCCAAGACCAAGCACGAAACCTGGTAAAACAGACTGCAGAATATGCCGAATTGTGCGCATTGACAGAAAAACACGCTGAAAACCCAGAAACAAATGCGTATCTAGAACCAAAAATGGATTCATTATCGAACGTTCTTGATTCTATGGAATATGATATAGGCACAAAATTTACTGGTAAATTAAATGAATATTATGCTGCGCACTCAGAATTAACCAAGAAAATTACACAACTGGAACAAGATAGCATTATCGCAGATTCAATTCATAACCAACCAATTGGCCCACGCTTTAAAAATAATTGGAATAAAATATTCGCAAAACAGCGTTAATAAAAAATCCCCAAATCGGGGATTTTTTATTGCAATAATGCACGCGCAGATTCCAGTAAACGTATCGCGTTATCAATATTAGACTCTTCTATACCACCAACCGTAATCGTATCACCAGATGGCATAACAACCGCCCCAGTTTCAGAATTCAAATCACCGTTACGTAACATCTTTTTTACACCGGCAATTGTCATACCATGTGCGTATAACAAATCTTTTATCATAACCAGTGTATCAACTGTTTCTGCACGATAATACCTGCGACCACCTGCGCCAGTCGTCGGCTTTACCGCAGACGGAAATTGTTTTTCCCAATACCGCAAAGTGTGTGCCGGTATACCCAGACGTTTCGACACGTCGTTTATCGAAGAAAAATATTCTTTGTTTTCCATTGCTTATACTTCTGTATATTATTGTCTTCCTTGTGTTGCCATTCGTTGTGCCAAAGCGTACGTACCAACAGTATCGCTTATACTCCACCAATCTTTGTCGCCATCAGAAATATATCTTTTATCGCCAATTTCTACGATATAACACGACACAAGGTTATCATTACCATATTGGGTTAACAAAGTAAATTCTGGTTTACCGTCTTTTAAAACAGTAATTCCACGCTCTTGCCCCAAGCCATTAACCCGTTCAACAGGCTTAAAACTTAAACCTGTTGGACGTGAAATCAGCATTTTTATTTTTCCAAACACCAAATCATTAATTTTTTCTGTCATTTTAACCTCTTTTATTCCGAAACAACTTCTATTACTGTGTCTTTCGCTGTTTCTTCTTCAGACACACCTTCGATTGAAATCGCAGAGACAACCTTTTCATTATCAGCCGTTCTGAACAGCGTCACACCCGCAGTACTGCGTCCAGCAATACGAACATCACTGACAGGTGTACGAATGATTTTACCGCCGTCTGTTACCATAATGATATCCTGGTCATCTGTCACAGGGAAAGAACCTGCAACGGCTGTATTTTTTCCGCCCAGTTTAATATTCGCAAAACCGCCACCACCACGATGAGTCAAACGATATTCATAAGAACTGGTACGTTTACCAAAACCATTTTCAGATATAGTTAAGATAAATTCTTCTGCAGCCGCCATTTGCGCCATCTTGGCATCGTCTAAAACAATTGTTGTTTCTTCTTCGTCTGCGTCTGCTTCTTCTTCGATACCAGTCGCTGCACGACGTGCCGCACGTGATTGTTTGATATATGCACTGCGGATTGCAGAATCAGATTCACCATGATTTAACATCGCCATATCAATAATTCTGTCATCAGCCCCCAATGTTATACCACGAACACCGGTTGAATTACGTCCTGCAAACACACGAATTTCTGGAACAGGGAATCGAATTGCACGACCACGATATGTCGCCAAGAATACATCCTGATCTTCATAACATGGCAGAACAGAAATCAAACTGTCACCTTCGTCCAGTTTCATTGCGATTTTACCATTTGCACGTATTGACTCAAAGTCAGACATACGATTGCGACGTACTGTTCCAGACGCAGTTGCAAACATCAAGAAACGTTCTTTGTCTGTCTCGACAACATTTTCTGTATCTTCTTCTGGGACTGGTAATATCGCAGTAATTGTTTCACCCTGAGCCAATGGCAACAAGTTCACCAATGGACGTCCTTTGGCTGCAGCGGCCGCTTCTGGCAATTTATATGTTTTTAATTTATAGCACAAGCCACGTGAACTAAAGAACAATAATGGCGTATGAGTATTTGCAACAAACACTTGGACGACATAATCATCTTCTTTTGTTGCCATTGCATTACGTCCCTTGCCACCACGTTTTTGTGCACGATATGTATCCAATGCCACACGTTTGATATAACCTGTATTTGTAACTGTGATAACCATATCTTCGCGTGCAATCAAATCTTCGATATCGATATCGATTTCTGCATCAGATATTTCTGTACGACGTGGAGACGCCCAATTATCACGAACAGATATCGTTTCTTCACGAATAATGTCCATAATTCTGGCGGCACTGCCCAATATTTCCAACAAGTCTTTGATAACCGCACCCAAAGATGTCAAATCATCATGGATTTTATCACGTTCCAGACCTGTTAAACGATGCAGTTGCAATTCCAAAATCGCACGCGCCTGATCTTCGGACATATAGAACATACCGTCTTTGTATTCCGTATTTGGATCGTCAATCAATTGGATATAAGATTCAATATCAGATGCACGCCAGCCACGTGATATTAACGCTTCGCGTGCCGCTTCGGGATTTGGACTGGATTTAATTAATTCAATAACTTCGTCCAAATTACCAACCGCAACAGACAACCCCAACAAAGTATGCGCACGATTACGCGCTTTGTTCAAATCAAATATCGTACGACGACGAATAACTTCGGCACGAAATTCGATAAATGAATCCAGAACACCGCGCACATTAAACAGCATTGGTCGACCACGATTCAATGCCATCATATTTACTGGGAAATTCGTTTGCATTTCTGTGTACTGGAACAAATGATTCAATACAACATCTGCAATTGCATCGCGTTTCAGTTCGATAACAATACGTAATCCTTCTTTGGAAGATTCGTCGCGAATTTCAGAAATTCCTTCGATACGTTTATCTTTTATCAATTCCGCAATTTTGATAATCATCTGTGCTTTGTTTACCTGATACGGAATTTCATCAACGATAATCGCAGTATGATCACGAAAATCTTCAAAATGAGTTTTTGCACGAACAATAATTGAACCACGCCCTGTGGTGTGTGCTTTGTACGCACCAGCATGACCCATAATCATTGCACCAGTCGGAAAATCAGGCCCTGGGATAATTGCAAACAGTTCATCATCCGTCAGATTTTTATTATCTAATACCGCCAAAATTCCGTTACAAATTTCGCCTAAGTTATACGTTGGAACATTTGTCGCCATACCAACAGCAATACCAGACCCACCATTGACCAAGAAATTCGGGAACTTTGCCGGCAACACAACAGGTTCTTGCAAAGAACCGTCAAAATTCGGCTGCCAATCAACAGTATCTTTGTCCATATCATCCATCAGTGACGCACCCAGTTTTGACAAGCGCGCTTCTGTATAACGCATTGCCGCCGCCTTGTCCCCGTCACGCGAACCAAAGTTACCTTGACCTTGAACCAGCATTTCACCCATTGAAAAATCTTGCCCCATACGAACCATCGCTTCGTATATCGAACTGTCACCATGTGGATGATATTTACCCATAACATCACCGACAATACGTGCGGATTTAACAGTCGGCTTTGTAGCAGGGGCAACATCATTCATAACGTACAGAATTCTGCGATGTACAGGCTTGCACCCATCACGGACATCCGGCAACGCACGATCAACAATAACAGACATTGCATAGTCCAAGAAACTGGTACGCATTTCGTGTTCCAACGAAGACTGTGGAACGCGGATTTCATTTACTTCATTTACATTTTCAGACATAGTACCTTTCCCTAAGTTTTTTACATACCAAACATAGCAGATTTTTGCGCTTTCGGTCAAGAAATAAAGCCAAAAAAAGACATTGACAAAATAACACTTTGTGATACTATAAACACAACAATAAAAACAAAGGACATACAATATGTTTTTACCATTATGGCGGATGTTTGCATACATTTTTTTGTATTATCTGACGCTGGAAGGCTTAAAAAAGTTAGGTTTAGTAAAATCTAAATAAAAAAGGTTGCGTTTTTATAAAACCTGTGGTTAAATAGACGCACGAACGGATTTATTCCACGATGTTTATGATGCTGCTCACGACATTTTGGAATGCCAAAAAAATAAAAGAACCAAGGATTTAAATCATGGCAACAAAACGTACATATCAACCATCCAAAACACGTCGTGTTCGCACACACGGATTTCGTGCAAGAATGGCAACTGCAGGTGGCCGCGATGTATTAAACCGTCGTCGTGCATGTGGTCGTAAAAGATTGGCTACAACTGCTGCAAATTAAAAATTCCGCCGTTTGGCGGTTTTTTTATTATCTTTATTAACATTAAAATCCCCCGTAAATTACAGGGGATTTTTTTACAGATATTACTGCCCTTCTTTTAACTGTTTTAACGTCGCTTCGTTTTTCAAGTAACGTTCATATTCAGCAACAGTCAACCCCAGCGCAGCAGCCTCTGCTTTTTTATCGGCCTTGGCTTTCTTTTTATCTTTCTTTAATTTTTCCGCCTCTTCTTTTGCAATTTCTCTTTCATTCCATTCAATTTTATATGCAACAGGATCTTTTTTACATTTGTTAAATTCAACAGCATTTAAATTTAACTCCTTGCACATTGCTTCTTTTGCAACCTCTGCTAGGTACGCATCTGGATCTTTATGGTATTTTGCACACTCTGTTTTATTTAACCCCATTCTTTCACATTCTTGTTCCTTTTCCCTTTCTTCCAAAAAGGCGTCTGGATTTTTCTTGTACTTTGTACAATCTGCCTTACTCAGTTTTAATTCGTCGCATTGTTTCTGCAGTTCTTGTTCTTGCTTGTTTGCATCAACCTTTTTTTGCAGCTTAGCTTGTTGCGTTTCTAGTCGATTTATTTTTTTCTCTTGTTTTAATTCTTCTTTTTGTGTCGCCAGCAATTGTTTGCCTTGTTCACGCAATTGAATTTCCTGCTCTTTAGATTGATCTGCCAACGCTTGGCGCACCAATGCCACTTTTTCTGCATCCGCTTTCTTTTGAATATCTTCTAGCTGTTGCGCAAACTCTGGATCATCTGCCAAAACAGTTGTATTCAATTGTATATTTATTGGCTCTGCCTGTAACGGTTCAACATTCAACAATGTAACCTGCGACTGTGGCATTTCAACATCTGGTCGAAATGGAACATATGGATCTGTACCATATGCGCACCATCCTTGGGATTCGCCTTTGGCGTTTTTCTTTAAGTAATAACCTGTTTTACATTCTGTTGCAACACACTTATAAACACCGTTTATCATAGAATATCTGCCCGCAACAGCATTTGGAACTGTCTTTAAATCTTCGGCACTGCACACATTCCCAAGACCCGCTGTCTTGATATAAGACCGCACCATATCATTATGAATATCAACGGCCATTTTTACTAAATCAACACATTCTGCGGCACTGGCCCCCAGTCCAGATATTCCACAACAATATGCAAAATCCGTTGTTGTTATTTTCGTATAATTATTTATACACTGTAAAAAACCGGCTTTTGTTTTATAAAAGACATCACCAACTAAATTCCACGAATGTGGTGCGGGCATTGACTTATATGTTTCTATGGTTTTTAAAACTGCTTTGCGACTAATTTGTTGCTTGCCAACTATATTGGCTGCAAACACATTTGACGTCAGCGCAATTATCGCTAACAAACTAGATAAATAAATTCTTTTCATTACAGTGCTCCTTGGCATTCGTCGGCAACAGTTGCCGCGTGTTTAATTGCAGAAATCTGGGTCGCGTTAAATATAGTCGACGTTAAACTGGCCGCAGCCGTTGTGCCGGCCATAACATTCGATACCGTATTCAAGTTCTTTTCTTGTTTGGCATCACCACTGCGAACTTTATCACTGTTCGCACTGGCACTGGTGATTGTTCCAATCAAACCAAAGCCTGCGCCAATACCGCTGGATACGGCCGCACCTGTTGCACGTTTGTTAATTGGACTTAAATCAACCGTCGACCATTTATCACACGCAGAAATAATTTTGTCCACCTGTGCGATTTCTGCAGATGTCGCACTGCCTTCGATATGCGCCTGCATTTTAACATCAGCCAACCGTTTTACATAACTGACACACGCGCCAATTCTGGCAGATAAATCTTCGTCAACTTTATTTGTGCCTGCAATTGCAGCGCCCGCGATATTTGTAACAGTTGCCGCCGCCATCGTACCTGTACGCACATTGCCCAACTTTTTAGATTCTGCGGTCAAAGTTTTCAGTTCTGAAATCAACTCTTTTCTTTTAGCTTCGTCCGCCTGCCCTTTTTCAATTGCAGCTGTAACCGCATCTATGTCCAAATACAAAGTTTCTGCTTCGAAATTTTCGGTGGCAGACGCCTGTTCTAACATATCCATCAACTGCTGTTCTATTTCATCTATTTTCGAATCTTTTTGCGCTTTGGCAATACCTGTTCCCAACGCGACGCCGCCTGCAACAGTACCTGCGCCGGTTATTGCGGTATTAATTCCCGCTTTGGTTTTTAAATCGGACATCAATTCAGATATCCCGCCACAGTTTTGTCGTACGCTTTGCAGCGCCTGTGTCAATCCATCCGACGCAGAAAATGCGATATTCGGCACCAAAAGCGCACCCAACATCATTGTTTTACTAAAAGGTTTCATAATACCCCCCATCTAAAAAAATAAACCGCAGCAAAGACAACAGCGGTCGGGGGGTTCACAATCAGCTCATTATTGATTCCATTTGCTTTCGGGCGAACCCTGTTTTATGGCAAACAGCCCCCCGACCTATTACAGTCAGGGACAAATGACGATGCAAAACCACAGGAACGTTATCCAACAGGCAACATTTCCTTGTTTCGCACCGAATGAGCAAGGCCTGTGAAAGCCCCGAACGGGTGTCTCCACCAATTCATTTTGAATGTTATCACAATCTGATATGACAAACAAATAAAAAAACTCGTCAAAAAAACGAGATTTATAAATCTTGCCACTGGCAAACAACAACAGCGTTTTCTGTATCACCGCTTTTAATTTTATGACGCGTAGTCAAACCATCAAACGCGACATCAATTTGTATCTCTGGCGTGTCGGGATTAACTTCTTTCTTGAAACAGATGTCTATCTTGCGTAACTTGTGTTGATTACGATAAACATACCCAACACTTTCAGTCGCCCAGACCGCATAAACAGCGTTATTTATATGCTGATTCACGTCAATATCATCAAATCGACATTTCATAATGTGTGTTTTAGTTGTTTCAAAATCTGGAAACTTAGTAAACGCACAATCGTACGCACGCACAGGCGTCACAACATCTGGTGACAAATGCTTTGCCAAAACCAATGGTCTGCGACTGGACATATCAATCAATATCCATTGAGACGTCGCACGAACCATCAAACGATTATCAGCCCCACGAATTTCAAAATCGCGCGTCGCACGTAACGCGTCTTGGCACGATGGCCATGTGATAAAAGTCAATTCTTCGCCTTCGGATGGCAGCTCAATAATATCGACCAGATAATACATGACAACCCACGCGATATTATTTTCCAAACAATACGTACGACCACATCCCAAGATTTCCGCATGACGGTCAGCAATCGATTGCAATTCATTCATTAAAATCAGTGGCCGAACATAACCATATCTGTCACATTGATATGCCTGCAAGACTCTGGTTTCGACCAACTGATTTGCCATTTGAAATTACCCCGCAATATTTTGCAAAACAACAAAATCAATTGCGTCACCCAAAACTATTTCATTCGCGCGCGCAGCAGATTTTATCAAACCATGCAATTCACTTGGTGTATCTGATGGAATTGTCAAAGTTTCCAGTTTTGCACCATTACCAACCTTGCGTTCTGTACGCAAGCCACGAACATTCTTTAATATTTCCAGCGCAACATTCATCTTGGACACATCTGTTTCATATTCGGAACGTACCATTGGATATTCTGTCAAATGCAATGTTTCACCGCCTTCAAAATCTTTATAGATTTTTTGCCACAGCTCTTCGGTCAAGAACGGTATAAACGGCGCATACAAACCAATTATCGAACGCAATACAGTATACAATGTCCACTGGGCAGACAACTTTGATTCCGCACTGTATTTTTCAGGCGCCCAGAAACGGTCTTTGATAAATTCCAGATACTGGTCACAGAAAATATCCCAAAAGAATGTATCAATTGCAGCACGTGAATTATAGTTATCATACTTATCCAAATGCTTGCGTGTTTCTGCAATCGTTTTATTTAACTCGTTCAACACCCATCTATCTTCGATAAAGCGTTCTGATACAGGTATTTGCTTTGCGGTTGCTGGGTCAAAATCAGACAAATTCATCAAAGTATATTTTGACGCATTCCACAACTTGGTCAACAATTTAGAACCACGCTTTACTTCATCATCACTGTAACGAATATCTGTACCGATTGGCGCTGTTGCAATCCAATAACGCAGTGCATCTGTACCAAACTTTTCAACAGTTACCAACGGGTCTGTACCATTACCTTTGGTCTTGGACATTTTTTGTCCTTTGGAATCGCGCACCAAGCCATGGAAGTTTACTGTACGGAATGGAACATCTCCCATCACATAAATTCCCATCATAATCATACGCGCAACCCAAAAGAATATAATATCAGCCGCCGTATACAGCAAATCTGTTGGATAATATTTTTCCAGTTCCAGTGTTTTTTCTGGCCAACCTAATGTAGAAAATGGCCACAACCCAGAAGAAAACCATGTGTCCAAGACATCTTTATCACGCGTCAAGTTTTTACCGCCAGACATTTTGATTACTTCGTCTTCGGTTTCTGCGACATAAACATTACCCGCTTCGTCATACCAAGCCGGTATATGATGTCCCCACCACAATTGGCGCGAAATCGTCCAGGGACGAATATTTTTCATCCACGCCATAAACAAGTTATAACGATGTTCTGGCATAAACTTGATTTTACCTTCTTCCACAGCCTTTATCGCTGGAATCGCCAACTTTTCTGCATCTACAAACCATTGGTCTGTTAAATATGGTTCAACAGGCACTTGGGCACGTTCAGAATACGGTGTCGGAATAATCTTGTCTTCGATTTTAACCATCAAACCTGCTGCTTCGATATCCGCAACAACCGCGGCACGCGCAGCATATCTGTCCATACCACGATATTTCTCAGGAACAACAGGATTGTCATTTAATTTGGCATCTGGTGTTAAAATACATACAGGTGTTAAGTTATGACGAACGCCAACTTCCCAGTCATCAAAATCGTGTGCAGGTGTAATCTTTACCGCGCCAGTCCCCTTTTCTGGATCTGCATGTTCGTCCGCGATAATTGGAATTTCAATATCCGTCAACGGAATAATCGCTTTGCGTCCAATCAAGTGCTTTAATTTTTCGTTTTCTGGATGAACAGCAATTGCCTGGTCACCAAATAATGTTTCTGGACGTGTGGTCGCAATTTCAATAAACCCGCCATCTGTTAATGGATAATTAAAGTAATAAAACTTACCTTTTTCATCACGTGTTTCAACCTCTAAATCAGAAACAGATGTTTGTTGTTTTGGACACCAATTTACCAAACGCTTTTCACGATAAATCAGACCTTCGTTATACATCTTTACAAACAGTTTTGTAACCGCACTGGACAAACCGGCATCCATTGTAAAACGTTCACGTTGCCACACAGGGGTAACACCCAAAATATGCAACTGATTTATAATTTGACCGCCCTTATCCGCCTTCCATGCCCATGCACAATCTAACTTTTCCTGCAAAGACAAACTGTGTGGATTAATACCACGTTTTGACAAATCACGTTCAACCAACAACTGGGTTGCAATTGACGCATGGTCTGTACCAGGCTGCCACAAGACATCAAAACCGGCCATACGTTTATAACGACACATAATATCTGTTAAAACATTATCCAACGCATGCCCCATATGTAAGTTACCTGTTACATTTGGTGGCGGCATCATAATGCAAAATGGTGTCTTGTCAGACTTAACATCATTTGCCCAAAAATTATTCTTATCCCAGAATTCTTGAATCTTGGTTTCAATTTCGCGTGGATTAATATTTTTACCCAGTTCTATATTCATTTTTACTTACCCTAATTTGTATTTAAAACAACTTGGTTTAAATCGTACCAGAATAAAAACAACTATCAAGAAAAAACAAGCAGCCAAAATATAATTTTATTCGTCAAACAGTACGTGCAACCCGACAAAACGTTACACCATACACCGCCACCGCACCTGCACGCATAAGCATACGACGCAATTCATAAAAAGTCGCCCCTGTCGTCATAACATCATCAACCAACAATATCTTTTTCCCAGCAATATTTTCAGGTTTTATAACACTAAACACACCACTGATATTTTCCGCCCTTTGACGTGCATTTTTATGCCCCATATCTGGCCGATGTATACGACGTACAGAATCTAAATCCATTTTAATACCCAACACACGCGATATTGGCCGCGCCAATAAAGTCGCTTGATTATAACCACGTTTAAACAAACGCTTTGACGCCAAAGGCACAGGCATTATTACATCGATATCAATATCAACATCACGTAACGCCCACATCATCGCACGCGACATAAAATACGCATAATTTACGCGACCACCATGCTTAAACGGCAACATCGCACCACGTGACGCATCATCATAAACACATGCACTGCGTATCCAATCTAGCTCGCACTGACCCGATGCACACACAGGACACAAAGGTGCACCACCCAAATCCAAATCAGACGCAAATGGATAACCACACTTAGCGCACTTTGCGCCATCAATCCAATTCATAGATGTCCAACAATCACCGCACAGTTCACCATGTACAGATACCGGCGCATCACACAATGGACACGCCGGCGGAAATACAAAACTGACTATGGATTTTAAAATATTTACCACGACATACTTTTATATGTTTTTTTACTGACCGTATCACCAAAGATATTACGGCTTTGTTGTGTCAATGTATCGTATTGATCGCTGGAAATCATACGCAACACAAACCCTGGTTCTTCGCGTTGAGATAATACCGGCACAATACGTTGTTTAGACACGCCGTTATCTGTTAAAACCTGTTCAACAATCGCCAAACGACGCGCTGCTAACTTACGCTCATCAGCATCCATTGTCATATACTGTGGTATTGCAATCTGTACCGCGCGGGTTGGTTTATTGACGACAATACCTGCATATTCTGTCAGCAATGTATAATTAGCACGTGACAACGAAGAATCTTCGTCGCGGAATTTAATCTTTATTTCCAATGTGCGAATTCCAGAATTCTGTTCTGACAAATCAGGTCTGGAAACAAAATCACCTGTCGAAGACGTCATATCACTGGCAACATCAAATTTATCATCAATTGAGAAAGTAGATAAATGCTTATTCTCAGACAAGAAAGTCTTTCTGAACGCCTGACGCAGTTGCGCAGGAGACATCTTGGTCATATCATCACGAACAGACGCAATACGTGGAGATACATTTTTTTCAACACGTCTGACTACAACATCCGAATCTTGCTCCATCGGGACAATCAACTTTTTAACTGATATATCTGTATTATCCGCACTGGCCAAAACAGGCATATCTGCATCACGTGCAGCGATAGTACGCACACTGTCATTCGCACGTTTTTGCAATTCAGCCAACTTCATTTCAACTTCGGCATCTGGCGAAATCTGTTCAGATTGCATAACAATATGACTATCGATATTTTCTTCGGGCAATAAATTATCACTGCGTATTACAGAAAATTCATCAGAACGCGGCATCCGCAATGCAACATCATTATTTCTCGCCCACAAATCTGCACTGGGACGCATCGGCATCAAAACATCATTTGACGCAACAGACACACTGTCCGCAACCTTTGGTTGCGCAGCTGGTGCGACTTTGGCACTGCGTGCGACAACTTTTTTAACACGTGTTGGCGCAGTTGTTTTTGCGATTTTTTGTGTTTGCACAGGTTGCTGAGCACCGAACGCAGCACGTGCAGAAACACCACCAGACGCAATATTAACAACCGGCAGACGAGCATTCGCACCTGCAGGCAAAACAATGCATAACGACAGCATAGATATTGTTATTAAACGCATTTTCCTTTCCTTCCGTTTTTATCATAGAACAAATCGCAAACTGTGCGCAAGCATAAAATGACACAAAAAAATCCGCAATTGCGGATTTGATTATTTTGTTATTTCATCAACGATTAAATCGACTGCATTATTTTCAACACGCGCCTTGGTTGCCATCTTTTGCAAGCGCGACGGATTATCAAACAAATCGCACAATGTCGACGTTAACCACTTTTGCGTAAATTTCGACTGTTCAATTGCAAAACCTGCGCCACGCTTTGCAAAGCTGGCTGCATTTGCGGCTTGGTCTGGATTTATCCCCAGTGGCACAAATATTGCAGGCCGACCAATTGTCTGCAATTCTATGACCGTACTGGCACCGCTGCGCCCGATTACTAAATTGGATGACGCGATTGTATCTGCCATATCATGTATAAAAGACAAAACATTGGCGCGAATTTTATTATCTGCATAAAACTTTTGTAATTTTTCAACATTTTGTGGACGTGTCTGATGTGTAACAAAAATCTTTTTGTTTTTCATAGCTACAATAGACTGAGGCACGACATCATCCAAGATTTGCGCCCCCAAAGACCCTCCTGTCACCAAGATATTAAACCCGTCCGGCATCGCGGTTTTAGCAGCTGCAACAAATTCTGGTCTTACTGGCAGACCTGTATACACTACTTTAGTCCCTGTTTTAGGCACACCATCAACAACAGGAAAACTGGTCATCAAAGTTTTTACCCAACGCATTGCAAATTTATTTGCACGCCCAATCGCAGCATTTTGTTCGTGTAAAAATGTTGGGATTTTCCAAAAATGTGCGGCAAACACTGCGGGCACAGACGCATAACCACCAAAAGACACAACTCTGTCTGGTCGAAAAACCATAAAACGCAATGACAAAACAAATGCAGACACCGCAATTTTAAACAATGCCGCCATTTGTTTTATGCGACTTTTTGCACCAACCCCAGACGCCCATACGCGCGATATAGACGCACCACGCGGACAATTACGACACACCATATCATACACGCGTCCATCGCAAGAAATCGTAACCCTGTGGCCACGTTTTACCAATTCTGTTGCGACACTAAGCGCGGGAAAAACATGTCCACCTGTTCCACCTGTTGCAATCCATACTTTCATTACCAATCCTTTTTTTATTTCCATTTATCTTCACGAACAATTGCCAGAACCATACCGAACAATAAACAGTACGCCAACAAAGAACTACCACCATATGAAATAAACGGCAAAGTCATTCCTTTTGGCGCAAACAAATTTAATGTCGTCAACATATTAAAGCATATCTGGCCAACAAACAGCATTGCAGTACCACTGACCGCGTACAAAACAAACAAGTCACGTGAACTGGATGCAATTTTTATCAATCGACGGAACACATAAAAGAACAAGACTAAAATACAACATCCTAATATCGCCCCCATATCTTCAACAATCGCCGCAAAGATAAAGTCTGTATGCACGTCTGGCAAGTACTGTTTAACAAACGCGTCATCACCAGATCCCAACAGTCCGCCATGTCGTATTGCATCAACAGAATTATCAACCTGATACGTATCACCAGTACCCGTCAAAAACGATATTATTCGACGATGTACGTGTCCCAATGTAAAGAACGCGACCACTAACATCACTAAACCTGTCCCAACCAAAACCGGAATCCACGATAATGGCAAGCCTGCAATTAACACCATCGAAGAAAAAACACCCAAATATAATGCGGCCGTCCCTAAATCAGGATGATTAAATATTATCAGCACAGTGACTGCAAATAATAACAAATACCAAACCCAACTTAGCCAAGTATCAAACCGCCATGCGTCTTTGTTCAAGAATATGTCCGCCCCATATTTCGCTTTCATTTTTGCCAAAAAATACGCAGTCATCACTATGAACCCAGGCTTCATAACGTCTGCAGGCATAATATTTGCAAATCCAAAATGAATAAATCGCGCAGAATTATTTATCATATGTGGCGCAATTACTGTCACTGGCAACAACAACAAACCAAACAATAAATTCGCCCCTGCCAAAATCAGCACTTGTTTTTTATTTAAAAAACTGGCCCCAAACAGAAAAATTAATCCTGTGATATAAAACGGTATGGCCTTGACCATAAAAAAGTGCCAACTTTGCCCGATACGCTCGGCCGCAACAGACCCCGCAGACAATGAAAACAAGACAGACAAAAACATCAGTATTAAAACACACAGTAACAAACGTCTGTCGATTTCAAAATACCAACTGGTTACTTTACTGTCATCGCTGCGATTAATTCTAAACATTACCGTTATACTTTATGCAAATTTTAATAATACCAACGCCAAACCTGAAAACAGTATAGATAACACAAAGAATCTATCTACTATCTTGGTTTCTGCCCAACCCAACTCTTCAAAATGATGATGCAATGGCGCACGCAAGAACACACGTCGACCTGTACCATATATTTTACGTGTTGCCTTGAAGTACATCGTTTGAATAAAAGACGACAACAATATCAATACCATCATACCTGCAGCAACACCCATTATTATTTCTGACTTTAACAGCATTGCAACCGTTCCCATAAATCCGCCCAATGCCAACGAGCCTACATCCCCCATAAATATCGACGCAGGTTTACAGTTATACCATAAAAATCCCAGAACCGCACCAAATGCCGCACCCAGAACTGCATATAAACCACTGGCCACAGGCAAGAACATCACTGTATCCATAAAACCGATACGTGTCGCACCATATAATGCCACAACCAAGACAACCAGCACAGGGATATACAGTTTTGACAACATTCCATCCAACCCATCTGTGATATTTGTTGCATTCGCGCTGCCACATATTACAAAATATGCAAAAACATAATACCAAAACCCTAATGGCAAAATAATTCCTGCACCAATTGCCAATGAATATTCAGGAATATATGGCGGTATAGTTTTATTTATAAAGTACGCCAAAACTATGACAAATATACCCTCTACAATCAGACGTGTCATTGGCGACAAACCATTCGAAGCCTTGCTGGATTGGGATGTTACTTTTTTATAATCATCAACAAACCCCAACAACCCAAACATAACCAACGCCGCCAACGCAATCCAGCCTGTAGGATTTGACATCGGCATAAACAAAATACTGCCCATCAAAATAGCTAATATTATCAATATTCCACCCATCGTTGGCGTTCCAGACTTTTGCCTGTGTGCAACCGGCACATTTTCACTGATTGGCTGACCTTTTTTCTGTGCCGCACGCATAAAGCGAACAAACGGGCGCCCAAATACAAACATTATAAAAAACGCGACCAAAAAACCGCCGCCAAACTGAGTCCACCCACTGCCAAAGAAAGAAAAACCTGTGTTAAAAAAATAATCTGTCAGCATTAAAAATCCTTTTTTCCTTATGCTGACATTCTACCACAAAACATTTAATAAACAAATGGTATTTAAAGTTTAATTTTTAATTCTTAGAACACACCGCCTACAACCGCACTATTTTCTTCGGCTTCGTACTGGGGGGCTGCATTTGGCTTTTGATTTGGTTTAAAGACCTCTTGAATAATTGTACCGTATGGGTCATCAGTGGCAGATGCGCCACTACGACGATTAACACGCATAAATGTCATACCATCAGGCACTGCAAACGGCTGATTCTTTTCGTCTGCCAATGCAACACGCATAAAGTCTGAGAACACACGCGCCGCCATATGAGACCCTGCCCCACGTCCCAAAGGCTTTGGCGTATCAAACCCCAGATAAACACCTGCGATTAAGTTCTTGGAAAACCCGACAAACCAAACATCTTTGACATCATTTGTCGTTCCTGTTTTACCTGCGATTGTATGACCAGAAACACGTGCCTGCTTGCCTGTACCACGTTCAACAACGCCCTGCAATATGGACACCATTTGATATAAACTTTGCGGGTCAGACAGTGGCATAGATTCCACATATGTTTCAGGTGGCA
Source organism: Alphaproteobacteria bacterium (assembly GCA_033345235.1). Taxonomy (GTDB): domain Bacteria; phylum Pseudomonadota; class Alphaproteobacteria; order Rs-D84; family Rs-D84; genus Enterousia. Next base: position 44,690 of record JAWPOC010000014.1, on the reverse strand, counting down.
ATAATTCTTCGGACCATTCAACAATTTCTGTTGGCGTGCCCCCAATAACGCGACCATATCTATCTTCAATATAATCGACCATTTTTGGGGTTACAGTATACCCGCCATTTACAAACGCAGCATACCCAGACACAAGCTTTTCCAACGTTGTTTCACCAGACCCCAACGCCATAGACAAGTTCATATTTTTCATATCTGATGGATAGACACCAAATCGCTGGGCCACTTCGATAGCGTTTTCTGTTCCAATTTGTTCAACCAAACGCACCGTCGGGACATTTCTGGACGTTTCCAAAGACAAGCGCAACGGCACATTACCCAAGAATTTCTTGTCATAATTTTCAGGTTTCCACAAAGTATCATCTTCGCGCCAACCAACAATAGGCGCATCCAATATCATTGTTTGTGGCGAAAAACCACGCTCTAAAGCCGCCAAATACACAAATGGCTTTATCGTAGAACCAATTTGACGATACGCCTGTGTTGCACGATTAAATGGACTTTCACGAAAAGAACGCCCACCTGCCATCGCTAAAATACGACCAGTATGTGGATTCATCGCGATTATTGCGCCTTGTAATTTTTCATCACGTCCCTGATTAAATCTATCTAATTCTTTGTTCAAGGCATTTGAAGCCGCGCGCTGTAATTCTGGGACAATTGTTGTTTTAATATATAACCCCTGATTATACAATGTTTCGCGTCCCAACGCCCCCAACAATTGACGGCGCACATCTTCGGCAAAATATTGCAGTTCTTCTTCCATTTGGGCTGTGAACCCACTGTTGATATTTAAATCTTCGGACGCAGCCTCATTCGCTTGGGCTTGCGAGACAAAACCTTCTTCGACCATACGACGCAAAACATAATTTCTGCGTTCAACCGCCCTGTCACGATTATTCGGTGCCTTTGGCAAAGATGCCAAGAACGCACATTCAGACAAACTTAAATCTTTGACAGGCTTATTAAAATACATCAACGCCGCAGACCCAACACCATATGCACGCGCACCTAAAAATATTTGATTTAAATACAATGTTAAAATATGTTCTTTGGAAAAACTGCGTTCCAAGCGCAAAGCCAATATTGCTTCTTTTATTTTACGCGCCAATGTACGTTCCGACGTCAAAAAGAAATTCTTGGCCACCTGTTGCGTTATTGTTGACGCCCCAGATAAAGTCTTGTTATATCCAAACGAACGCATCGCATTACCCGCAACAGCACGAACAATCCCTTGAATATCAATCCCAGGGTGCGTCCAGAAATTTTGATCTTCGGCCGCGATAAACGCATTTACCAATTGCGGCGGCATATCAGCCAAGTCAATAAAGACACGTCTTTCTTCGGCATATTCAATTAACAACGACCCATCAGACGCATACAGACGTGTTGCCACAGGTGGCGCATATGTTGCCAATTTTCGGTAATCTGGCAGGTTATTTCCATGAATTAATATCAAAACAGCCAATGTCGCAATTGCGACCACAAAAACCCAAAAGAAAGCATTCAATAATATACGAAAAATTTTCTTTATTTTCATAGCATATTAATTCTAAGACAAAAAAGTACTGTTTGCAAATAAAATGCAAAATATTTTTTAGGATTTTTTCAAAGCGCTTTTAAAATCTTTGTATTGTTTTTTCGTCCCTTGCCACATTTTATCGATATTTGACTTTAACTCATCGCCAACATCGGTTGTGATACTGCCACCGATTTCTGTTGCCTTGGCAGATGCATTCTTTGCCAACCATACAACCAGCGCTGTGACCAATGCAGTAATTATAAAACTGGGGTTTTCCATATTTGGCGTATAGTTTGTCGGGTCTAATGAATACACCAATGATAACAATGCGACACATACCGCGACAATAATCGACATACTAAAGAAGTGCAATGCGGCATTTACAACGCGCTCGACCTGCTTTTTCAAGTTTTCTGCATTAAATAATTTTGTAAAGCCGTTGAACATATCGCCTGCGATACCCTTGTACGAAGTTTTGCCAACGGTTTCTGCGACTGCTGTAAACGGTAACATTATTATACCCAAGAATAAATCCGCAATAACACCGAACACTACAAACGCAAAAGTCCACGAAATACGAATAAAGCAATATATCAACCAACCCCCAGCTAAAAAGATAATAATACTGTTACCAATACCATACTGCATCCATTTCCAACCCAACGCGACCACAGTACGTAAAAATCCAACAATACGCGTTGGCACACACATTAAATTTGCGGCACTGGTGGCATCTATTATATTCGAACTGCTGATATGTGTTTGCACATATTGATGTATTGCGCCACATGTATTTGGCAATCTGATATCTGCAATTGAACTGGCTGCAGACAACACAATATCAGAAATCAATGTTCCGACATACATTATTGGATTTGCAAATAACACAAACAATTTCGGCAAGCCATATGACAACGCCACAGACCATGCAACAACTTTCAGGCCTTGTTTAAATATTTCTATTACTTTATCTTGGACTTTGTTTTGCGCGATTATTATCGTATACGCTTCGAACGCAACCCACAGACCAAACATTATAACAATAAAAACAATAATAAAGTGTACCAGCGAATGATCCAACACATGACCAATATGTGAAAATGCATTCATAAACGCCAGACCTAACTTAGCCTCTATGGGCACATAATCATCAACCAGTTGTTGTTCTGTTGCGGAACCTATGAAGTCATCTAAATCATATGTCAGACTGGATAAAAATGCCCTGCGATTATTTTCTGTGGCCCACGAACCATAATCACCAACATCCGCCATACCAAATTCATCTGGGACATTTGTTGTAAATGAATGTGCAGGCACTGTAAATCCGCTCAGTAAAAATACTGCGACCATCAATCGAGATAAAAATTTACATAATCTGGTCATCATTTGTTCAACAATCCCTTGGTCAATTTAATTGGCAAATTCCACGCCAACTTTCCCAGTTTTTTAATTTCGCCACCGAAATCAAATTCTTCCTTGGGGTCTTTACCCAAAATCTTGTCTACCTTTGGACTGATGATATAAAAATACAGCAAGAATGTACACGCCATCAACAACAAGAAATCCCAACCATTTTTCAAGAAATCAAACGCATGTGGATATTGTCTTTCAACAATCGCTTTTTGTTCCATAAAGCATTCTTTGAATAAATCTTTATCAACCACATCATCAACCAATGACACACTTTCACATGTCGAAAACACATTCATAACAGACATTGTTTGCGCATCTGGATTTGTCGGTTTATGCCCCAGCAACGGTGGCAATACCGCACTGTATCCATCATATGGTTCCGGAAAGAAAGTATCTGCCGCATATGACACAGTTCCAAATATAATCAAAACCTTTAACGTTATCGCAATAATACGTACTGCCGAAGACACTAACATATTAATAGAATTTGATAACAAACCATTGGCGACCTTCCACGTTTGTTCAAATGCTGCCGCTGCAATAATAAGTGGCAAAAAGATTATTACAAATATCAATTTAAATACGACTGTTAATATTTGAAAGAATAAATCAAATCCAATAATCAAAAACATTATAACCAACAGCAACCCCGCAATCCATGTCACTGCGCCACCACCCATACCCATCCACGCATAATTCATCATTGCAAAACCGCCCGCAGCGCCCGCTAACATCACTGCGTTAATATTTCCAATCACGCACATAAATGGCTGTAATATCGGATTTAATAAATCAGTAGATTCGTTAGACGTTCGTTCTAATGCATAACATTTCGACGCATCAGACACACCACTGGCCGCCATTGAAAATTCTGCCCCCAGATACATCACAGGTGTTATAGTTATATTTGTAACCGTCTTTAATGCGTCTGTCCCGCCCATACCAATCGCACCAATAAAAGTCCCTGCAATTAATATACGCAGACCTTGTTTCCAAACTTTGTCAAACCAGCCTTTGAATTCCAATTTTTTTTCTTTGGTATCTGTCTCGGCGGTTTTTTTCGTTGCCTCTAATACATATTGAACACTGTATATAGCCAAAAACACACCAAACCCCACAACCATTATAATCCATATTGAATCCAGCATTGCCGACCAAAAACGCTGAGTCGCATCCCCAAGCACGCTAAATAAATCTGCGACATAACCGCACATAAAACAACCATTTACATCCGATATATCGCCATTTTCAACACCTGTGGCAATTAAAAATCTATCGACACTGGTGTATGTTAATGCCCCCCCCCCCAGCGCAGATGACAAATACCAAACCCCCAGCCCCAACAAAGTGCCCCACATCACAAATTTAAGTAAAAACATAATTAATTTTACTTTGAACATTATGCCCCACCTGTTGTGCCGCCTGATGTTGTGCCGCCTGACGCGCCATCTGCAGAATCACCCTTGATTTTCTTTATAAAATCTTTGCCATTTTCTATTCTTTTATCGATAAATTTCGATACAGAGTTTGCAAAATCTTCACTGGCATCTGATTTTTCTTGGACACCAAATGCACTGAGTATCATTTTAGATACTTGTGGAATTTGATCCATTATGTAATTTAATACAAACATCAAAACAGCACAACCAATTAAAGTCATAGATTGTAATGTTTCTGAATTCAATACGTCCGCAAAAACTTGCCCTGTTGTCACATAAACCATTAATTCATTAAGATCTGTTCCAGATGCCGTAAAGAACTTTGTTATCATCACCATAATTATCGTGTACGTTATAATCACAGACCCCAATGTCACAATCGAATTTATCACATTTTTTATCTGACCAACCCCCAACGAACCGCCCAGTTTGGAAATCCATTCTGGCACATGTTCCGCGCCCTTAAAGGCAAACGCAACCAGTGACAAAGGAAAGAAAACACCAAAGAACGCCAATGAAATAATTATGTCTACGAAATAACAACAATACCTAAAGAATATCTTGATAAAGTTCCATGCAATAGACATTCCCACAAAAAACATTATAAAATATTTTATAATTCCACCCATACCATAATGCAAAGACTGCCATGAAAACGCATGATCCATAATCGCTAACCCCAGCTTTATATAACCTTGGAATTGCGTTACTGTTGTTTTCATCACACCGATTATTTTATCACGCAACTGTGGTCGAAAGACACTGTCTGATGGTACTTCGATTGGTTCATATGTTACACGTTCTGCAACCTGTTCTTCATCCAGCTTTATCATACTTTGTGAATACAGCATTGTGATATCTGCCACAGGTTCAAATAATACCGTTGTTAAAAATCTGGGGAACGCGATTCCTGTACCCATAATCGTTAAAACAATCAACCCAGAAATAACAACTTTTTGTACCGATTTGGTCATCCAAGGATCAGACATTCCGGATTTCATATTTTTATAAATGGCATTAATAACAAAGACTGTAAACAGCAAACAAAACAATATTACACATATATCACTGAACTTTTCATATATGTTACCGATTACAACAGATATCGTCCGAAATGCGCTGTCAAAAACCACACAGCCCCAACACTGTACACCGCCTTCTATTAAAGAGTTCAGCCATCCGTTCATTTTTTACCCAGCGCACCTGTTATTTTTTTCCAGTACTTTGACGCATTAGATTTTGTATCTTTATACAATCCATCCATACCTTTGCCCACATACATTTCCAGTTGTTTACGTGTCATTTCAAATATCTTGAACATCAAAAAGAAAGTTAATCCTGCGGACAACCATAATATTGAATGCTGACCAAAGCCCATCGAAGAATTTGCAACCTGCGGCAAATTAGTCGTCGCCACACCACCTGTCGCCACAACAAATACAGATGTATTCCATTGAAACATTGCCTTAATAACTGCGATATTTATGCACAGAATAAAAGAACACGCAATCATCGTTATGATTAATTGCTGTATCGCCTTGGTTAAGCCACTGAACGCCGGCCAAATATCAAACCATTTATCACTGGGCTTTGCAACGTACGCCAAGACATTAAACGGATATAAAATTAACTGTACACCAAAATTAAATATTCCTTGGATAATTAACAGCGCCATAAAAAAGTTACACGAAAAGAACGTACACACTAAAAACAACCCCGTCAGAACATTTAAAAAGTTTTCCCCACCAGATGGTATCAGCGTCAATAACCCACGCAATCCATTGGTTATAAATTTAATTCCTGTTTTAATAACTTTGTTATTTTCCTGTGTTAATGCAGACACAGGCTGAACCAGCGCACTGCATGCCCTTTCAGACAGCCATATATTATCAGAAAACTTGCCAGAACAGGAATAATCTGTCACATCCGAATCATTTATTGACTCTACAATTTCGGTCGAATAAATCGCCCCTAAATCCAAGAAAGGTGTAACCAACCAATCTGTTACATAAACAGGCTTTATCTGCAACAACGCAACCATTGCAATAACCGCACGCAGTCCGGGCTTTAATACATTTTCCATAACTTTTGTGCCACTGATACCATCGGCGATTTCACCACCACCAGAAAACCCTAAGAAAGATACCCATGATTTTGGCAAATACATCTTTACCAAATACAACGCAATTGTTATCGCAACAAAAGTCCATATCAGTCCATATATAATCCCAGTCCCATTTCCAACGAAATATTCATATACACCTGTGGCAACCAACATCAACGCATCCAATACCAATGGCACAAATGGGGTTAAATCCAAGGCATCAACCAAGTCTGCTGCATACGCAAAAGATGGCGATAAAAACATCGCAAAAAACAGCAAACAACCAAAGATTTTTTTACCTAAAAACATTCTCTCTGAACAAATCTTTTTTCAATTATATCACATTTAAGACAAAATATGATATACTTAAAAGCAATGAATCGGTTAAAAAAATTTTGGATTGCTTTTTTAGCATTGCTGCCATTTAGTGCGGCTGCGTTGCCACCACTGGTAATTGGTGTACTGGCAGGCTTAGGCACACTGGCTGGATTTTCGATTTATCGCAGCTTTGCGCCGGTTAATATGGCGGACGCGTACAAGTTTTTTTCCAGTTGTTGGTCGTGTCAGTTATTTTCTGACATAATGTCTACGATGTCTAATATTTTGCCACGAATATACAGTGCGATTGGTCATGTTGTTGTTCCGTTGGCATTAATGCTGACTGCGATATGGCTGGCATGGCGATTAATGTCTGGATTTTTTAATTCGAACATCGAAAAGCCTTGGGATATCGCCGGAACGTTTGGTGTTCATATTGTAAAGCTTGTTTTTATTTGTGCGATATTGATAATGCCGTTACCACGTATGATATCGAACGTCGCGATAGAGCCTATATTTAACGTTGGTATGGCATTAAATCGAATCGCCGTTCATGATGACCAGTTTGACACCTGTGTTATTGCAACTGCGATTGCAGACCCTGTATCTATTGACGAAAACGCCGCGAATCGCGGGGCATTTTCACCAAGACTGCGTCATAACTTGGCTTGCGAATTGGCGGGTGTGCATCAAATGACAGGTCTGGGGATGACAGTTGGCTGGACGATGTTAAGTATGTCTTTTAACAAAGAATATATGCACACAATTCTGCAATCGATTCCGATATTTCCGAACGTACCGATATTCTTTTTAGGTCTGGCGGTGTTTGTGCTATTTTTCGTCGCATTAATACCGATTCCGCTGTATTTCTTAGAGGTCTTTATAAAACTGTCTTTGGATTTTGTTATGTTGCCATTAATGTTGCTGGCGTGGTTGTTCAAAGGCTGGGCGATATCACTGGATAGTGCTGGCAAATCGATTCGCAGTATTATTGATAATGTTATATCTGCGACGTTGGGGATTGCACTAACTGCGGTATTTGTATCATTTGCGATAATGTTTTTAAATGCGATATTTGGCGACTGGATGGGTGCAAACACATTGGCTGCGGCACTTAACGCCAGCGATTCGCAAGGCGCACAGATGCTGATGGATTCGATAATGCTGCGCGATGACACATTGATAACAATGATATTGATGGGTATCTTTATGGCGATGTTTATGACGGCAATTCCTGCTTTAATCAAGACGATATTCAATGTTACTGTATCAACTGAATATTATGACAGTGCGAAAAAAGACCTAAACAAATTATGGGAAGATGGCAAGAAATGGTACGAATCTTTAAAAAAATAAAAAATCAAGCCCTTTATTTAACCAAGGCACCTTTTTTACACAAACCGAATCTGATATAATTCATAGCAATGACAAGGTTTCCGATTCTTTACTGGCCACACAAGACAACTGGGGATTCAGATTACCAGTTGGCGCGTAAAGTTATAAATAATTCGACTGGGGTTATGCCGGACGTATGCACTGATGACATTGACATCACAGACGTACTGGCTAAAAATCCAGACGCTGTTATTTATTATCCTGTATTTTGTGGTTCGACGGGCTGGTGGGGCGAATTATTAGGTGGCGATGCATTTGTGTCGGACAAGCTGATAATATCATCTGAATGCCAGTTAATGGTCATAGAATCCAAAAAGACCGCGAAAAAAGACGGTAAAAACCAACTGTTGGCGGCCGAGATTTATCCGACCAGTGGCTTTTTCAAAAAGATGAACTCGTCCATTGCGACAGTTGCAGATATGTTGGCGACGGACGCAGGGACGATATTGGCGTTATTTTCCGGAAAAAGTCAAAGTCAGTTTATAAATATCTTGGAATCGACGGGCAATTCCTATTTGGGTTGCATTGGTCGATATTAAAATGCTAATATTGCTTGATTTCTGTAAAAACATTTGTATAATTTGCGGGCTATACTAACAAACAAAGGACAATATTATGAAACAAGGAATTCATCCAGAATACCATGAAATCAACGTTACAAGAACAGATGGCACAACTGTTCAGATGTACTCTTCTGTAAAGAAAGACTTGATTTTATCAACAGATAACTTGAACCATTCTGCATGGACTGGCCAACGCTCTAACGCGGGCGACAAGGGTCAACGTGCCGCCGAATTCAAGAGCAAATTTGCCGGATTTAATTTCTAAACTTCGTTAACGGGGGGCAGCGATATGGAATTATTAATCAAAGGTTCAACTGAACTGAACAAGATGTTTCTGGCGCTGCAGCGCACTGCATCTGGTCTGCGTCGTGATTTTGGCGAAGTGGAAAATTTGCAACAATCTTTGCGTGGGGCGCGTGATTTTGTTCAAAAGGCGTCTGCTCGAATCGAAGAAAGTATATTATCAGACCTGTTGCTGGTACGTCCTGCGGCAGGTTTATTAACACCAAACGTTTCGCGTGACGGTGATGGTCGTGATGAATTTGTGTTATCACTGTCTGGGGCGGCCAATTTTGTACGTGGGAACGCACATTTTGCGATTTCTCTGGCGCTGCGCACGAATGACGAAACACGTATTGCGTTGATATATTCACCGATTGACGAACGTTTATATTATGCGGAATCTGGTCGTGGTGCGTATGTATTTTCTGCATATCATTCTGCCCGTATCAAGGTTTCAAACATCAAAGATATGCTGGACGCGACAATTGGTTGCAACACAGACGCGGTATGTCCATCTGCGGGCGACATTCGTCGCACTGGATGCCCTGCATTAGATTTGGCATGGGTTGCAGCGGGCAAACTGGACGCATATGTATCTGACCCACTGGACTTTGCAGAAATCGCTGCTGGGGACTTGATTTTACGCGAAGCGGGCGGTCATATTGAAATGACCAGCGAACTGGTCGCCACGAATGGCAAGATAGAATTATAAAACAACCGCCAACGGCGGTTTTTTTGTGGGTAAGTGATTTCACCTGCCCCCAACGTGGGGCGGGATAGTTTGAGTTATTGCAACGCAATTACGAAAACTTGGGTGGGGGGGATGTAGTTGGTCACCTTTTCCCCCACCCCCGTCATTCCAGCGACAATAAATTGTCGGGAATTCCGTCCCGCCCCTCCAAGGGGGCAGGTAAAAAAGGCCAAACCTGGGTCCTGTGGTCAAGCCACAGGATGACAGAGTTTTTTAAGTTTTTTATTCTTGAACAATGTTTTGCTTTGTTATTTTGCGGCATTTACTGGATTGCTGCGCGTCCGCTCGCAATGACAATAAAGTAAAAGCAATGATAATATAAGAAAAGAGAACTTAAGAACCTTGTCATTGCGAGGGAACGCAAGTGAACGTGGCAATCCAGTAATTTATGCTTTTTTGTTACAAATTTTTGCAAAAAAATTTGTCATTCTGGACCTTTGAGTCCAGAACCCAGGTCATCCTGCCTTTTTATTCTAAGGCCAAACCTGGGTCCTGTGTTCCTGCCTGCGCTAGGCGTGACAAGAGCCACAGGATGACATAGGGGGTGCAGGAATGACAAGGGGGTAGTACAGGAACGACAAAAAAATGGGGGGCTTAGTAATCACTAAAAAAATTGCAAAGTAAAAAAATCCCCCGAATGGGGGATGTTTTTAGTTTGCCAGAATTATTCCATACTGGTTTCGATTACCTGGCCGTATGTGGCGACTTCTTGGCTGCCGATATAGCAATGGATTTTTGAACCAATGCTGTCCATAAATGCCTGATATGCTTCTTGACCAGCCTTGTCCAGTTCTGCATTCAGGACACTGTCTGTAACCGCATAGGCCAACCCAGCAGTAGCAGCACCTGTAACCAAAGAACCAACCAATGTTCCGCCATCTCTCTGCCACCAAGTTTTCTCTTTACATTCTTCTGCAGTAGAATTGTCTTTACAATATTGTTCTTGACCTCTTTCACAAACAGAAATCAAGTTACGAATTTCTGTTTTGGCCTTTGATCTTGCCTCTTTTTGTAAACAATCACTGTCATATGTAGATCCATCATAACAAGTCGTTTTAGCACCAGGGGCTGTAGTTTTATTAAACACTGCCATCCATGTTGCTTCGGTATCCTCAGGATCATCAATATATTCAATCAGGGTCTCTGCACGTGTCGCTTTTGCATTGTTTTCATCTGCTTTTCGTGCCATTTCTATAATTTTGTTTGCATAATAAACATCATATGTAGAAGCAAATTTATCAGACCACTGTTGACAACTAGATTTTGTAGAATCCTTGCTTTTTACTTTTGGTTTGTCTAACAATCCACTTAATGCAGAACCGTCTTGGATTGCGTCGCCCAAGAACGCACCACCAAGCGCACCACCCGCTGCGCCCAAGATTGGCATCCATGTACGCAGGCTGGTGTTTTGTGTTTTTTCCTTGGCAGATTTTGCCTTGGCTTCGACAACTTGTGCCAATTTCTCGATTTCGGTCATTGACAACCATGAACCACATGTAATTGGGTCGCCGATTGCAAAGTAACGACTGGCCGAACCACTTAAATCAACATCTAAGTTAGTATCCGCTCTCAATTCGTGGTTTCCTGTACCCAGTCTTTTAAATGTCTGACCCGCATAGTTACCACTTAATGCGGCCATAATATCTGGGTCGTCAGATTGCAATGTTACACGCACCGCACAGAACGAACCATACAAATCGTTACTGGCTTTGAATTGACTGGTCTTTAGGCCTTGGATAGAATAGTCATTTGGCACCCTGCCACCATTTCCAAGTTTTACCCATTTGTATATAGAGCTCATATCATTACCGCCCATAATACCGCCCGCGTTTGCTGCCAAACACATATTCTGTTGCTTGGTCAACTTTGCGTTATACTTTGCCTGAGCCTCGATTTCTAAATCAGCAATCAATTCTTTGAACAATGAAGTAACTGCATATGAATTCTTGTACGCGTCAACTGATTGCATCACAGCTATGTTGTATAAATCACAACTATCTGTGCCGCCGGAACATGTATCACAAACCCCTTCTTCGCCTTTGGAATTTTTGCATAGCAATTCACCATTTTCGTTTTCTTTCTGAACAGAATCCTTTCCATTTGCTTTAAATGATAATAACCCTTGGCCCGAAGCACGCCAATTTTCACTTACAGATTTATCTGGGCTACCCCAAGTGTCTGCTGTTGCGTCTGTATTAATTGATGCCTTGGCGATTTTCAAGTGTTCACTACACGTATCTGCGTTTCTAACTGTATCGGCACATAATCCCAATACAATTGTATAATCCAAAACACCGCCAACTTTGTTCATAGACTTATCAAAGCCGATGTTACTTGTATCAGTCAAATTAGAATAAATATCTGTACGATTGCGATAGCAATTTACAAAATCATTGCCACACATTGAACGAACACAACTGGTTGCCAATTTCTGACACTGTTTACCCATATTTTCAATAGCGGCGGCGTTATAACTGGTCGCCAGCAATGAATTTAATGACGCAACAGCACCAATTGGGTCACTGGCACCAAACAATGACGAGAATGCATTGCCATCGATATAATCATAATTATATGTCGTAGCAGTGCTGGATACACTTTGCGCTGCATAAACACAATTTGGATCTGTGTTTACAATCGCCGCACAACCTGTTTCAATATCAGAGTACGGTGTATCCTTGCCAATGGATTTTGTACCATTGTCACCATAAACCTGAGTCCAACAGGCAGCACCAGAACCGCCACCGCATGTGCGCATTGCACATTCTTGGATTGTTTTTGTACATGCAGCCTTGGCATTAGAATCAAATTTCTGAGCCAAACCTTGAACTTGGGACAAAACAATACCTTTGCGTGAATCTAAAATATCTTCAAAGACTTCACTTATCTTGTCAATATTTGCCAAGTCTTTCTTGGTTGGTGTTTTTTCGAACACTGTCATATGACAATATTTGTTCGAACCAATTTTATCTTCACAACTGGAACGCAAGAAACGATTAATATTTGACTTGGTCACATCTGATGTAACTGTACCCTGATCATTTAACACAGCAGAATCTTCTGTACCGTCTGCATTGATTTTGTTCGCAGCCTGCAACAAATCAACAGACGTCCCTTCGATACAGCGCAATGGATTTTGTTTACATACACTTAACAAGCAGTTATCAGCAGTTTTATAGCAAGTTGTTACTGCATTCAATGCCGCCAATTCTGCACCACTGGTTATCGCCGCTTTGATACGAGACCCCACCGCAGGAGAACCCTTGGCCGCACGTCCAGAATCACCAAACAATTCTTTTAAACCTTCGGTTTGGCAACGTGCCAATGTTGATTCACAATACAATGCCTGCTTTTTAAAATCTTTATCGTCTGTACACAATTCAAAGTCTGCGCCACAAACATCATCTTTGTTCAAGCAACGCATATAATTTTTAACACATGACTGGGTATCGTATGTGTTCGCAATCGCACCGGCGATTATACGCTGACCCATAACACTGCCGTCAGATGGAAAAGTGTAGCGTGCAACCTCTGCATCCTGGGTGTCTGCAACATAACTATCAACGTTTGACAATGACGCAACATCAGTCGTTCCGAACAGACGGTTTATACCCGCAGATGTACATTGCAACAGTGTACTGGTACACTTTGGCATTTGAGCATGGAATAAAACATTTGTTGTACATTCTTCGAAATCAGAACCGCACGTATCATCAGATGCAATACATTCTGTGTACGCGTCGATACATTCGATTTCGTCTAAAATCCCTGTGGATGACGTTGTATTATTCGCAACCGGCGTAACAGGTGATGTGCGCGCAGATGGCATACGACGCGACGCAGCAGACGCGGTATTAAACGCATTCATTATGCTGGGACGCGCAGCCGCCGCCGCATGCGCCGTTGGAATTATACTAAATATTGCCAATAAACTTATTGTGTTTTTGAAAAATGTCATCCCCTTACTCCATACTTTATTGTTTTATTTTAACATAAAACATATGGCTTGAAAAGAGAAAAAATGAGATGATGGGCAGTTATAAGTGTTAGTGGTTAGTGGTGGAATAATGATTTTTCTCCCCCCCACCCCGTCATTCCAACGACAATAAACTGTCGGGAATTCCGTCCCGCCCCACACTGGGGGCAGGTAATTTTTGCGGCATTTACTGGATTGCCATACTTCGCACAGAGTGCTTCGTATGACACAGCCACGCTGCCGCTCGCAATGACAAGAGAAAGGATAATTCTGCCACTTACACTGGCCACTTAATGTACATAATTTCGGGCAACGTTTTTTATGCCACAGTTCTTGAACGCTACAGTCAATATTTCGCCTTTGTCTTCGATAACAACACCAGAACCCAATTCACTGTGCGTTACCAATTTACCAACCATCGTCACAGGACGAGGCGGCGTCCGACGCGGCGCAGGCGAAGTATGCGTCACAGACGACGAAACACGACTAAAATTACGATACGCAGGCGTTGCGCCGCCTTGGAAATCTAAATACTGTCTGTCCATTTCTGTGATAAAGCGACTGGGGCTGTTGTACTGAACAGAACCGTACATAAACCGAGACATCGTATTCAAAATAATACACCGACGACGCGCACGAGTAATCGCAACGTATGCCAATCTGCGCTCTTCCGCGATTTCATCCGGTGACGTGGTCTTGTCATTTGGAAAAATACCCTCTTCCCACGCAGGCAAAAACACCGTATCAAATTCCAAACCCTTGGCCGCATGCACCGTCATAATAAGAGCACTGTTATTCTGAGCCGCCGTCGCTAAATCATCGTCATCTGTCGTCATTAATGCGGCCTGCTCTAAAAATTCTGGTAACGTGTCGTACTTTGATACCACAGATGTTAATAATTCACGAATGTGCAACAGTCGGTCGGACGCATCTGAATCTTTGGATTCAGACCACATACGCATATAACCAGAATCATTTAATAAACGCTTTGCCGCATCCACAGGACGCATCGACACCCAATCAAAATCAAACGCAGATAAAAATTCGTCCGCAGATGCACGCATCTTTGGTGATAACTTTGCCGCGCGCAACGCCGTCATTAAATTTTCACCAGATGCACGCAGGTTCTCTATCGCCTTGGGGCCAAAGCCACGCTTTGGCTTGCCAATCACACGTAAAAACGACATATCGTCAAACGGATAAACCAACAGACGTAAATATGCAATCACATCGCGAATTTCCATACGATCATAGAACTTTGTCGCACCGATGACTTTGTACGGAATCCCACGCGAACCAAACTCTTCTTCTAGGACACGCGATAAACTGCCCGCACGAATAAGAACCGCATACTTTGAATAATCACCACTGCCATCTTGCAATATCGTGTCCGCAATAATGCGCGCCTCATCCCTGTCGGTTGGCAATGTTAATATATATACAGGCTCGCCCAAAGTGGGTGTGTGCGGCGTCAAGTTCTTGCCCAACCTGTCCGAATTATGCGCAATTAACGAGTTTGCCGCACCCAGAATGTTGCCTGTACTGCGATAGTTCGTCTCTAGACGAATTATTTGGACATCAGAATATGTCTTTTGAAAATCTAGGATGTTTTTTATCTCAGCCCCGCGCCAGGAATATATCGACTGATCATCGTCGCCAACACAACAAATATTCGGACGCGTAACCCCAGATGTCAAACGCAACAGTAACTGCATCTGAGCCGTATTTGTGTCTTGAAATTCGTCGACCATAATGTATTTAAACTGATTCTGATAGCGCGCCAAAATATCCGGATTTTTATCGAATAACTCGATTGTCTTTAAGATAATATCGCCAAAGTCCAGTGCATTCAGGCGCGCCAGTTCTGCATTATATGCACGAAATAACTTGTCCGGATGTTGTAACGCGGATGTGCCTTTATCTTTTATCAAAGAAAATTCTTCGACATATTCAGATAGGGTCTTGGTACTGGACGTCAACAGCGACTTTATCACAGATTTTTGGTCGTCTTCGCCGTATATTAAAAAGTCACTGCGCATACCGATATACGCTGCGTGACGACGCAAAATGCGCAGACATACAGAATGAAATGTACCACACCAAATGTCGCCCGCATTCCAACGACCGAACGATAATTGCGTCAGTCGATTTTTTAATTCATTTGCTGCCTTGTTTGTAAATGTTAATGCCAATATCTGCCAAGGTGTCGCAAATCCATTATTTAAGATATATGCAATACGCGATATCAGTACGTGCGTTTTGCCTGTACCGGCGCCCGCAACAACCAAAACCGCGCCATCGGTGGCAAGAACCGCTTGTTGTTGTTTCGGATTAAGATTTTCTGGCATTGAATTCACGACTTGATTATAATACCACAAAATCCATATATCAAGAAACAGGAATTATCATGAATCGAGTTATTTGCTTTGACATCGAAACAACAGGTCTGGAATATATGCGCGGCGACAGATGTATCGAAATTGGCGCTGTGGAAATCATAGACGGAAAAATTACAGATAATTCTTTTCACGAATACATAAACCCAGATGGTAAAATTATTCCACCCGATTCATATATGGTTCATAAAATCTCGAACGCATTTCTGGAAGACAAACCAAAAATGGCCGCAGTCGCACCAAAGTTCTTGGAATTTATTGGCGACAGTCCAATTGTCGCACATAACGGTCTGGACTTTGACTTTCCGTTTATAAATCACGAACTGAGTATGCTAAAGTTGAACCAGATTCCACGCAGCCAACAAATGGACTCTTTGGTTATCGCGCGCAATCGTGTGTTTGGCCCAAAAAGTTATACACTGGACGCATTGGCAAAATGGTATGGAATTTCACTGACAGCGCGTGCAGATGCCCATGGTGCGTTAATTGACGCAGAAATCTTGGCCAAGGTATATATCGAACTGGCCAACACTGCGCCTGCGCCAGATATTTCTGAAATAATCGAAAAACAACACGCGGCAATGCTGAACCACCCAAAGGTCGGCGGTGATTTTCCATACAGAAAATTCGAACCGAATCCAGACGAACTGGAAAATCATAATAAGTTTATGGAAATAATTAACAAATAAAAAAATCCCCAAATTGGGGATTTTTATTCAAACACCTGGTATGTTATTTATTCTGACTGTTCAGTAGGTTCGTCAGTCGCTGCGGTTCCTTCGCCCTGATTTTCTGTCCCTGTTGGCGTTTCAGGAACACAGCCACCAGATCCAAACTTATAACCGCTTGCGCATGTACATCCCTTGTTCTCGTTCCAAGAATACCCACCGGTTGCAGAACAACTATCACTGCTATCTTTGACAGACAGATAAACAGTTCCGCCATTATCCAAGAATGTTTTTGTTACTTTAATCTTAGCACTATTTGCAGACGTACATTGCAACCCCGTTCCCAAATCATAACACCAGTAATAATAGTTAGCATTGTCGACTTCTTCGTACTTTTCATTAAACGTTAACTGGTTTGCAAAATCACTTATCAACGGCACTTCTACACCTTGGGCAACCTGTTCTGTTTTAACATTTGTATACTTCCATTTTGCAATACCATTCAAATCATAAACCAGCGCATCTTTGGTGCATACACCCAAAGTTGGATTAAACACTTCGCCATCGTCACACAACATTGACTGATAAAAGATTTCTGAAATCGCTGAGATATATTCATTTGCGCACTTTTCTTTAGCATCTTGATTCGTGCACACATCTTCATCGCCATCAAACACCGCATATGCGCATGTCAATGCCACATTACGGCACGCGCCACGCATTACATTATAAATGCCATTAACACTGTTGCTGGATGACCAAGAATTTAGCTGACTGACCTGTTGGTTATAACAATTTGCAATATCAACCATACAACTGGATGCATAGTCTGAAATTATCTGTTGTTGCGCCGCGCGAATATTTACCATCGCACGCTGAATATAATTCACAACAATGTCATTATATGGTTTGTAATTACCTTCGCTGTCATAGGTAAAGACCTGACATTTATCTAATACCGCACGACATAAACCACCATCTGTTAACTTTTGACCAGTACCAATTTTTTGCAACAAATAACTTGCAACACAGCGACCATCATTTCCGACATCTTGATTAATTGTGGCATCTGAACTGCAATCCTGTGCATTTATTTCCATATTTTTTGCACTGGTCAAGAAGTCGGTATTAATTGATGCATTATTATAATTTTCCATAAACGCAGTTATTTTAGAAATATCTTGCCCCAAGACCACTTCGCCATTCTCATCGATATAACGCTTGGTCGGGTCAATACATTTAAAGTAATCAGAACCGCATACCATATCATCTGTCATACATGTATTCAGTGCAGAAATACATCCCTTGGCATCATATTGATTTTTATTCTGCAAAACCGCCAAGCGCGCCTTTTGCAACATCATATTTGCACTGCGAACATTAGACTTTAACGTGTCATTCATCTTGACCAAGCCTTGTTCATATGCGATACAATCTTTGTCAATTGCCAAGTCATAATTACCAGTGATTTGTGCAGATGTAGCACCGATTTCTTTACATTGATTTAAAACACTGGCACAGCGCTTTTTTGCCGCGTTATACAAATCCGTTCCGCGCAGGTTTGAAAAACTGCTGGCGCTGTCGTTGTTCAAGAAATCTAAACTGAATATATCAGCACTGTCGCCAGAAAAATCTAAATCTAAACTGATACCACCAAACGATGAATTAGATGATGTATACGAACTGGTCGTTGTTTTTGGGTCACGAATTAAATCTTCGATTTCATCCAACATTGAACGAGTTTCTGACGTATCTGTTGTGCCAGACAAAGCTTCTTCGGCCTCTGTCTCGGTCATAATGGCGGTGATTTCATCCGCAGACAATCCAACATAACGTATACGTTGGGCGATTTCATTTAACTGAGTATTTGCACTTTTTACCGCTTCTTCTACCTTGGCGTATTGTTTCAAGTTTGCAGAACATGAACAACGCTTTTGATTGGCGTCAATTACCGCACAAAACTGATCCATACATTCATTATACTGATCCTGACAAGTCTTGTTTAACGCAGCACTTTGTTCCAAACGATTTTTTGTTTCTTCGATACTTTCTGCTGTAATTGTCGCGGCGCGCCCGCGAACCTTGCGAATTGACTCATCAATATTTGAACCTGTTTGTTCCCCAGTGGCAGCAATTATCGCACGACCGCCCACCTCTGCGGTGCTGGGACGCAAGACCACCCCCGCGCGACGAACAGCCGGATTGCTGTTAATACTGGCGGCGGAAACCCTGGCGTTACGACCAACAGTATGTACTGCTGCATCCAGCGCATCTGTTTCCTGATTTGTTCTGGATAAAGTCGCACGAGAAGAAACCCCAGAACGCGAAACAACATTCCCAACCGGCTTTTCAGGCGCACCAGAAAATACACGCGAAACTGTACTGCGTACATTAGTTGCACTTTTATTCATTTCCGATGCAGTACTTGGTAAATTGCGCGATGTTGTTACGCGCGATGTATTGACGTTTGTACGCCCCGCAGGCTTACTAGCCGTGGCAGTCGCCCTGTCGGAATCTGATGGAATTATACGGGATACAGCACCATCTGCGCCAAATGCAGCAGGCGCACAAAGTGCAATCGCAAAAAAACAAGTCAGCAGTTTTTTCATTCTCTTATTGTCGTATTATATCACATTTTTTTACTTGATAAAAGCCTTTGTTGCATAACACACTGTTTTTGTTCCTGTGGCACGAGAATTTATAAATATGTTATTTTTAACAGTATGACAAAAAAATACAAAAATTCATCTGCAGTTGTGTTGGGAATGCATGACGCACTGGTATCACAAACAGGTATTATTACTGGACTGGCATTTGCACTGACAGACAGTCGACTGATTATAATAACAGGTGTTATATCTGCGGTATCTGATGGCTTATCTATGTTGGCATCAAATTATCTGGCAGAACGCGAAAGAACAACACTAAAAAATTCTGTTGTCGCTGGAATTTACACAGGCATTGCGTATCTGGGTACCAGCGCACTGTTACTAATTCCTTTTTTTATCACGACCGATGTGCGACCTGCGATAATATCTTCATTTACAATTGCGGTTATTATTATATTTTTATTTAACTATTGTATGGCGCGTCATAATGGGCGCGGAATGTGGTACAGATTCTTTGAAATGCTGGGGATTTGCACAGGCGTATCGATTATCGCCTTTGCAATCGGCGAGTTCGCAAAAAGTATTTTAAGCATATAAAAAACCGCCATATGGCGGTCTATTATAATTATCGTTCGTTTTGTTTGCTTGTAATCTGTTCAAACTGTACATTCTTGGCCGATTGATAGTTCTGGGCGGCCTGTTGTTTTAACAGTTCTTGTTTTTCTTGTTGAAGCTTCTTTTTCATCTTCATATTATGGTGTGCCAAACCAAGTGATAGCGCACAAAACATCAGTGCTCCAACAATTATCGGTTTGATATTTTCTTTTGACATATGTTATATACCTTTTGTTATTTCTATTACCTATATCATAGATTATAAAAACTGTTTGTCAAAAATTTTTATCTTACCGTTCTGTATAATGCGACAGACCGGCCAAATAAACAGCTTTTTCGACATTTGGTGAAAACTGTTGAAATGTTGGCATTGCCATATTTCTGCGCGCAATATCTACAAACGCCGTATCAGGCTTTTTATGAAACACAGACTGCTTGCCTGTTTCTATCAGACTGTTAAACACCCGCAGCGCGTTTTCTAACCTTCTGGTTTTAACAGATTTCTTGTCTGGACTGTCCACTGGATTAACAGTATCTTCTTGTACAGACTGCGCTAATTGTTCCTGCGCTGAATCTGCCTCATGTTGCAAAGACGCAAACATTGTTTTTTGTTCTTGGCCGCGTTCTGCACGCACCAACCAAACATCAATCTCAATTGAATTTTTACCAGAATAGCCATGCTGGGTGGTGATAAAATCAGACTGTACCCCATGTGGCAAATTATATGCAGGTATTAAATAAGACGCCTGTATTGTATATTCCTGTGTTTTCATAATATCCCCTTTGTTTTTACTACACATTATTATATAGTACAAAAACAAAGGTTGTCAAGCTATGCTATCTGATTTTTGCTTTTTCGCGCGTTGCCAGTACATATTCATAATCTTTGATATCGCCGCACCCAGACCAGAAATTACGTAATGCAGTTTTATATTTATTATATGCTTCTTTATTTTCCTTAGACACTGGCAATAACATTAACAAAAACACATGTAATTTATTTTTATCAAAATTTACTGCACCCAACATTATTTTCTTAGCCGAAAAATTATGTAAAAAAGCGGATAAAATATCTTTATTTGAACTTTTCATTATTAACAATCCTTCACGTACAGAATAATGCACTATTTGTATATTTGCAATAAAAAATCGCTAAATAGCAAGGAAAATCATCGTGTTTTGATACTGTCTGTAAAATTTATTGTTTTTTCTTTATGTGCTTTATATTCTTGGGCAACATTTTGTGTTTTTATATCTGACTGCTTTTTATTCGTGATATACAGATACATTCCTGCACCGCTAACAACCTTTGCACCTGTGGCTATAATAAATACCCACTTATAGTTTTTCTTTATCCAATCCCTGCATCTTTTTTCAGCAGACATATCATACTTCTTGATATCTTGACATAATTTACTCAGTTCAAGATACATCGAATTATCAGCATATATTTCTTGGTTGTTTATATCTTTATATACTTCTATATCTTCCACAGAATAAATCGTCTTATATGGTGTTCCGATTTTTGGTCTGGAACATGTTTGGATTTTTATATTACCTATTTGGACATAACTATTATGCACTCGTATGTCGTGTTTTTTATAATATTTTCGCAGGTATTTTATATTTTCTGCAATTTCAACATCTGACATTTTTGACCAATCTTGTGGAAAGGTGCGTTTTTTGCTCATACATTTGCCCTTTTTCTTTATCTAGAATTTCCACTGTTGAACAAACAACTTTTTGAAAATATCTGATGATATGCCGCACCACCTAATGCAGATGGGCAATTATCTGGATTGCATATATTCGGATTACATTTGCGATACGTGCATATAAATTCACGAACAGGTTCAACCCACGCTATTTCACCACGAATAAAACAACATGCGACATTAAAGAACTCTTCTGCTGCGTTTACATCCATACGGCCACGTGTACGCACCATTTCATCATTACAACTGTCATACTCAATAGTCGTTACACCATAAAATTTGCTGTTCTTTGTTAAATACACGCACCCCCTTTCTGGTTGTTTATATGTTCTGATAACACGTGGATTACGATCCATAACTTCTTCATAAGAACACAACATATTGTAAAACATAACGCTTTCCTTTTATTTCACTGCCCTATGGGCAGATTTTTTTTCATTCGTGACAAACTGATGGATCTTTTTTACGACCACGTGTATGTGATTTTTGATATTCGCGACGTTGCTTGGTCACTTCATATAAAACAATCCCAGTAGATACCGCCAAGTTAAAACTTTCAATAATACCATACATTTCAATATTGACGCATGCAATGGCATTTTCAACTGCTAAATCACTGATTCCACGTGCCTCGTTTCCGAACCATACCGCCAAACGCTTTTGCGTAAAATCGCCATGCTGTAAAACGACATTTGTTTTACCTTTGATATGCGGTGACGTAACAACAGACACATATTTATTCTTGGCCAGATGTTCGATACATTCCTGGGTGGTTTTAAATTTTTTTACAAAAGTCCATTTTACTGCGGACACAGACGTTTTTAACAAAGTTTTACGTGTACGCATTTCTTGCCAATCTTTGGGGATAATATTATTAGGGTCAACTATGTATAATTTTTCTACACCCAATGCATTAATATTTCTGATAACCGCACCAATATTTTTTGGGTCGCTTGGCTCTTCTAGAACAGCGATAAGATTTTTACATCTGCCACTTTTTACAGCATTCGCCCTTTGTCTTAGACTTGAAATCATATTTTATTCCTTGTTTACTATACGGCATAGATTATCAGTCTTTTATTTTTTTTCAATAAAAACCCGCCATTCGGCGGGGATTTTTTATTTTGTATTTTGATTAATACTATCTGTAAAATTCACTGTTTTTGCTTTTTGGGCGTCATATTCTTGAATTGCTTGCTGGACTCTCTGTTCAATACGTTTTTCTTGTTTTTGTCTCACGTTTTTTGCGAATTTCATGCCACCTGCCGTAGCCAACATGGAACAAAATATAACCATAGTGGCCCAAACAGCCCTCCGCAATTCATCTTTATTGAATTTATGACTATTCTTTTCTGACATATTAAAATCCTTTTGTAACTATTATAAGCCGAACTATACACTATTCTTAATATTTGTTAAGTAATTATTTTCGTCTTTGATTCAGGAAATCTATGAATTTCGCAGTATTTTCGTTTTGTTTTTTTATTACGCTGGATTTTATTTCTGATGTATTTTGTTTTTCTGATTGGGCATACGTATAAATCATGACGCCAACCATTGCAAGCATAGTTGCAATCATTATTATATTTATTACAACTTCGCCCTTTATTGAACGAGTAAGTGCAATCAATTCTTGTGAATCTTTATAGTAAGCTCTTACTTTGTTTTTCTTTTTAATTTTTCTATTTCTGGATTTGGGCATCGGCGTTCCTTTAAACCTAACGCGTTTTGGTGTTAAGAGTGTCCGCAATATTCACTGTTTTTGCCTGTTTAATATCCGGCACTGTTTTTTTCATAGATTGATTATTTGTTACAAAATAAGCAAACATACACGCCATCATAGATATCATTATAATATCTATTGTATGCCGTCTTAATTTTTCACCCAGATTTTCTTTTGTATAATCTTTGTATTTTTCTTTCATTTGCGTAAAGCCTTTGCAATAAAAAAGCCACCGGGGGACGGTGGCTTTAAAAGATTCGGTTTTTATATCAAGGGGACTGGATTGATTCTGGCGACGACCTACTCTTCCGTGGCTTAAACCAAAGTACCATCGGCGATACGGGGTTTCCCTGTCTGGTTCGGGATGGAACAGAGGGTGGCTCCCGCTCAATAATCACCAGAATCAATCCAGCAAGAACATCATAATTATTCCTAAGAATCATATCTTAAACGTTCTCTTCAAGCATACCGTCTGACTGATTAAAAGTCAAGACGATAAGATAAAAAGTCAATGGTTCGATTAGTACTGTTAAGCTAAATCCGTCACCGGACTTACACACACAGCCTATCAATGTCCTAGTCTAGAACTGAACTCATGGGGATATCTTATCTTGCGACCAGCTTCCCGCTTAGATGCTTTCAGCGGTTATCTGTTCCGAACATAGCTACCCTGCGGTGCCGCTGGCGCGACAACAGGTACACCAGAGGTTCGTTCGACCCGGTCCTCTCGTACTAAGGTCAAGTTCGCTCAAATATCCAACGCCCACAGTAGATAGGGACCTAACTGTCTCACGACGTTATTAACCCAACTCACGTACCGCTTTAAATGGCGAACAGCCATACCCTTGGGACCTGCTCCAGCCCCAGGATGCGATGAGTCGACATCGAGGTGCCAAACACTACCGTCGCTATGGACGCTTGGGTAGCATCAGCCTGTTATCCCTAGAGTAGCTTTTATCCGTGTGCGATGGCCCTTCCATGCGGAGCCACCGGGTCACTATGACCGACTTTCGTCTCTGCTCGGAGTGTCCTCCTTGCAGTCAGGCTTGCTTTTGCCATTGCACTCACCGGCTGATTTCCGACCAGCCTGAGCAAACCTTCGCGCGCCTCCGGTACGATTTGGGAGGCGACCACCCCAGTCAAACTGCCCATCACGCACTGTCCCCCGCCCTGCTTCAAGAACGCGGGTTAGACACTAAAACACATCAGGGTGGTATTTCACCAACCGCTCCATGTGAACCAAAATCCACACTTCAAAGCGTCCCACCTATCCTACGCAAATGAGTCCTAGTGCCAGTACGAAACTGCAGTAAAGCTTCATAGGGTCTTTCCGTCTAGCTGCGGGTACCCGGCATTTTCACCGAGAATTCAATTTCGCTGAGTCTATGTTGGAGACAGTGTGGAGATCGTTACGCCATTCATGCGGGTCGGAACTTACCCGACAAGGAATTTCGCTACCTTAGGACCGTTAGAGTTACGGCCGCCGTTTACTGGGGCTTCACATCAATGCTTGCACACCTCTGCTTAACCTTCCAGCACTGGGCAGGCGTCAGTCCCTATACATCATCTTATACGATTTAGCAGAGACCTGGGTTTTAAGTAAACAGTCGCCCCCACCTGGTTTGTGTCACCTGATTAAAGTTGCCTTGAAACAGGTCATCCTTATCCCGAAGTTACGGATGCATTTTGCCTAGTTCCTTCAACATAGTTCTCTCAACCGCCTTAGTCTACTCGACTCGAGCACCTGTGTTGGTTCTGGGTACGATCTATACGCTGGGGCTATTTCCTGGAACTGCTTCACTGCATCACCAATCCAATAAGGCAAAACAATTTACGCAATTCGTCACTCTCCAGCAGGTCACGGAATATTAACCGTGTTCCCATCGACTACGCCTTTCGGCCTCGCCTTAGGGGTCGACTCACCCTACCCTGATTAACATTGGATAGGAACCCTTGCTCTTACGGCGTCAAGGTTTCTCACCTTGATTAGCTGCTACTCATGCCAACATTCGCGCTTCTGATACCTCCAGGTCGGCTCACGCCTTGCCCTTCACAGGCTTACAGAATGCTCCGCTACCGCACGTCTTGCGACGCACCCGCAACTTCGGTAGATGATTTTAGCCCCGTTACATTTTCGTTGCCGAAACTCTAATAGACCAGTGAGCTATTACGCTTTCTTTAAACGATGGCTGCTTCCAAGCCAACATCCTGGTTGTTTTGGAATCTCGACTCACTTTCCCACTTAATCATCATTTGGGGACCTTAGTTGGCGGTCTGGGCTGTTGCCCTCTCGTCCATCGACCTTAGCACCGATGGACTGTTTCCCATGCTATTTATTTGTTGGTATTCAGAGTTTGATATGGGTTGGTAAGATTTTACTCCCCCTAGCCATTTCAGTGCTTTACCCCCAACAACGAACACATGAGACACTACCTCTATAGTTTTCGCGGAGAACCAGCTATAACGGGGTTCGATTGGCTTTTCACCCCTAGACACAGGTCATCGCCTAGTGTTGCCATACTAGTGCGTTCGGCCCTCCAGCGACTGTTACGCCGCCTTCAGCCTGCCCATACCTAGATCACCCCGCTTCGGGTCTATTACTGCATACTATGTTCGCCCTATTAAGACTCGGTTTCCCTGCGCTTACACCTAGCGGCTTAGGCTTGCATGCAATAATAACTCGTTGGCTCATTATACAAAAGGTACGCCATCACCGGAGAACCGGCTCTGACAGCTTGTAGGTATTCAGTTTCAGTGTCTATTTCACTCCCCCTTCGGGGTTCTTTTCACCTTTCCCTCACGGTACTTGTTCACTATCGGTCAATCAGGAGTATTTAGCCTTAGGAGAAGGTCCTCCTATATTCAAACCGGATTTCACGTGTCCGGCTCTACTCTTGAACCAAGAAGCTAGCTTTCGCATACAGGGCTATCACCTATTATTGCTGTGCTTTCCATCACATTTTGCTAACTAAAATCTCGGCTACTGGGCTGGTCCCGTTTCGCTCGCCACTACTAAGGGAATCGCTGTTGCTTTCTTTTCCTGCGGGTACTGAGATGTTTCACTTCTCCGCGTTTGCTTCTTTGACCTATGTATTCAGCCAAAGATAATCCATAAAGGATTGGGTTTCCCCATTCGGAAATCCCGGGGTCACAGGATATTGACGCCTAACCCGGGCTTATCGCAGTCTTTCACGTCCTTCGTCGCCTCTGATTGCCAAGGCATCCACTAAACACCCTTTGTTACTTTTTATCTTATGCTTGAAGAGAAAGTCTTCAAACTTAAAAAGAACACTTTAATGAGTTTTTTAAGCATTAGTTGATTCTTGCTTTTCTAAATTGAATTATCACTTTCGTGATTACTCTTTCAGAAAGAATTTGAGATTACGATGTTCAACAAATCAATTTCTTGATTTGTGACATAAAAACCGATTAACAATGTTTGCTAAATAAAAGCAGATTCCGAGGATATTCTTGGAATATCTGGAATCAGAAGTGTTTTACACTGCTGATTCCAACCTCATCAAACAAGTGGTGGGTCAGGAAGAACTCGAATCTTCGACCTCCGCTGTATCAGAGCGGCATTCTAACCAACTGAACTACTGACCCAGCGATTTGACACATTCAAAAAGAGATATTCAGACAGTCGCTTTGGATTTGACCGATATCGTGTTATCGGTATTCTCTATAAAGGAGGTGATCCAGCCGCACCTTCCGGTACTGCTACCTTGTTATGACTTAACCCCAATCACCAACCCCACCGTAGGCGCCGTCCTCTTGCGTTAAACTAGCGACTTCGGGTGAAATCGACTCTCATGGTTTGACAGGCGGTGTGTACAAGACCCGGGAACGTATTCACCGCTGCATTCTGATCAGCGATTACTAGCGATTCCAGCTTCATGCCCTCGAGTTGCAGAGGACAATCCGAACTGAGATGGTTTTTAAGGATTGGCTTTGCCTTGCAGCATTGCGACCCATTGTTACCACCATTGTAGTACGTTTGTAGCCCGACCCGTAAGAACCATGATGACTTGACGTCATCCACACCTTCCTCCCGCTTGACGCGGGCAGTCCCCTAAGAGTTCCCGGCATTACCCGCTGGCAACATAGGGCGTGGGTTGCGCTCGTTGCAGGACTTAACCTAACATCTCACGACACGAGCTGACGACAGCCATGCAGCATCTGTCTTTGGTCCAACCGAATTGAAGAAATCCATCTCTGGAAATCGCGACCAAGATGTCAAGGGTCGGTAAGGTTTCTCGCGTAGCATCGAATTAAACAACATACTCCACCGCTTGTGCGGGTCCCCGTCAATTCCTTTAAGTTTTAATCTTGCGATCGTACTCCCCAGGCGGCATGCTTAACGCGTTAGCTACGTCACTGATATCCCGAAGGAAACCAACAACAAGCATGCATCGTTTAGGGCGTGGACTACCAGAGTATCTAATTCTGTTTGCTACCCACGCTTTCGTCCCTCAGTGTCAGCAATGATCCAGAAGACTGCCTTCGCCATTGGTGTTCCATCTGATATCTACGGATTTCACCCCTACACCAGATATTCCATCTTCCTCTATCACGCTCCAGCTTGCCAGTATCAAAGGCAGTTCCAGGGTTGGGCCCTGGGATTTCACCCCTGACTTAACAAACCACCTACGGACGCTTTACGCCCAGTAAATCCGAACAACGCTTGCACCCTTCGTATTACCGCGGCTGCTGGCACGAAGTTAGCCGGTGCTTTTTCTGTAGCTACTGTCATCATCTTCACTACTAAAAGAACTTTACAACCCGAAGGCCTTCTTCATTCACGCGGCATGGCTGGGTCAGAGTTTCCTCCATTGCCCAATATTCTTAGCTGCTGCCTCCCGTAGGAGTCTGGACCGTGTCTCAGTTCCAGCGTGGCTGATCGTCCTCTCAGACCAGCTATGGATCATCGCCTTGGTAGGCCATTACCCCACCAACAAGCTAATCCAACGCGGGCACATCCACCACCGATAAATCTTTCCCGTTTCCGGCGTATGCGGTATTAGCGTTCGTTTCCAAACGTTATTCCCCAGTGGTGGGCAGTTTCCCACGCGTTACTCACTCGTGCGCCACTAGATCCACAGAGCAAGCTCTGCTTCACCCGTTCGACTTGCATGCCTAAGACCTGCCGCCAGCGTTCGTTCTGAGCCAGGATCAAACTCTCAAGTTCTAAAAAAACCTGTTAAGTAAGTCCCGTGCATATAAACAAAAGCTGACTATTTAATAATCAGTTCGTCTTTACATATATAATTATTCGCAAGACAAGTTTTTAACGAGGTTTAATATGTAAACCTACTACCTGTCTAGGATATGCACTTTTGACTTAGTCAAAGTTTGGATATTCCAAATTCAACTGTCTGCACATCCCTTCTTGAATTTTTGATGAGCTGCTTTTATTCACAATGTTTGCGTAGTTTATCAGAACCCTATTCATACCGTCTGTTCCGTAAACCGCAGAATTTCAGGGGTTGAGTGTCTTTTTTGTTTGTTGTCTCAACTTGAAAGCCCGCTTAGTATGCGTTGAAACTTTCGAAAAGTCAAGCGATTTTTCAAAAATAATTTTCAAATAAAGTTTACATAAGCATATTTTCCACCATAAAACCGCAGAATTCCGCGGTTTTATCAAAATATTTTTTATTTGATTTTTTTATTTTTCCTAAAACCAAGCAACTGCCAAATGATTCGTTTTTTTAGGCAAAAACACCTCTTTTATGATTCGTTTTCACACCGATTCGACTAGAACCTATAGGCAAAACCCAGCTTTATCATCGGATAAATCTTGAATTTCGACAGTTTTTGATTTGCTTCTCTTGTTGCCTCTGCCACATCAGAGTCCAGTTTTGGTATTGTAACAGGCGCCCAAGCATTAGTTACTGTATCATATATATATAGTTGTTCATGTGGAATATCTATGGACATTTTTGCAGAACGATTCGTAAAGACCATACCGATATCTGTATAAAGACTAAACCCGCAAAACAAATCGAAATCAAAACCAGTACCAATGTACGGCCCATTATATCGCCAAGTAATATCCGTCAACCCATCAAAATTATTACCATTATAATAATAGTGATCCCCCGCTAGATAAAAATAAAACCGTTGAGACGGAGCATCCAATACAGTTCCGTATATTGCCGTCTTTAGGTTCATATTCCCTAAACTATAACCACCTGTGATACGCCACGCGCCAGCAAAGGGGTAAAAATCCAGCAACAAAGAAGAATTCCATACATCCAGCGTCCCGTCATCTATTCTTACACCGTCACCGACATCAATACCATCACGCATAAAGTGTTCTATGGCGGAATCGATGGCAGACTTTAGAGGCTTTGACCCTGCAAAATCTATTCTGGCACCAAAATATTGCAGCCAAACAGGTTTCCATTTACTGGTATGATATCCTGCAAAGATATTCAGGCCACCTGTGCCAGATAATCCAACACCGATTTGGACACCAATCGGCTGAGAATTTTCCGCCATAGCAACCGCAGAAAACAGCGAAAAAAATAAAAAAACACAAACTTTACGCATAATACATAATTATACTCTTTGGCGCATTACCCAACAACGGGCATATATTCCGCCCAACACAGCCGATAAAAATCTGTTTTAAAGCGCTTTGATTTATGATATAATCATAGGTATGAAAACCAAAATTTGTATTTTTTCATCGCTGTTGTGTTTGTGCAATTTTGCACCTGTAATGGCATCAGACTGCATTGGCGAAGGCTGTGAAATCGAAGTGGCCAACGTTCAAGAATTTGTCACAGTAGACACCGCAGATACAGAATCTGTTATGGAATTGGCCAACCAAAAGCCCAAGGCAATCATACTGGCCGTACCTGATACAGAAGAAGAAATAGAAGAAGTTACTTGGATGGATTCTGATCCGGATGTGCAAAAAATGCCGCGCGCCAAGAAATTTCAAATTCCAATGCAAATAAAAGAACAGGTGTCAGCCGCCAAAGATTTTATGGAATCACAATCTGATGAGGCTTATAAACCAGACATTTATATGCGAAATGTAAAATTAGGCGAATATACAGCTGACGTTTTACCATTGGGCGCATATCAGCAGAATATGATTGATATTGCGATGACCTTATCCAAAACGGACGAATTGTTACGCAATGCGACACCTTCGGAAAATTTGACTGTATTAAACATTGTTTCTGTTCAGCCCGAAGATAAAATGGCCGACAATACCAAGGTCTTGGAACTGGAATATGACGGATGTCCATTTGAAACAATCGAAGAATGCAAAATATGGCGCAAAAAACCAACATTTAGCGAGGCTGTCGCGCCACGCACAAAAAAGATTCGCAAAGAGAGTTTATATAAATTCTTGGACGCTGCAAAATGCAATATTAATATCACAGGAAATCATAAATACGCAAAACCACTGGTGGATAGATATCATGCATTAATGCGCGCATCGCAAAAATGCTGTACCGAAGGCCTGATATATTCGATGAAACAAAATGGCGAATCGGACGATATGGTTTACAAATTCTTGTTTGACGATGCGAACTTTTATGGTTTTGGTGAAAGATGTGTAATGATGTCGGACGCAGCCCTTGACACAGAATACCCAGAAATGATTAGTCCTGAAATGTTAACATTTGTTCGTGACGAATGTCTGTGCAAGAATCGCGAATGGTTTATTGGTATGCTGTCGCCATTTGAACAGGCATACAAAGCAATGCCAGAATTTAGATATGCGGACTTTAGTTATGTTTATACAGATGGCTTGGGGCGTAAATTCAGCGTATCAATCAACGCCGAAGTCCAAGACATTTTAAAACGCCTAAAAAATTGTCCATAACAAAAAAACACCCATTTGGGTGTTTTTTTTGTTAATCCAACGTTACGGTGCTGCTGGGGTTGCAATAGCAATTATATGTCAAAACAGTACCAAATTTTGTAATCTTACAATTGTTGTCTGTTGCGTATTTTGCACAAAGACTTTCGCACTGTCTTGGATTAATACGCTGATATAACTTTTCTGGACAATCAGATAATGAAACATCGGATTTCTTGTTATGAAATTCTGATGCATTTATCATTTCATCTTGCAATGTCGGATTACAAATACATTTATTTTTATTTAGCATAAATATGCTTTTAGTCACTGTACAATTATTTGTAGTTGCATACTCATTGCATTCTGTATCACAAATACCTGTTTTATAATTCGTGATTGCTATCTCTGTTCTGGTACAGTTCTGTGGTGGGGTAACCTTCTCTTTTTTCGCAATATCACACGCCTTGCCACCATTCGACCAATCTATAATTTGGTGTTCTGGACATATTGTTCTGCATATGCCTTGAGAACTGCCATTTTTTACCGTTAAATACGCATTATCTTGACATGATTTTGGAACACACTTGTCAACATACCACCATGAAGTCTTGGCATATGGTATATTCGCAGTTTCAGCTGCCGAACAATCTTCGTGATATTTTCTGACTTTGTTTTCGGGTGTCACTTCTTCCACTGTTTGGCATGAATCATAGTAAGTTATAATTTCATTACCTTGTTTACATTGTACTGCAACACCAACAGGATTACCTGAATAGCATTCAACAGGTTTACGCACACCAGATACACAAATACCATCTGTTACATTTAATGCCAACAATTGTTCATCTGACCATTCTGCACAAGTTTGTTCTCCACACTCTGGAATCACGTTTTGCGACAATTGTTGCAATTGGTTTTGCGGCAACTGTTGCGCTGACTTTTTTGCTTTTTCTTGTTCTTTCTTAGCCGCGTCGATTTTATTTTGTAAATCTGTCTTTTTTGTTGCGATTGTTGACAGCTCGCTATCCAATTTTTTAATCTTAATCGCTTCGCCAATATTGGCGCCGATACCAATTGCACTGATACCCAATGTTGTTATGCCTGCAATCTTTAATCCCTTGGTCGATTTCTGGCATTGTTCCAATTGTGCAATTTTATCCAGTTTTTGACGTGTTAATTCCGCGATTTTATCATCCAGTGCATCCGCATTCGCAAAAGTTGGAAACAATGCAAATACACCCAATGCGATTTTAATTTTATTTGTCATTGTTATACCCCTGTAATGTTGTGTTTAATGTTTTAACATCTGAATTACCTTGTTCTATGGCCGCTTTTTTATCTTTGATTTTTGCGCCTTGGACGCCGGCAGCAACCCCAGTCGCCACAACGCCCGCAGACCCAATAACTGTCGCCGCAACCCAGCCTTTCTTGGACTTTTCACACTTTGCGATTTCTGTGTCTAATATTAAAATATCGTTTTCTAACGTGGATATTGTTTGTAATTTATTGCCAAAATCATTATCCAGACTGGCAGAATTTACAGTGGTTATAACGCCAAACGTAAAAACAAATGACGTCGTAATAAATTGTTTCAACATTATGTCTTACTCCTAAATCTTCCTTTTTGTTAAAAAAGAAACCACATTGCATCTACAAAGTGGTCAGGAGGTTGACTACAATCATACGAATTGTGTGCTTATTCAATATATTCGCAACCCTCCTGACCACTAAGGATCAGGAGTGTATTTTTTCATCTGGATACAAAAAATACGCCAAACGGCGCACTGATTCTTTCCCAGACGCGTATGCAACGGGTAGTCACACCCCATCGTCAGCTGTTCCTGACGACATATAAATTATACATAAATATAAAGGCAGCCGCAATATCTTTTATTGACGTCAGAATAATTATTCTGGCAATATCGCATTGAACAATTGTTTACGCTTATCCAACGTCAAACCGTACCAAGATACATTATTTATACAATTTGTTGGCGTTGTATACTTTCCCAACAAAATCCATCGTGATAACATTGGATGCGTCATTTGATAATAACAATACACACGTTCATTATCAGGGGATGTTTTGTCATCGTTATACCAACCTTCGCGCCCCAACAAACGTTCATCAGACGTCAGCAGCTCATTTGGTGCCGCAGCTATATTTGAATTGTTATTTATTTCTCGAATATCTGATAAAGATAACATTGTTATTGCCATACTAATAATACCATATGAAAACTCACGCCCGTACATCCATTCAATAATATTTAAATATAATACATCTGCTGGCTCAATCGTTGCGTCCAGTGGGACAACAACTGTGTCATCGCGGGCGCACATTTCTGTCGCGTTGGCATTTAAACCGCATACACATAATAAAATTATTAATATTTTCTTCATTGTTTTCACCTTTCTTTACCATATCGCATAAAACATTGCGTCGCGCATCCCACGACCGTTGTCCAGCGCGCTGTTGTTCATAAAGCCTGATGCACAATATACACCACACTGCGCACCACACGTGTCTGAATCAGAATATGTTTTCGCATACATCCACCACGATGTTACAGGACCAGACATACGACACCAACAACGCGTCCCAATATCACCAGGTGCCGCCTTTAAAAACGAATTCACATCCCCAGGTACTGGCGTCGTACCATCGTCACTGCTGGAACCATCTGCAGCAGAGCGCGCAAATATTTCGTTACAAGTACTGGATACATTGATATATTTCGCCTCTACATTCGAACGCATATCGCCAAAAATATCGTATGGCAGATGGACTTTGTATTGTGTGTTATCGTCTGGGTATATTTGTTCGTATTTTGTACCATTACCCTGTTCGCCCATTTGCAGTACCGCCATTACCAACGTATTACGACGACAGATTTCATCTTGATCTGCCGCAAATGCGCATATCGGCACCGCCATCAATATCATCATCAGTTTCTTCATTCGTTCTCCTTTCTGTGTTCTTAGTGGTTAATGATTGTGCGCTGCGCGCGACACATTCACCTGGGTCCTGTGGTCAAGCCACAGGATGACAGAGGTTTTTAAGTTCTTTATTCTTGAACAACGTTCTTCCTTTTTCTTTAATCTATCGTTATTAATGTTTCGTTTTTGCCGAGATCGGGGTTATAAAACATTGTGCGGATTGGATTGGGTTTTGTGCCTACAAAGTGGTTTATCGCCTCTGGCGGTACTAAATTCACATAACACATCTGTTCATTCCCCGATGCGTTCACAAACTTAAAGTGCATGGCCGGATCACTGGTCTTGGACGCATATAATGGATAGCTGTACTTTTCCCCGTCTGGGCGCGCAACATGCAAGCGCAATTTCTTGTCACCGTTTTCGCAATAGCCGTCCGTTGAACAACGACCTGAATTCGTGTAAACATATTCTGGTTTTTCACACAATACGCCACAGATATGTGCGTTGTTTAATGTCGCGCTGTCTGCGGTATCAATCTGCCAACAATTATATTTAACGACGAACTTAGAATACCCTGTGGCGCATATTCCACGTTCTGGATACGCGTATGAGCCTTGGGCGGTTATACCAATTTGATAATAATTATTGCTGTTCACACTGCACGCATGTGTCTTCATATCGGCAACTTTGCCTATCGCAGGCCCAAACAACAATGTCCCATGATACATTGGATATATGCCATCGAATGTGCCTGTGGCATACTTATACAAACTATAATCGCCGTTACAATATGGCTCTTCAGCGATGGGACGCATAAATGAACTGTCGGGTGCACCCATCAAGTGATAATCTGATTTACATTTACCTGTTGCATTAACGTCATCATAGCTATAGCACGCACCGTTTAAGTGATACTGACCAAAGCCGCATATTGGTGCAGATTTAGTTACTGTATACAAATACGTGCCTTTGGAATTTACTGGTTGGATACGCGTTTTATCATAAGTATATGTGGAATACGGGCCATAACATTCACGTGCACCAGATTCTGTAAAACGAAACGTACTGACGTCCAGTGTTATTAAATGACCGTTATTGTTTTCGAAATATTCTGCGCAATCTGTGTGATTAATGTCAAAGTCTGTGCAAGTACCATTATATCTGTACTGGCCATATGGACAAATTGGCGGGCCAAACGTCAGCAATTCTGCACAATTGGCAGATATGGGGATTAATAGCATAGTTAATACTAAATTTACGTGCTTCATTTCTCTCCGACCGTTCCTTTTTTAAAAAGAAACCACGCAATACCGCGTATATGGTGGTTGGAGGTTAGCAACTATAATTTACAGAAAATAGTGTGGTGTATTCTTTATATTCCACCAGCCCTCCAACCAGATGGTCGGAGTACGCTTCCAAAATCCCGATATGTAATCGGGTATCTGTAAATTAAGGGTTGCTACACCCCTGCAATGGTTTGGATTCCGATTGCATTGTGATTATAATGTAATGTGATTACTTTTGCAATCTGTTTTTAGGCAGCTGGGTTACAGATTCATATAAAATTATAAAAATGAAAATTATCGATTAAATAAAAACCGCCCAAACGGGCGGTTTTTATTATTTCGCTTCTGTGTCTGGGACGACGGAAACAGTTCTTCTGTCGCCATTGCCTTTTTTGAATTTGACAGTACCAACAACCTTTGCAAAGATTGTATGATCTTTACCCATACCAACATTCAAGCCAGGATGTACAGTTGTACCACGTTGACGAATGATGATGTTGCCTGGGATAACATGGCTGCCACCAGACTTTTTAATACCCAGTCTGCGTCCTTCCGAGTCACGTCCGTTCGTTGATGCCGAACCAGCTTTCTTATGTGCCATAGTTCTGCCTCCTTATGCTTTGATTTCTGTGATTTTCAAAACAGTGATATACTGACGATGACCGGCTGTGCGGCGATAATTCTGGCGACGTTTTTTCTTGAATACCAGAATTTTGTCAGCGCGTTTCTGTTCAACAACTTCTGCGACAACTTTGGCGCCTTCAACAAAAGGTGTGCCAACTTTATCGCCAACCATTAAAACTTGGTCGAATTCAACTTTACCTTCGGCATTCAGTTTTTCAACCTTGATAACATCGCCTGTTGCCACGCGATATTGTTTGCCGCCGGTTTGAAAGATTGCATAATTGCTCATATTCTTTCTCTTGGTTTTTTTGTTTTATTGTTCTTGATTTCGTCGTTTTGACGAAAAGTTTATGCAAATTGTATATATTTTGTATATAAAGTCAAGCATTTTGTCGAAATTTTTATACAAATATGGATTTTATGTTATAAAAATCCCCCGCGTGGGGGACTTTAGAATCTTATGGGATCGCACTAAAGGCCTTAGTGAGATACCTTTGCTTCTGTAAACACGACATGCTTGCGCAATTTTTTGTCATATTTACGGAACTTCATTTTACCAGCTGTATTTTCAGACTTGGTATTTTTTGTTGTAATATAGAAAACACCTGTTTCGTTGTTTCTTAACTGTACAACTTCTTTACTGCCTTTTTTAGATGCCATTTTATTTGCCTCTTATATTATTCTGCGACCGATTTTAGGTTAAATTTTACTGGAAATCAAGTTTTTTTTATAATAAAATGCAAAAAGTTTCAAAAATGGGCATATGGCGAAATTGGTAGACGCGCTGGATTTAGGTTCCAGTGGGGAAACCCATCAGAGTTCGAGTCTCTGTATGCCCACCATCTTCAACATTTTTTGCGCGTATAACAATTTTGCCATATGGCGTCTGCGTAGCCAAAATAAAAAAACCGACGTTATGTCGGTTTTTGTTATTTTGATTCAATTACAACTATTGCAGCACAATAATCATCTTGGTCTGTAATAGACAGGTGGATGTTTACATTTGTGCCCGCCAAGTCTTTTAATGCAGCTTTGGCGCCGCCACTGATTAACAATTCTGGGCGACCGGCGTCATTATGAATTACAGAAACGTCAGAAAAAGCAATATCATCACCAAAACCTGTGCCGATTGCTTTTAGAAAAGCCTCACGCGCGGCCCAGAAATTTGCCAAATGTTTTTCAGCATTTGCGTTATCGTTTTCTGCGTATTCCAGTTCTTTCTTTGTAAAAATACGTTGTTTTTTAAATGCAGACCAGTCCAAAAAGCGGCCGCATTCAACCAAATCAATTCCAATCCCTATAATCACAGTTTTTCCCCTTTGTATGGTAACAAGTCGATACGGCATACTAGTAATATTTACACGATTCGTGCAAGCATAAAATGCACAAAAATGAAATTATTTTTTTATGCGGTAATTTTGTTGAATTAATATATCGGATAATCGCGCGGGAAAGTATCGCCAGGACGCACAAGTTCAGACTTTACCCCGCAACCTGCCAGTGTTAATACAGCGCATAAAATAAAAAATGTCAGTAACTTTTTCATGCTGCTTATTATATATTCAGCGTGTGCCATATGTCAAATTAAATAG
The DNA here is from genome assembly GCA_033345235.1 of Alphaproteobacteria bacterium. Lineage (GTDB taxonomy): Bacteria > Pseudomonadota > Alphaproteobacteria > Rs-D84 > Rs-D84 > Enterousia. The sequence goes on along the minus strand of JAWPOC010000014.1, from coordinate 6,934 downwards.
CATTTTTATCTTTCAAGATACTTTCTGTAATGCACGATATCTACAATTCTGTGATTGCGTTCAGATATTGGAACACCGTATTTTATATCAGTAATTTCATATTGATTGCGTTTTAGCATTTTTTTAGAGCGCTCATTGTCGCGTACAACGCATGCATACAAAGAATCAAGATTTAATACATTTGTGGAATATTCTTCGACTTGTTTTAGTGCGTTTGTTGCGACGCCATGTCCTTCATCTTGGTCGCTAATCCAATACCATACTTCGGCATCTTGGAAAAACGGGTCTATTTTATCCAGTCCAATCATTCCCGAGACTTTGTTCTGATTTAAAATAACAAATCGTTCATGGTATGGGGTGTCAAAAAACTTATGTATTACATATTGATATCTAATCTGCATTAAATTAATAACCATAAATGCAAGGCTTTGCGCAAAATCTGGTATCGTGTTCTTAGACGCCCAGAAAAAATAAGGCGTCAGTCGTTCACGATTAGTGTCCAACACATGATAAAATTCATGTGCGTATCTGGCAATAGTTGTAATATTTAATTTTTGTAGTTTAATGCTCATGGTGTCAGACAGTGTAAACAAAATATATATTTTGTCAATATATAAAAGCCAGATAAAATATGGGTTTATGATTTGTTGTTTGGGAAAAATGCTGAAGAATATTTTGAATATGTGTTGAAATATTAGTGGTGTTGGAATATAATCACAGCATCTAAAAAAGGAGATAAAATGAAAAAAATATTATTGTTTATTGTTAGTGTTGCGGTTTTGGCGGGTTGTACAACCTTGACAAGACAAGAAACTATGCAGCTTAGAGAATTGCAAGCCCAAGGAGTGACGGTAGATCGTCCTGTCGGAAATTACGAAAAGCCTGCGTCTCCAGTTGCTGCGGGTGCGTTAAACTTGTTGCCAGGTGTGGGTAACTTTTATCTTGGTACAGGTAATGCAGCAGAATCATCACAAGTTTTGTACGGGTTCTTGAATTTGTTGAGTTGGCCGCTGTCAATTATTTGGGCTGTTCCAGAAGCGGCAATTGATGCCGACAACATAAATAAAAGAGAATTGTTGTATTACTATACGTATGATGAAAAGGGTAAACAAGAACTGCAAAAAGCAAAGATTGCTTTGTCGAAATAAAGTGTCTTATTTTTGATAAAACAAAACTCGTCTGTTTGGCGAGTTTTTTTCTTATTATCGATTACAATAAATTCATATCTATGCAATTCACGAGCTGATGAAATGCACGATTTGTTATCGTTCGGGAAAGAATAAAATTATTTTTGTATGCCTTTAAACTTATTGACAAAATGGCTTTTTTGTTTATAATACAATTTATAAAACAACAAAAGGTATGAAAAATGTATAATCCATGGATTTCATCGTCTCAATGTTTACAACTTGCACATTGTTTATGGTGTCGAACCGAAAACTGCCCAGTACAAGAATATTTGTTAAATCAAAAAGATGTCTTGGATGTTGTTGATATACGTAATACCACACATGCTGATTCACCACCACAAACCAACGCGAGATATAGGTTAAAATTAGAAACTGAAGATATCGGTAATAAATTTATCGAAGTTTATAAAAAATCACAACAAATTTGCGAACAATGCCAAAAGCAGTATAAAAGCTTGTAAATGGGTGAAACGGTGGTGTTTTTTGTCCCCACCCGACTTACAAATAGCGGAAACTATTAAGAAACAAAGAAAAAATCACCCGTTCGGGTGATTTTGTTATTTTGGCAGGGCGTCTCGTGCAATTCACGAACTGATGAAATACATGATTTGTTGCAGTTCGGGAAAGAAGTTAATATGTTTTTGCAAATTTGTGATATAATGATTCATAAATGATAAAGGATAATAAAAAATGGTCACAAAATCATCACCGTTTGATTTAGATTTTTCCAAAGAATATCAATCGTTGAGAAAACAAAAGAAGGAAATTCAATGCCAGATAGACCCATTGTTAGCTGATGCCAAAGGCAATTTCCAGCAAATAAATGCACTGATTACAGAGCGTGAGCAGTACAGTAATGCTATTATAAAATTATTACAAAAAGAAACGCAAAAACATAGTCTGCAATATGCGAAACAGATGTTTGACATGTCGACAGATATAGTAAAAAAACATCTTTCTGATGATGCGGTACGATTTGACTTGTTATCTGCTCAACAAAAATTAAAATTCGGTCAAAAGTTCATAGATCATATCGCTAAACGGTTAAATATTATTCCGAATAGGTTGGTTTTGAAGGATAATATGCCACAAAATAAAGGGGCAGAATACAACTTTAATACCGGGGATATCAATATAAATAAAAACTATATGGGTAATATGCAGGATTTTATAGGTATGATTTTGCATGAATTTACACATCATTTGTACGTCAGACATCCAGATCGCAGTCCATTGGGCGAACAAAAGGTTGCAGCTGTGATGGAAAATTTTATTTCTGATTCCCCCAATGGTGTGACATCGCCCCAGGAACTTGCTGCATATAAGCAAAGACCATTTGAATCCATTGCTTATTATTTGCAAGATTTTTTTGAAGAAAATAAATTTGGTGAACATGTATTACTACAAATAGTCGAACAACAAACGGTTTTTGCAAAAACACTTAAAAATCGTTAAATTCTTTTCTGCGAAATTTGTGATATAATGTAATCAAAAAAGGGATATCCATGTTGAAGTTGGTAAAGCCGTCTGTTGAATATATGTCCGCATTTAAAGATGTGATGGAAGAGCAGCGGAATGACGCCGGAACAAACTCATTTACGCCAGGCGTGTTAAAATTAATAGATATGATTGATGCGGGACGTGAATCAGAGTGGTTGGAACATATTGCACAACAAAAAAATATTTCCTTGTTCTGGTTGTTAAATGATGGTCACTACGTTGGTTGTTTTACATTCAGACATGAATTGACCGAACAGAGTATGCAACGTGGCGGTAATTTGGGGTACAATATAATTCCATCACAACGGTGTAAAGGGTTTGCTTTTGCAGGGTTAGGATTGGTTTTAGAACGTGCGTATAAGTTGGGATTTGGTAAGATTCTGATTACGTGCGGTGTTGATAATGATAAATCTTACGGCTTAATAAAAAAAGCGGTTTCGACATTTGGTGGAGAATTTTTGCCTGATTCTGAATTAAAAGAACATCGTGCATGGGTAAATACACGTAAATAGTTCGTAAATATGCGAAACGGTTGCTGTTTTTGATGCTTAACTTACGAACTCGTGAAAGGATTGGAAATCTAACAAAAAACCGCAAAATTGCGGTTTTATCAATCTTGGCAGCCCCAACATCGCCCCTTGACAACCAATAATCAAACCTAGATGCAAAAACTCTATTAACTATATCCGTTTTTGCAGGTTTGCTAATTGTTCGTCTGCGTATTCGCCATGCGTGCCTGTGGGCGATGCCCACGAAAACTGCGTTTTCATATGGTGCATATGCACCAATGTCGGCACTCTGGCGCATCCGGTTGGGACTGCTTTAACAAAAATAAAAACCACCAAGCCTAACCAATAACTAAAATCAAAAAATTTCGTGAACTTCAATTTTTTAAGATTTTCGTAATTGTCCCCAACCGGATTGTTCGCTTTGCTTACCACACGTAAGACTCGAACTGCGCCTATGGCTTGTTCTTGTCAACTATCGTGTCGAACCTGCGGTTCTCATCTCGGTGGGGCTAGGCCAAAATAAAAAACGACCCAAAGGTCGTTATTTATTTTGGCAGCCCCAACCGGATTCGAACCGGTGTTCTCGCCTTGAAAGGGCGGTGTCCTAGGCCTCTAGACGATGGGGCCATAACTGCCTGTTCATATGAACGCCGCCAAATTATAACTGGTGTTAATCAGTTTGTCAAGCGAATATAAATGATTTTATTCCGCAGATGTGTCACCAGAATTCTCGGCAGCAGGTAAAGTCTCAACTTGGACAAAGACAATTTCTTTGCCGTTGTCGCCAACCAAGGTTAACTTGCCGTCAGAATATTCATATGTTTCAACAGTTGGCATAAATTGAAAATATTCTTGCTCGATTGCCATTGCTTCTGGATCGCCCATCATCATTGTTGATGCAAAACCATCAAATTTAATGTTGTCGTCATCTGCACTGTAACCGCCGTTGTACAAGTTTACAACACGACCATATACGCGCATTTCTGCCGGATCAAAAGACAGGGTAATATCAACGCCCGGCTGGGCAGATACAAAGTTTGCGCCCTTTAACATTTCTGGATTGTTTGAATTTTCATTGCATGCCGCCAATGTTAATGCACATACGCCAGCCATCAACAGTTTAAATTTCATTATTTTTCTCCCTTGGTTATTTGTTATGCAGGTATTATAAAACACAGAAACACAATAATAAACAAGAAAAAACACCGTTCATCTGAACGGTGTAAATACTGGCGGGATTGACGGGGCTCGAACCCGCGACCTTCTGCGTGACAGGCAGACGCTCTAACCAGCTGAGCTACAACCCCTAAAGCGTTGTATATATTATAATGCCTGATGAATAAATGCAAGCACTTTTTTTTATTTTTTTATGCGCCACCCCCGCCATAGACTTTTGGTATGTTGGCATAGTCCGACAGGTTTGTTGCGCGGTCGTACATACTGCCTACTTCCCAAACAGACACTGTATTGGTTGGCCAGACTTCATACAGGTATTTATATACGCCTTCGTTTTCTACATAAACCTTGGCAGAATCACCTGTCAGCCCCACACAGCCTTGGAATGTACCGCGAAACATATACGATTGCACAGGGCCATTAATTCGGCCAAATAGTGTTTCTGGTATTTTGGTCAGACCGCTGCACAAGTAAAATGTGTTAAAAAACATATATGGTGCAGGTTCTCCGTATAAATCGCCAAATAAATAATCTGGTATTGACCCTGTCAAGCCATAGCAATATGCAAAAGTAGATGAAAACATACTTTGTTTTGGTGTGCCGGTCAAAAAGCCGAACAGTGTTTCTGGAATTTCGCCAGTCAGTCCACCGCAACCATTGAATGTGCCGGAAAACATTTCATAAGCCGGTTCGCCATGTAATACGGTACCGTCATCATTTGTAACGCCGCCAAACAAATCTGGGGGAATTGCGCCGGTCAGACCACTACAGCCACTGAATGTGCCGGCAAACATTCTGTCTATGGGGGTGCCGTATATGTCACCAAATAAATGCGGCGGAATGGCATAGCCATCACGCATATATTGTGGCTTTTCTTCTTCTGAAATATTTGTACCCAGTCCCTTGCATCCAGTAAATGTGTTGCCAAACATTCTGAATTGTGGTTGGCCGTACATACCGCTGAATAAATTGGTTGGAATCGCACCGGTCAGAGATGAGCAATTATTAAATGTCGAATAAAACATATCGCTGGCATATGGGCCGATTAATTTTCCGAATAGAAAGTCTGGGATTTTGCCCGATAAGCCCGAACAGCCATTGAAAGTTGAATAAAATATAACTGGTTGTGGTGCGCCACCAATATTTTCGCCACCGAATAAATACGGTGGTATTGCGCCAGTTAAGCCTTTGCAGCCATTGAAAGTATCACGAAACATACTGGATGCGGCATCGCCTTGTAGTTTGTTGCCGCCAAACAGGTTTGGTGGTATGGCATAGCCGTCACGCATATATTGCGGCATATCTTTCTCTGAAATATTTGTGCCAAGTCCTGCACAGCCAGAAAAAGTACCATAAAACATACTGGCGGTTGGTGCATCAGATAACATTCCGAATAAATATTCTGGGATTGCACCGGTCAGACCACCACAGCCACTGAATGTGCCAGAAAAACCTTGGGGTCTGCCGGATAGTTTTGTGCTGCCAAATAAATCTGGTGGAATTTCGCCAGTCAGTCCACTGCAATTTGCAAATGTGTTGTAGAACATATTGGTGACAGTTGTTCCGTATATATTGCCAAATAACTTTGATGGGATATTTTCAGATAATAATTTGCATCCGCCAAAAGTTGTATCAAACATACTGCTTTGCGGTTGGCCGTATAATGTACCGAATAAGTCTGATGGGATTGGACCTTCCAGATTACTGCAACTCTGAAAAGTTTGGGCAAATATATATGGAGTATAAGTGCCTTTGAGGTGGCCAAACAGTGCCGGTGGTAATGGGCCTGACAATTTTGTGCAGTTTTGAAATGTTCGTCTAAACATTGAGTCTATAGGTTGGCCATGAATGCCGGAAAATAATTCGGCTGGGATTGTGCTGCTTAAATTTGTACAATTGGCAAACAAGCTGAAAAAGCCCGGCTGTTTTGGAGTGTTGTTTGAGCCTTTTAGTGTTGGAAATATTTTGCCCAGACTGCCAGAAATACCGGCCAGTTGTTTGTTGTTGTTGAAACTGATTGTGCCTCTGGAATAATCACGCGAATAACCACCGATGTGGATGTTATATTCGCCCGCTGTTTTATATGTGTGCGATATAGTCTTGTCGCCGACGCTTGATTTATAATAATGTTCTCTGGTGCCGTCGCCCCAGTCAATATGATATGTACCATTTGCACCAATTTGAAAACTAAAACTGGTCGTGTCTGGGGTGGTGGTCGCAGTAAAATAGTATCGTTCAATCAAATCACGTATGCAATATATACCTGCAACGGTATTTACCGCCTGACGCGTCGCGTATTCTGGGTCGTTACCATAATTCGTCCAACCATCACCATTAAAGTGCGCATTTACCATATCTACAATCGTCAGCAAGTATTTCATATTTGCGGCCTTGTTCGGGTCATCTGCATATGGAATGGTTACACCATGTTCTTGTTTTACCAGTTCGTGAATATAACGGATGTTTATAATCTGGCCGCTGGGGTCTGATTTTGTCGGCAGCCACGCATTGGCATCGATGGAAAAAACTATGGCAAAAATTGCAAATAAAATCTTACGT